>NZ_JBIWGG010000005.1:549982-597722 GCF_044763415.1 Streptomyces sp. NPDC096048
CGGGGCGGGGGGGCGCCGCGCGTGGGGCGGTTGGTGTGCGGGGTCGGTTGCGGGCGAGCCCCACCCCACACCCCCTCCTCCCGCCACACACGGCTCCCCTGGTGTCGTGCCGGTCTCCTTCTAGTCGGCCTTGGCGTACTCCTTGGCCATCCCTCCGGCGAAGTCGTACACGACGCACTGTCCGTCGCCCACGACCCAGGCGTCGTGGCCGGGCGAGCAGACGAAGACGTCGCCCGGGCCCACCTCGCTCTCGGCGCCGTCGTCCATGCGGACGCACATACGTCCCTCGGCCACGTAGCAGTTGTGGTGGATCATGCAACTGTCGGTGCCCGCGATGGGCGCGACGGACTCCGACCAGCGCCAGCCCGGCTCGAAGGTGGCGACGGCGAAGTCGAGTCCTTCCATGTGCACGGCCTCGATGTGCCCGCGGGGGAAATCGCGCCGCTCGTCCGGCTTGTCGATCGTCTTTGCCTCGAACATGACGCTCCTCCTTTCCCTGGCCCCACCACTCCATCGTCCACCTGTCAACTCGGGGCCGCCATCCGGGGGACGCGTGAGGTCAGCGCGGTGTGCCGCACAGGCGGGCGAAGCGTTCGGCGTCCACGTTGCCGCCGGAGAGGATCACGCCCACGCGTCCGGGCAGCGGGCCGACGCGGCCGGTGAGGAGGGCGGCCAGCGGGGTGGCGCCGCTCGGTTCGAGTACGGTCTTCAGCCGTTCGAAGGCGAAGCGCATCGCGTCCCGGATCTCGTCGTCGCTGACCAGCACGATCCCGTCGAGCAGCCGCCGGTTGAGGGAGAAGGTCAGCTCGCCGGGGGTGTGCAGGGCCTGGCCGTCGGCGATGGTGCGCGGGACCGGGACGGTGACGCGCCGGCCCGCCTCCAGGGACCGCTTGGTGTCGTCGCCGGCCTCCGGTTCGACGCCGATGACCCGGGTGCCGGCGTGCAGGCCCTTGACCGCGGTGGCGCTCCCGGCGATCAGTCCGCCGCCGCCGACCGGTGCGATCAGGGCGTCCAGTGGACCCGTCTCCTCGACCAGTTCGAGGGCGGCGGTGCCTTGTCCGGCGATGACGTGCGGGTGCTCGTAGGGCGGGATCAGGCTCAGTCCGCGTTCGGCGGCGAGGGCCTCGGCGACGGCGACGCGGTCGCCGGTGTAGCGGTCGTAGGTGACGATCTCCGCGCCGTAGCCGACGGTGGCCGCCCGCTTGGAGGGCGGCGCGTCCTCGGGCATGACGATCACGGCGGTGGTGCCCAGCTCGCGCGCGGCGAGGGCGACCGCCTGGGCGTGGTTCCCGGAGGAGTAGGCGGCGATGCCGCGGGACAGTTGCTCCGGCGTGAGGCGGGAGGCCGCGTTGTAGGCGCCGCGGAACTTGAAGGCGCCCACCCGCTGGAGGTTCTCGCACTTGAGGAGGGTCTCGGCGCCCGTCAGGGCGTCCAGGGTGCGCGAGCGCAGCACCGGGGTGCGGTGCGCGACGCCTCGGAGGCGGGCGGCGGCGGAGCGGACGTCGTCGAGGGTGACCGGCGGGGTGGTGGTCGTCACGCGTGTCCTCCAGCGGGATCGGTGGCGGGGTCGGCCGCGGCGCGGGCCTGGGAGAGGTAGTTGTAGGCGGAGGCCCGGGAGATGCCGAGCCGGGCGGCGACCTGCTCGACCGAGCGGCGTACGGCGAACACGCCGCGCCCGTCCAGGTCGCGGAAGAGTTCGAGTCGCTGTGCGCGCTCCAGCGCCGCCCAGCTCCTGTCCCGGCGCAGCGGGTGGGCGTCCACGATGGCGTCGACCACCGCGTCGATGTCGTCGGCGAAGGTGGTCGCCGGTGGGTCGGCGGGGGTGCCCGCGGCCCCGGCCAGGGCGCCGAGCAGGGACCGGGCCCGGTCCACGGCGGTGACGTCCAGGTTGACGCACAGGGCACCGAACACGGCCCCCGTGGAGTCGCGCAGCACCATGGTGGAGGACTTCAGCAGGATGCCGTCGCCCGTCCGCGTGACGTAGTTCAGCTCGTCCCGCGCCTCGTCGCCGCGGGCCAGCACGCGCATGCCGATCTCGCTCATCGCCCCGCCCACCGTCCGGCCGGTCACCGAGCCGGCGACGGCCACGACCGATCGCTCGGGGCGCCGGTAGTCGTGCAGGACCACCTCGCAGACCGGGCCGAACGTCGCCGCGATGCCGTCCACGACGGGGCGCAGGGCGGCGAGGACGGCGTCCCGTTCGACGTCCAGGGCCGGTTCGCTCACCAAGGGCCTCCCTATTCGGCATTCGGCTGCACGGAGCTTCGGGACTTTTAGACTACACGTCCAAGGACTGGACTGACAGTCCAGACCGGCTTCCGTGTGACATGCCAGACCGCGTCTGGAGGCCGCCCACCGGTCACGGCGGCGGTGGCGGCCCTGACGCAGTGGACGCGCCGGGCCCGCCTACTGGTCCCGACGCACCGGGTCCGCCTGCTGGTCCCGCCGCACCGGGCCGCCTGCTGGTCCCGCCGCACCGGGCCGCCTGCTGGTCCCGCGGCGCGCCTATGTCATCGACGGAAGGCAGGCCAAGCCGCCGATGGGCGACAAGTGGTCCACCGGGAACTACGGCCTGATCAGGGCGTCCGGCCGCCGCGAGTCCGTCCTGGACCGCCCTACCCGTCCGGGCGCGAGCCGAAGGAGTGCATGTCCCGGTGCGGCTGTGTCGCCGCTTCTACGAGGCGAACCCGGCCGGCGACTGCTGGACGTTCCAGTGGATCGACACGGCCCTCCCTCGGCGGCCTCGCCCTCGGACTCACCGTCATCACGGTCCTGTTGCCGCGCCGCCGGGTCTGACACCCTCTGCGGCACCGCCCCCACCCCTCACACGGAGAATCCACCCCATGCCCAAGGACGCCAAGTCCCCGAAAAAGCTGCGCGGCAACCGTGCCGCGCTCACGCACAAGGTGGGGTACGCACTGCGCCACCCCGAGCGCGTCGGCCCCTACCTCCGCCGGGCCGGCCGGGACGCGTGGCTGCGGATCAGGCACCCGGACCACGTCGGTTACTACCGGGCCGTGATGGCCTCCGACGCCCGCCGCAACCCGGAGGCCGCGGTCGGCAGCCGGACCCACGACCGATGGCTGGCGCTCGGGCAGATGCAGTTCGAGTACCTGATCGAGCACGGGCTGCGTCCCGAGCACCACATGCTCGACATCGGCTGCGGCAACCTGCGCGGCGGCTGGCGCTTCATCGAGCACCTGGACGCGGGGCACTACTACGGCATCGACATCTCGCCGGACATACTGATCGCCGCCAAGGAGACCCTGACCGAGCGCGGACTCCAGGCCAAGCTGCCCCACCTGACCATCACCGGGAACCTCACCCTGGACTTCCTGCCGGACGACCACTTCGATGTCGTCCACGCGCACAGCGTCTTCTCGCACTCGCCGCTGAACGTGATCGAGGAGTGTCTCTCCCACGTCGGCCGCGTCCTGACCGAGACCGGGTTCTTCGACTTCACCTTCGACCGCACCGAGGGCACCGAACACCAGGTGCTGCACGAGGACTTCTACTACCGCACCGACACCCTGCTGGCGCTGGCCCGCGGGCACGGTCTGCACGCGCGGTTCATGGAGGACTGGGAGAAGCGGCCGCACGGCCAGTCCAAGATCCGCGTCAGCCGCTCGCCGCTGCCGTCGTAGGCGGCGGGCGACATCCCGGGGGCCGGGCCGTGCGCCCGGCCCCGGTCGGCGTGGGTCAGGGCCGCGGGTCGGTGCGCCGCCAGCCGGGCCGGGCGTCCGCGCCCCGCCGCCCGGCCGCGGCGGCGCAGCGGGGGCAGACCCGGCGGACCTCGTCGGCCGCACCGCCGGACTCGGGCAGCACGTCGGTCCAGGTGACGGCCGGGAACCTGGACAGCTGCGAACGGTTGAGGGACAGACCGCACACGGTCTGGTTCATGCCCTGCTCCCACGCGTGCACCTCGCCGGACGGCAACCAGCGGCCGTCCTCCTGGTCCCACCAGCGGCCGGAGGCCGCCACCTCGTAGCGCCGTGTCCTCGCCATGGGCTCGGCCCGCCGCCTTCCTCACCCGGGTACCCGCGTTCCGTCCGTACCGGGTGCCCCGGACGGCCGACGCCCACACGCGCGTACCTCCTCCTGTGTGATCACTCCGCAAGTCCTGCCGATTTCGGGTGTTTTGTCTGCTTAGCATGCGGGGTCCGCGCATCACGGGTCGGCGCCACCGCGCGACGGGGCCCTGGCACGGACGGCGCACACCGGCTCGCCCCGACGCGAGTACCCCGTGCCGGCGTGCGTGGGGCGACCGCCCGGGGCCCCACCCGGTTCCCCGTGCCGCTCGCCCATGGACCGCCCGCCCCGTACGAGAGGACACCAGATGGCGCCCACGGGCCGTCACAGCCGACTGGCCGAGCACGCCTTCTCCCCGCACGACGCCGTGATGGGCGCCGCCGCCCGGCACCTGGGCCGCCGGCGTTTCCTCACCGTCACCGCGGCGGCCGCCGCGCTCGCCTTCTCCACCAACCTGCCGGCCCGCGGCGCGGCCGCCGCCCCGCTGCGAAGCGCCCGGATCACCAGCGACCCGTTCACCCTCGGCGTCGCCTCCGGCGACCCCCTGCCGGACTCGGTGCTGCTGTGGACCCGGCTGGCGCCGGAGCCGTTCCTGGAGGACGGCGGGATGGGCACGGAGCGGGTCACGGTCGACTGGGAGGTGGCACTCGACGAGTACTTCGCGGCCGTCCTGTTCCGGGGCACCGCCGACGCCCACGCCGAGTACAACCACAGCGTGCACGTCGACGTGAAGGGCCTGACGCCGGGCACGGTGTACTACTACCGCTTCCGGGCCGGTGCCTGGCTCAGTCCGGCGGGCCGCACCCGCACCGCGCCGCCGGCGGGCAGCGCCACGTCGTCCTTGAAGCTGGCGGCGGTCGCCTGCCAGGCCTACCAGGACGGCTACTACACGGTGCTCCGGCACCTCGCCCAGGACGACGTCGACGTGGTCTTCCACCTCGGCGACTACCTGTACGAGTACGCGGTGAACTCACAGGGCGGGGAGCGCCGCTACACCGACGTCGTCCTGCCCGACGTGTTCAACCGCGAGACGATGACCCTCGCCGACTACCGGCTGCGCTACTCGCTCTACAAGAACGACGAGGACCTCAGGGCGGCCCACGCCGCGCACCCCTTCGTGGTCACCTGGGACGACCACGAGACCGAGAACAACTACGCCGGCAGCATCCCGGAGAACGCCATCCCGCCCGAGGAGTTCCTGCTGCGGAGGGCGGCCGCCTACCGCGCGTTCTGGGAGAACCAGCCACTGCGCGCCGCACAGCTGCCGCAGGGGCCGGACGCCCAGCTGTACCGCCGGCTGCACTGGGGCACGCTCGCCCAGTTCGACATCCTCGACACCCGGCAGTACCGCTCCGACCAGGCCTACGACGACCGGCCGCACGCCCCCGGGCCCGAGTCGGACGATCCGGCGCGCACCATCACCGGCGCCGCGCAGGAGCAGTGGCTGCTGGGCGGCTGGCAGAGCTCGACCGCGCTGTGGAACGTGATGCCCCAGCAGGTCTGCTTCTCCCAGCGCAAGTTCGACGTGACGGCCGACGCCGCGCTCTCGATGGACGCCTGGGACGGTTACCGCGCCTCGCGCGACCGGGTCGTCGCCGGCGCGAAGGCCGCCGGGGTCGAGAACTGGCTGATCCTCACCGGCGACGTGCACGTGGGCTACGCCCTCGACGTCAAGGAGGACTTCGACGACCCGGCGTCCGCCACCGTCGGCACGGAGGTCACCTGCACCTCGGTGGCCAGCGGCCGGGACGGCGTGGAGCAGCCCGCCAACTGGGACCTGTACATGCAGGCCAACCCGCACATGAAGTTCTACGACGGCAGGCGCGGCTACGTCCGGGTACAACTCGACCGCCAGGCCGCCCGCCTCGACTTCAGGACGGTCTCCGCGATCAGCACGCCCGGCGCTCCCATCAGCACGGCCGCGTCCTTCGTCACCGAGGCGGGCGCCCCGGGGCTGAACCCCGCCTGAGCCCGGCCCGGCGTGCGCGTCCGCGTACTGCACTTGCCACCCACCGCGTCCCCCATAGCGCGAAAGACTCCGGGACCCGACATCGCCGCGGATCTTTCCGGCAAGGACTGTGACTTCGCCGCAGTCGCACCGTGAACCACGGTCACTCACCGATCCCCGCTGTCTCGTACAGCCCCCGAAGGAGGCACATCGCATGGTCGGCAGACATGCCGCGCGCAGCCGCCGCGCAGCCCTGACCGCGCTCGGCGCCCTGGTCCTGACCACACTCCCCGCGGCCGCGTCGGCCGCACCCCCGCCCGCCCCGGGGGCGCAGCCCGGCGCCGCCCGGACGCTCGGCGTCGGCAAGGTCTCGCCGCAGGTGCTGCGCGCGATGCAGCGCGACCTGAGGCTGACGCCGGAGCAGGCGGCGGCGCGGCTGGTCAACGAGGCGGAGGCGGGCACCCGGGCGGGCATGCTGCGCAACACCCTGGGCGACCGCTTCGCCGGGGCCTGGGTGAGCGGCGCGACCTCCGCCGAGCTGACGGTCGCCACGACCGACGCCGCGGACACCGCCGCCATCGAGGCTCAGGGCGCGAAGGCGGCGGTCGTCGAGAAGGGGCTGGCCGAACTGCGCGCGGTCAAGGAGAAGCTGGACGCCGTCGCCGTCCGCACTCAGACCCCCGAGACGCCGGTCTGGTACGTCGACGTCAAGGCCAACCGGGTGATGGTCCAGGCCACCGGCGAGCCGGCCGCGTCGGCCTTCGTGGCGGCCGCCGGGGTGGAGGGCCAGGACGTGGGCGTCCGCGTCTCGCCGGACCGGCCGCGGGTGCTGGAGGACATCGTCGGCGGCGACGCCTACTACATCGACGGTCAGGCCCGCTGCTCGATCGGGTTCTCCGTCACCAAGGACGACCGGCAGGGCTTCGCCACGGCCGGTCACTGCGGCGCTCCGGGCGCCACCACGACCGGGTTCAACGAGGCCGCCCAGGGCACCTTCCAGGCCTCCACCTTCCCCGGCAAGGACATGGCCTGGGTGGGCGTCAACGCCGACTGGGCCGCCACACCGGACGTCAAGGCGCAGGACGGCGAGAAGGTGCGGGTCGCCGGCTCGGTGGAGGCGCTCGTGGGCGCGTCGGTGTGCCGTTCCGGTTCCACCACCGGGTGGCACTGCGGCACGGTCGAGCAGCACGACACGAGTGTCAGCTATCCGGAGGGCACCGTCGACGGACTGACCGGGACGACGGTGTGCGCCGAGCCCGGCGACTCCGGCGGCCCCTTCGTCGCGGGCGACCAGGCGCAGGGCACCACGTCCGGTGGTTCGGGTGACTGCACGAACGGCGGGACCACCTTCTACCAGCCGATCAACCCGCTGCTCAGCGACTTCGGCCTCACCCTGAAGACCACCTCCGCCTCGGCCGGAACACCCGCCCCGCAGGACAACGCGGCGGCGGACGCGTGGGCGGCGGGCCGGGTCTACGAGGCGGGGGCCACGGTGTCCCACGCGGGCCTGCGGTACCGGTGCCTGCAGAACCACCAGGCGCAGGGTGTCTGGTCGCCGGAGAGCGCGCCGGCCCTGTGGCAGCGTGTCTGACGGACGGTGAGCCGCCCTACGGCGGCGGGCGCGGGGCCGCGCTGCTGGAGGCGGCCCCGCGCTTCGTCATTCCTCGGCGAGGAGCGCGTAGGCGGTGGCGATGAACGGGTCGTGGGCGCGGAACCGCCGGGTGCACACCGCGGCCAGGGCCGTGCCGGTGTCGGGCCTGAAGCCCAGGAACGCCTGCTGGCCGAGGGTCGCGCCGCTGTGGAAGTACATCGGCCCGCCGTCGGTGGGGTGGCGGAACCACGCCACCGTGTGCACGTGCCGGTGCCCCAGCCCGCGCCTCAGCACCGGCACGCGCACCGCGCGCAGCGCGCCCGCGGCCGGTGAGCCGGCCGGGTCGAGGTGGGCCTCCAGGAAGGCGAGCAGGTCGTGCGGGGTGGACCGGACGGCCCCGGCCGCCTGGAAGCCGCCCGCGTCGAAGGCCGGGACGGGGGTGCGGCCGTCCTTGCGGTGACCCGTGGCGTCGGTCTTGGGGTCCTCCGCCCGCAGGGCGGTACCGCTCAGGCCCAGCGGGCGCAGGACGTACTCGGTGAGCAGGTCCTCCCAGGGCGTGCCGGTGACCGCGGCGACGGCGTGTCCGAGCACGGAGACGCCGTAGTTCGAGTAGTGCCAGCGGGTTCCGGGGCGGTGCCCGGGGCGGTGCCGCAGGAAGGCGTCGGTCAGCCGCTCGGCCGGGTAGCGGGCGTAGGGGTTGGTGCGCCAGGCGGGCAGGGCGCGGGGGACGAAGTCGGCCGGCAGGGCGGGCAGTCCCGAGGTGTGGGTGATGAGGTGGGCGAGCGTCACGGGGTCGGGTCCGGGGGGCCGGGCGGGGTCCAGGCAGGCGGCGGCCGGTTCGCCTCCGGTGAGGACACCGCTTTGGATCAGCCGGGTCAGCAGCAGCCCGGTGAACGTCTTGGAGGCCGACCCGGTCTCGTAGCGCAGTTCCTCGCGGGGGACGGCGGGCGGCGGGGCGGTACCGCCGGTGTGCAGGGTGCGCCGGCCGCGCCGGGAGACGGCGAAGACGACGTCGGGTGCGTCGGAGGCGTCGACGGCGTCGGCGAGCCGTGCCCGCAGGGCCGCGTCGTCGGGGGGCCCGAGGGGGGCGCGCTCCGGCGGGACGTCCTCGGGGTCGGCGGGGTCGCCCGGCCAGGGCGTGGGACGGCCCGTCATGAGCCGGTGTGCGCCAGCTCGGTGAGGGCGCGTGAGGTGGCCAGCAGCGAGGCGAAGGCGGCGACCAGCGTCGGGTGGTAGATCAGGTCGAACAGCGTGTCGGGGTCGCCCTCGGGCATCGTCCGTACGGCGGGCATGGCGCCGTCGGGCTGCTGTGCGGCGGCGAAGCCCTGCCAGGCGGGCTCGTCGAGGGTGGGCCTGGGCAGGCAGGCGTCGACGACGAGGAGTTCGCCGAGCAGGTCCCAGCGTTCGAGGTCCAGCCAGTCGTCGATCCAGACCGGGAGCCAGGTGGCGAGATAGTCGGCGATCGGGGCGGGCAGGCCGTCGGGGTTCTCGCCCCAGTCGGTGAGGTGGAAGACGGTGTGGGTGACGTCGTAGGCGGTGTGGCCCTCGACCGTCCAGGGTTCGGGGGTGCCGGCCAGCCAGGTGGTGGCCACCAGGTCGGCCTCGGGCGGCCGGGCCGTGAGGCCGAAGCGGCGCTGGAAGGCGGACAGGCCCAGGCGCCGGGTCGGTGTCACCGGGAACCTCGTCCAGCTGTCCAGCCGGTGGTTGAGGACCGTGGCCCGCTCCACCTCGGGCTGGCTGTAGCCCAGCTCCTTGAACGGCAGGTACACCTCGAAGGGGACCGGTGAGAACGGCTCGATGCGCTGCCCGCGCACCAGCATGCGGCCGCCGTCGAGGGTTTCGCGCCAGGTGTGGTCGAGCAGTTGGCGGGCGAGTTGCGCCTGCCGGGAGCCGGCGACGCCCTCGCGGAAGAGCACCTTGCAGATCAGGGCGAGTTCCCCGATCGGCTTGAAGCGTTCCAGAAATCCGATCTCGGGGTCCACGTCCGGCTCCAGCCGGAAGCCGTCGCGGTGGGCCCACAGCCACTCCAGGGCACCGACTCCGACGCGGTGGATCAGGCGGGTGTCCGTCATCCCGGCACTCCTTGTCCGGCGTGGTCCACGTCCCTCGGCCGTGCGGTGGTGAGGGCCGCCGCGAACGCCGCCATCAGGGTGGAGTGGTAGCAGTCGGTGAAGGCGTAGGGGTCCGGGCCGTCGGCGGCCCCGGCGGCGTCCTGGACAGCGCCTTCCTCGGGGAGGGCGCCGGAGGCGTGCTGTGCCGCCGCGACGCGCTGCCAGGCGTCGTCCAGGACGGCCGGGTCCGGCGGGCGCGGCAGGCTCGCCGCCACCGCCAGCAACTCGCAGCTCAGGTCCCACATCCGGGCCTCGACGCAGGTGTCGAGCCAGGGCGGCAGCCAGTGCCGCAGATAGTCGGCCAGGTCCGGTGGCACGCCCTGGGTGGTGCGTCCCCATTCGGTGAGGTGGAAGACGACGTGGGTGAGCGCGTAACCGGACGCGCGTTCGAAGGTCCAGGGTTCCGGCAGGCCGCCCAGCCAGGTGCGGCCCAGCGCCCGCGACACCTGGCCGTGCGGGCTCAGGCCGCTGCGCCGCTCGGCCTCGATGACGCCGAGCCGCCGGGTGGGGTACTGCTCGGTGAGCCGCCAGCCGCGGGTGCGTGCCACCACGGCGGCGGACGCCTCGTAGCCGGGGTGCCGGTGACCGGCCGAGGCGAAGGCCGCGTACACCTCCAGCGGGTAGGTGGCGAAGGGCTCCAGCGACTGCATCAGCAGGAACAGTTCGCCCCGGCGGGTCTGCTGCCAGGCGAAGTCCAACAGGTCGGACACACGCGTGTGGACCGGGTCCGACGGCGGGACGCGGGCGGACACGGACGCGCAGACCTGGGCCAGTTCGCCCAGTGGTTTCCAGGTGCGGTTCACCTGGCCGTCGGCGGCCAGCGCGTCGTCACCGAGGGCGAAGCGGTCGCGGTGGGCCCACACCCAGTCCAGGGCGGCCTCCTCGACCTCCCGGACGCTCACAGGAGGACTCCGGCCGGCATCAGCCGTGCCGCCTCCAGTTGCAGGGCCACCCGCGGATCGCTGCCGCCCATGAGCCGTACGAAGTCGAGGCCCGCCTCGAGACCGAGGGTGTCGGGCACCCCGTCCAGGAGGGTGAGCCAGCGTCCGGCTCCGGCGGCCTGCTGCCAGTCACGGCGGCGTACCGCCCGTACGAAGCCGCGGGCCACGTCCACCGGACGGCGCCGGGCCGCACGGGTCACCGCGCACTCCTCGCCGGGCAGCGCGAGCGGGGCGAGTACGGCGAGCTGGTGGGTCAGGAACTGCCAGCCCGCGTCGTCGAGCCAGTCGGCGCCGGGTTCGGCGCCCGGGTCGTCGGCGAGCGGGTCGGTCAGGGGTTGTTCGAGCCGGCGCAGGGCACGGACCATGGCCCAGTGGCTCCATACGACGGCGGGGGCCGCGTCGGCGCGCGGCGGGTGGGCCGCCACGGCGTCCTTGAACACGGCGAGTTGTCCGGGCTCGGGCGGGACGCGCAGGAGGGCGGTGGGCAACAGTGTGTCGGCGCCCAGAACGCGTACCGCCGCACGTGCGACGCCTTCGCCCGCTCCGCCTCCGGTCAGGGTGCCCCCCGCTCGCACGTGGTCTCCGCTCCGAAGAGCGGAGACCACGTCGGAAGCGAGGTCCAGCACCGTTCCCTGGAGAAGGGCTGACGTGCTCGACTGCTCCATCTCACTGCTCCCGTCGGTCCGTCAACCCTTCTTCGGGCGCGGGGTCGGCGGGGAAAGCAGAAGAGAGGTACCTCCGGACTGGAGGGCGAGCGCTGCGCACTCGCGGCTGTCGCGGAAGACTCCGTCGGGCTCGGCGGGGTCGAGTACCGCTTCGATGTCGATGTTCTCGGTCTGGACTTCCTTGAGCACCTCGTTGGAAGGCATTTCACCATCTCCCTCTGGTAGCCAATGGCCTTCACACCACAGGTGTCCGGGAAGTCACAAAGCATGCCTCTCTTCTCAAAATTCTCGGAAGATAACTTTTTCAACAAATAGGACACCCACCCCTCTACTCGACGCGTCGCAGGCGCCACACGTTGTCCTCGCGGAAGCCGTCGACCCCCTCGGGCGAGAGGCTCGGCCGCCGGACCGTCTCCCTGGTCTCGACGGTCCACTCGCCGCCGGGCAGGGCGAGTTCGTCGAGGACCTCGTCCAAGGTGGGGAAGACGGCGTCGAAGGGCGGCTCGGTCTGCCAGGACGGCCACCCGGCGTGCATGACGATCAGCAGGGTGCCGCCGTCCGCCACGGCCCGCGCGGCGTCGCGCAGGACGGCCTGCTGGTCGAGCGCGACCGGGGACTGCAGGTAGTGGGCGCTCACCAGGTCGAAGGAGCCCTCGGGGAACGACCGGCCCAGCTCGTGGCGCTCCCAGGAGACCCGGTCGCCGACTCCCGCGTCGGCGGCGTGCCCGGCGGCGCGGTCGAGCGCGGTGCCGGAGATGTCCACGCCGGTGACCCGCCAGCCGCGCGAGGCCAGCCACACGGCGTCCGCCCCCTCGCCGCAGCCCAGGTCGAGCGCGGTGCCCGGGGCGAGGTCGCTCGCCTCCCGGACCAGCAGGGCGTTGGGGCGGCCGCTCCAGACGCGGTCGGTGTCGCGGTAACGGGCTTCCCAGAACTCCGCGGCGGGGGCCGGGGCGGGCGTGTCGGTCATGGTGCCTCCTGGAGACGGACGGGATCGGCTGCACGGCGGGGCGCGCGAGTGCCACGCGCTCCGCCCATGCACAGGCTGCACCGGTGGACGCCGGTCCGGCAAAGATCTTTGCCGGTCCAGCAAATCGCGCCGCCGGTCCGACCCATCCCGCTCGCCCCGCTCGCCCCGCCCGTCCCGCTCGCCCCTCGGGTCAGCGCGTCAGAGCGCCCGACTCGGAGTCGGGGGCGTCGGTGCGCACCCAGACCGTCCGCTGCGGGAACGGGATGTCGATGCCGGCCACGTCCAGGGCGTCCTTGACCCGGCGCCGCAGTTCGCGGGTGACGCCCCACTGCTGGAGCGGCACGGTCTTGACCGCGAGGCGCACGAGCACACCGTCGGCGTCCAGGGACTGCACGCCCCACACCGCGGGGTCCTCCAGCAGGAGATCCTCGAACTCCGGGTCCTGGCGCAGGGCGCGGCCGGTGTCCTCCAGCACGCGGTGAACGGTGTCGAGGTTCGCGTCGTAGGCCACGGCGACATCCAGGACGGCACGCGCCCATTCCTGGCTGTCGTTGCGGACCCGCAGGATCTCGCCGTTGCGGATGTGCCACAGGCCGCCGTTGAGGTCACGTACATGGGTCAGCCGCAGGCCGACGTGCTCCACCTCGCCGACGGCCTCCCCGAGGTCGACCGAGTCACCGACGCCGTACTGGTCCTCCACCATGATGAGCAGGCCGGACAGATAGTCGGCGACCAGGCTCTGCGCGCCGAAACCGATCGCCAGGCCCACCACTCCGGCACTGGCCAGCAGCGGGCCGAGCGCGATGCCGACCTGGTCCAGCACCATGGCCACGCCGACCATGAACAGCACGATGGTCACGGCACTGCTGAGCACCGAGCCGATCGTGCGGGCCCGCTGTTCGCGGCGCTGCCGCGCCCGGGACCGGTCGCGGTGCAGTACGGCGGCGCCGCGGGTCGGCCTGCGGGGCCGGCTCGGGTCGGTCTCGCCCGCCGACGGCTCCAGCACTCGCTGGACGACCCGGGTGATGGCGCGCTTGGCCACCACGCGCACCACCAGCAGGACGACGACGATGAGCGCGATGCGCAGGGGTATCCCGATCAGTGCCGCGGTGTGGTCGCCGATCCAGTCCGACCACGAGGCCGCCAACTGCGGGCCGGTGGCCAGGCCGGTGGGTGGGGAGGTGTGCGACATCGGCTCAAGTGCTCCGTTCCTGGGGGACTACGTCTCTGCCGTCGGGGCCGCCTACCCACGGTCGACTCGAACATGACGCCCGGCACACTTCGGCACACGCAAGCTCTTTACCCCCACTTGCCCCATATGTCCGACGGTTGCGTCATCTTCACTGAATACCGGCCCATCGCCGACGCCGACCCGGGCACCCGGAGGGGAGTCATCCACAGCGGAGGGGGACCTGCGGCGTGGTTATCGTTGCCGTCCTACTGCTGCCCGGACTGGGGCTGCTGTTGTTCACCATGACGTACCTGGAGGACCGGATGTTCGGCGATCCGGGCCCGCCCGCCCGGCACGCCCGGCGCCGACATCTGCGTCTCATTCCGGGCGGCAGGGCCGCGGAGGCCTCGCCGCCCCGGAACCCGAAGCCGGCCGAGCACCGGTCACCCGACCGGGACGCCGCCTGAGGCCGGTCCCGTCGGCACGGCTCCCGGGCCGGTCCGCGGACGCCGGCTCCGGCGCTCGGGGCGCCAGGTTGCCACCAGTGCCGCGGCGAGCAGGAGTTCGGCGACGTCCCCGGCGTAGTACATGATCTCCGCGCCCTGCTGGACCTGGTCGACGGGCGCGTGGATGTGGACGAGGAACCCGCCGTACATCGCCTGGGCGATCAGGGCGTGTGCGGCGATCGCGATCCCCAGGTACACCAGCCGGGCCGGGACGCCGGGCCGCCCGGGAGCGGGGTCGGGGCCGGCGACGGCATGCGCGAAGAGGCATCCGGCGGCCAGGAAGTGGGCGTTCATCAGCCAGTGCCCCGCGGGGTGACTCATCGCCGTGTCGTACAGCGGGGTGAAGTACAGCACCCCCAGGGTGCCGGTACTCAGCGCGAGCGCCACCGCGGGGTGGGTGAACAGGCGCGCGGGGCGGCCGTGCAGCAAGGCGGTCACCCGGCGGGCGCCGGCCGGTGGCAGGGTGCGGAGCGCCAGGGTGATCGGAGCGGCCAGCACCAGTGCCAGCGGCGCGTACATGCCGATCAGCATGTGCTGGGCCATGTGTCCCCGGAAGTCGGCGTGCGCGGCGGGTCCCAGCGGCGGCAGCAGTGCGACGGCCGACAGCGCCAGCCCGACGAGGAACGCCGCCGACCGCCAACCGCTCCAGCCCTGCACGGGGTTGCGGCGACGCGCCCGGCGCACGGCGAGCAGGTAACCCCCGGCCGCGGCGAGGAGGAGCACCAGGACCAGCACGACGGGTACCGCGTCGAGTACGCCTTCACCGCCGCCGGCGCTGTCCTGGTGCGCGGGGTGGGTGCCATCGTGCGCGCCGCCGCCCGTGCCGTCCATCAGGCCTGGCTCCGGGGCCGTGCGGCGCCGCGCGGGGCGTCGGGGTCGAAGGGCTGTCCGCCGCGCTGGAGCAGATATCCGCCGACCAGGAGAAGGGCTCCGAGGACGAGGAAGCCGGCGTCCCACCATGCCTGGTGCGGGCCGGCGTAGACATGATGAATGCCCAGAACGTGGTGGTCGAGGACGCCTTCGACCAGGTTGAACAGGCCCCACCCGGCCAGGATCCAGCCCCACAGCACCCGCGAGGCCCACACCGCCCGCCGGTTGTGGGTGACCCGGGAGTACAGGAGGGCCAGTCCGAGCAGCACGGCGATCCAGCACACGGTGTGGAAGATGCCGTCCCACACGGTGTTCATCTCCAGCCCGGAGACGGTGTTCGGGTTGTAGTACTTCACGCCGATGCGGTCGTCGTTGGTGCTGGTGAGCATGTGGTGCCACTGGAGGAGCTGGTGGAGCAGGATGCCGTCGGCGAAGCCGCCGAGCCCGACCCCGAGGACGATGCCGGGCAGCCGGATGCTGTTCGGTGCCGTCATGGCCGCTCGGGTCTCACCTGTCGTGGTGGCCATCGCCTGTACTCCGTCCCGTCGGCGGTGCGCGCGGACCTACGGGACACGGTTTCCCGTTCGGCGGGCGGCTGTCACCCACCGGCGGGATCGTTCCGCCGTTTCGCGTCAGCCTCCTCGATGGCTCGCATCACTCTTGCGGCGGAGCTACGAGCGGGTCCCCGCAACCCTGCGTCCCGCAGCCGCCCCTTCCCTCGCCCGCCGCCTCGCCGACGCGCGCTGGGGCGTCAGGGGCGTCCGGCGCGACCCCGCCGTCCTGGTCGCCGGCCCGGGCCGGGGCACCGGGCGCTGCCGGGGCCGCCGCGGCCGCGCGAACCGGCCGAGGCACCGGCGATGCTGTCCCGGACGGGAACAAGCACGGCTCACGCGAGGAGATCCTATGAACACCGAGGAACGGCACGCCACGGACGCGGACACGGAGTTCGTGAGGTTCTGGCAGGAGCGCCGGGTGTGTTTCCTGTCGACCCAGCGTGCCGACGGGACCCCGCACCTGGTGCCGATCGGGGTGACGTACGACCCCGTCACCCGTACGGCACGCGTCATCACGAGCCGGCATACCGCGAAGGTGCGCAACGTCGAGCGGGCGGAGCGTCCCGTCGTCGCCGTGGGTCAGGTGGACGGCCGGCGCTGGTCCACCCTGGAGGGCGTCGCCACCGTACGGGACGACGCCGAGGCGGTCCGCGACGCGGAGGCGCGCTACGCGGCCCGCTACCGGCAGCCGCGGGTGAACCCGGAGCGGGTCGTCATCGAGATCGCCGTCCGGCGTTTCCTCGGCACGATGCGCCCCCTCACGCCCAACGGGAACGACGCCCCCCGAGGGTGATCCCCCGGCCACCGGCCCCCGGCCGGGTCAGTCGCCGCTCCCGGAGTGGGAGGCGGACGTCTCGGCCGCCCCGGCCGCCCCGGCCGGTGACCGGCGGCCGAGTCGCCCGGGCCACCACGCCACGGCGCCGATGTCGCGGGCGAGCGCCGGAACGAGCAGCGACCGCACCACGAGCGTGTCCAGCAGGACGCCGAAGGCCACGATGAAGGCGATCTGCACCAGGAAGGCCAGCGGGATCACCCCGAGGGCGGCGAACGTGGCGGCGAGGACGACGCCGGCCGAGGTGATCACCCCGCCGGTGGCGGTCAGACCCCGCAGGATGCCCTCCCGAACCCCGTGGACCAGCGATTCCTGCCGTACCCGGGACATGAGGAAGATGTTGTAGTCCACGCCGAGGGCGACCAGGAACACGAACCCGTACAGCGGGACGGAGGCGTCCGTGCCGCTGAAGCCGAACACGTGGGTGAAGACGAGGGCCGAGACACCCAGCGTGGCCAGGAAGTTGAGCGCCACCGTCGCCACGAGCAGCACCGGCATCAGCAGGGAGCGCAGCAGGACGATCAGGATGACCAGGATGATGGCGAGCACCACGGGCACGATGAGCGTGCGGTCGTGTGCGGCGGTGCGCTGGGTGTCGTACTGCTGGGCGGTGTAGCCGCCGACGAGGGCGTCCGCGCCGGGCACGTCGTGCACGGCCGACCTCAGCCGGGACACCGTGCTCTTGGCGGCGTCGCTGTCCGCGGGCGCTTGCAGCGTCGCATCGATCCGCACCCGCCCGTCGACCACCTTCGGTTCACCGCCGCCCGGCCGGCCGGAGGCGGTGACCGCGGCGGCGGAGGCGACGCCTCGTGTGTCGCGGGTCGCCGCGAGGACGGGGTCGAGCCGGGCGGCGTCCGCGATGATCACGGCGGGGTTGCCGGAGCCGCCGGGGAAGTGCCGCGCCAGGGTCTGCTGGGCGGCGACCGAGGGCGCGTCGTTCACGAAGATCTCGTCCAGCGGTACGCCCTTGGAGGTCAGGGTCGGCGAGAAGGCGGCGCAGGCGAGCAGCGCGGCGAGGGAGATCGCCCAGATGCGGCGCGGGGCCCGGTCCACGAGCTCGGCGATGCGGTGCCACAGGCGGTGCCCGGCGTCCGGATCGCCGGCCCGGACCGGCTTGGCCGGCCAGTAGGCGGCCCGGCCGAGCAGGACCAGGACGGCGGGCAGGAAGGTGAGCGTGCTCAGTACGGCGCAGACGATGCCGATGGCGCCGACGGGTCCGAGCGCGCGGTTGTTGGTCAGGTCGCTGAGCAGCAGCGCGAGCAGGCCCAGGGCGACGGTCGCCGCGCTGGCGACGACCGCTCCCCAGGAGGCGCGCAGGGCCGCGCGGACGGCACTGAAACGGTCCGGGTGCCTGGCCAGTTCCTCGCGGTAGCGGGCGGTGAGCAGGAGCGCGTAGTCGGTGGCGGCGCCGATGACCAGGATGGAGAGGATGCCCTGGACCTGTCCGTCGACGCGTACGACGTCGCGGTCGGCGAGCGCGTAGACGATCGCGCAGGCCAGGCCCAGCGCGAAGACGGCGCCGAGGATGATGACCAGGGGCAGCAGGACGCTGCGGTAGACGAGCAGCAGGATCACCAGCACGGTGACCAGTGCGACGCCGAGCAGCAGGCCGTCGATGCCCGCGAAGGCGTCGGAGAGGTCGGCCTGGGAGGCCGCCGGCCCGGCGAGTTGCGCCTGGGTGCCGGGCACCTGCCCGGCGGCGTCGCGGATGCGCTCCAGGACGTCGGGCAGGCGGTCCCCGAGGCCGGGCTCGACCTGGACGACGGCTTGGAGGGCCGCGCCGTCGTCGGAGGGCAGGGCGGGCGTCACGGGGCCGACGGTCCCGGGCTCCCCTTCGAGGCCCGCGACCGATCGGGTGGCCGCCGCCCGGTGTTCGGTGACGGCGCCGCCGCCGTCCGCGGTCCACACGACGATCACCGGGAGGGTCTCGTCCTGCTGGAAGGCCTTCTGCGCGTCGACGACCCGGGTGGACTCGGCGCTGCGGGGCAGGAAGGCGGCCTGGTCGTTGGTGGCCACCTCGCCGAGCTTTCCGGCGTACGGGCCGAGGGTTCCGCCGATGCCGAGCCAGACCAGGAGGAGGACGACGGGGATGAGCCAGCGGGCTCGTCGGGAGGGGGTGGACATCGGTCTTCAGGTCTCCAGGTCTCCAGCGGCACGGAAAGTGACTCGATCATAAACAATCTCAATGATTGAGTTACTTGAGGGTGGCGTGACACACCGACTTCTGCCCGCACCCGTCCCCCGGATGCGCCACGCGCCGGAGAATCAGCGGCCGTCCGACCGCACCAGCCGCAGCTCCTCGTTCATCGCCGCCAGAAAACGGAGCACGGCCTCCAGTTCGCTCTCGTCGAAGCGCGCGCAGGTGGTGGCGGCGGCCTCGGCCAGTGGGCGGAAGTACGTCCGGGCCGCCGCCCGGGCATCGGGCACGTAGTGCAGATGGACGACCCGGCGGTCGGCGCTCTCCCGGACCCGGCGCACGTGCCCGGCGCGCTCCAGCCGGTCCACGCACGCCGTCACCGCGCCCGAGGTGAGCCCCAGGTGTTCGCGCAGCCGCCCCGGCGTCATGGGCTCCTGTGCGTCCAGGATCGCCGCGAGTGCCTGGACGTCGGTGGCGTGCAGCCCGTGTTCACCGGCGAACATCTGCACGAGGCGGTTGATCTCGCCGTTCATCCGCCGGAGCCGCGCGGCCAGGACGTGCAGGTCGCTCGCCTCGGACCCGGCTCCGGTCCCCCGATCGTGCGCGTGCTGTCCACGCTGGTTCGCTGTCGCCACGCGATCAGCGTATAGAAGGGTCAACCTGGGTCACCGCGCATCCACCCCGGTCCGCGAGCGGGAAGTGATCACCGCGACGACTTCCCGTGAGAGACGGAGCCCGCCTTATGAGCGAAGGACACGGCCGCGTGAACCGCGACGGCGAAGGGGACGGCGACGGCGGCAGGGCCGGCGACGCAGCGGGGCTGCGCTGCCTGGTCACCGGTGCCACGGGGTACATCGGCGGCCGGCTCGTGCCGGAGCTCCTCGCCGCCGGGCACCGGGTGCGGTGCCTGGCCCGCTCCCCGTACAAGCTGCGCGACCACCCCTGGGCCGGCCAGGCCGAGGTGGTACGGGGAGACGTCACGGACGCGGACTCGGTGGCCCGGGCGATGGAGGGCGTCGACGTCGCCTACTACCTGGTGCACGCGCTGGGCGGCGGCGGGGACTTCGAGGAGACCGACCGGCGGGCGGCGCGCACCTTCGCGGAGCGGGCCGCGGCGGCCGGTGTACGGCGCATCGTCTATCTCGGCGGCCTGACGCCACCGGGCGTGCCGGAGCGCGACCTGTCGCCGCACCTGCGCTCCCGCGCGGAGGTCGGCCGCGTCCTGCTGGCCTCCGGCGTGCCCACGACCGTCCTGCGGGCCGCCGTCGTCATCGGCTCCGGGTCGGCCTCCTTCGAGATGCTGCGCTACCTCACCGAGCGGCTGCCGGTGATGGTCACGCCGAGCTGGGTCCACACCCGGATCCAGCCGGTCGCCGTCCGGGACGTGCTGCGCGCCCTCGTCGGCAGCGCGCGCATGCCGGGCGACGTCTCCCGCGCCTTCGACATCGGTGGCCCGGACGTCCTCACCTACCGGGAGATGATGGTCCGGTACGCCGAGATCGCGGAGTTGCCGCGTCGGCTGATCGTCCCCGTGCCGGTACTCACGCCCGGCCTGTCCAGCCACTGGGTCGGCCTGGTCACCCCGGTGCCCGCGTCCATCGCGCGCCCGCTCACCGAGTCGCTGCGGCACGAAGTGGTGTGCCGCGAGAACGACATCGTCCGGTACGTGCCGGCCCCGCCGGGGTTTCCGCTCGGCTTCGACGACGCGGTCCGGCTGGCCCTGCAACGCGTGCGGGACGCCCAGGTCACCACCCGCTGGTCCTCCGCGTCGGTGCCCGGGGCGCCGAGCGACCCGCTGCCCACCGACCCCGACTGGGCGGGCGGCAGCCTCTACACCGACCACCGCGCGCTGACCGTCGACGCGCCGCCCGACGCGCTGTGGCGGGTCATCGAGGGGATCGGCGGCGACAACGGCTGGTACTCCTTCCCGCTCGCCTGGGCGGTGCGGGGCTGGCTGGACCGGCTGGTCGGCGGGGTCGGACTGCGCCGCGGGCGCCGGGACGCCACTCGGCTGCGGGCCGGTGACTCGCTCGACTTCTGGCGGGTGGAGGAGATCGTCCCCGGCCGGCTGCTGCGCCTGCGCGCGGAGATGCGGCTGCCGGGACTGGCCTGGCTGGAGATGTACGCCGAGACGGACGACGCGGGCCGGACGCGGTACCGCCAACGGGCCCTGTTCCATCCCCGCGGGCTGGCGGGCCACGCCTACTGGTGGAGCGTGTGGGCCTTCCACTCCGTGGTGTTCGGTGGCATGGCCCGCAACATCGCCCGCGCCGCCGCACGGGACCCCCGCCCGTCCGGCCCGGGCCCCGATGTCCCCGCCTCCTGAGACAGGCGGTCGCGCAGGGCACGCAGCGGACACCCACCCGCCCACTCCCCCCTCACTCACTCACACCACGCCGCACCTCACCGCAGCGCGCTGCGGGCGCTGCCCTTCCCGCGTCCCGTACCACCGAGGAGCACCATGACCACGTCGGTCGTCCTGTTCACCCGCGACCTGCGGCTGCATGATCATCCGCCGCTGCGCGCCGCTCTCGACGGTTCCCGGGCCGTCGTGCCGCTGTTCGTCCGCGACCGGGCCGTCGACGCCGCCGGTTATGCCGCGCCCAACCGGCTCGCCTTCCTCGCCGACTGTCTGCGGGCCCTGGACGCGGGCCTCCGGGAGCGGGGCGGGCGGCTGATCGTCCGTCGCGGTGACCTGGTCGAGGAGGTGTGCGCGGTGGTCGGCGAGGCGGAGGCCGACGAGGTGCACATGGCGGCCGACGTCAGCGCGCACGCGCACCGGCGTGAGGAACTCCTGCGGGCCGCACTGGAGGCACGGGGCTGCCGGCTGCACGTCCACGACGCCGTGACCACCGTGCTGGCCCCGGGGTCCGTCACCCCCGCCTCCTCCGACCACTTCGCCGTCTTCACGCCGTACTTCCGGCGCTGGGGCGAGCGGCCGGTCCGGAACGTCCTGGCCGCGCCCCGGAGCGTTCCCGTCCCGGACGGCGTCGGCTCCCAACCGCTGCCCTCCCGCGGTGACCTGCCGGGACTGTCCCCGGGACTGCCCGCCGGCGGTGAGGAGGAGGCCAGGAAACGGCTGGCGGCCTGGCTGCGCGGCGGCATCACCGGTTACGAGGACCACCACGACGACCTGGCCGGCGACGCCACCTCCCGTCTCTCGCCCTACCTGCACTTCGGTGCCCTCTCCCCCGTCGAGCTGGTCCACCGCGCCCGCCGCGAAGGCGGCCCCGGCGCCGAGGCGTTCGTACGGCAGCTGGCCTGGCGGGACTTCCACCACCAGGTCCTGTCCGCACGTCCGCACGCCGCCTCGGCCGACTACCGCACCCGGCACGACCGCTGGCGTACCGGGGCGGAGGCGGAGGAGGACGTCGCCGCGTGGAAGGACGGGCGCACGGGTTACCCGATCGTCGACGCCGCGATGCGCCAACTGCGGCACGAGGGCTGGATGCACAACCGGGGCCGCCTGCTGACCGCGAGCTTCCTCACCAAGACGCTCTACGTGGACTGGCGCGTCGGCGCGCGGCACTTCCTCGACCTGCTCGTGGACGGCGACATCGCCAACAACCAGCTCAACTGGCAGTGGGCGGCGGGCACCGGGACGGACACCCGCCCGCACCGCGTCCTCAACCCCACGGCCCAGGCACGGCGCTTCGACCCCGACGGAGCGTACGTCCGGCGCTGGGTGCCCGAACTGGCGGGCCTGGAGGGACGGGCCGTGCACGAGCCGTGGCGCCTGTCCGGCCCGCGGCGGGCCGCGTACGACGCCTACCCCGACCCGATCGTGGACCTCGCCGAGGGTCTGGACCGCTTCCGCCGGGCCCGTGGCCGCGACTGACCGGGCGGGGTGCACGTCCGCGGGGCCGGGCGGCCGTCAGGTGAAGGGGCTGTTCGGCGTGCGGGTGCCGGGGCTGTCGGGGCGGGCCGTGTGGTCCGGGTGGTCCCGGGTCCGGCGGGCTTCCTTCATCTCCGCCTCGTACAGATGGTCGCGGCCTTCGGCGAGCCGCTCCACGGCCGCGCGCTCCAGGTCCTTGAACGCCTGGTAGTACGTCCGGTCGTAGGCCTCGACGATCTGGAACGTCCAGTGGCCGGGGATGACGTTGCGCCCGAGGATCTCCCTCTCGACCCGCTCCGCCCACTCCGCGTGGCCCGCCTCGCGCAGCAGTGCCACCGCGCGGTCCAGTTCCAGGTCCGCCGTGCCGGTGAGCTGGTGGAAGGAGAACAGGTGCCCACGGGCACGCTCGGTCGTCTCCAGCGCCTTCGACAGGGACCCGAGGGCTTCCACGGTCTTGTCGCTGACGTTCTCGGGGCGCCGGTGCGGGTCTTCCATACCGTGGTGGTTCCTTTCCGTACAAGGGCCGGTATGCGGGTCGACGCACGTATCGGTGCTCGTGCGGACGGCGTCACTCCAGCGGATCGTGGCCCCAGTTCATCAGCGAGTACCGCCAGCGGGTGTCCTGGACATCGCCCGAGGGACGCTGGGCCAGGTGCCGGCGGATGTAGCCGACGACTTCGCGCATGTGCCGGTAGTCGTCGTCCGAGAGGTCGCCCTTCTTCGTCCGCAGGATGTCCACGATCCGGCGTCCGGACGCGTGCCCGGTGGACTCTCCGCCGCCCTTGTGCTGTCCGGCGTTTTGCGACCGGTCGGAGGCCAACCACCTCTCCAGTGCGGCCGGTGTCATGTTCACCAGCTCATGGAACCCCTCCCAGGTCTCCTTCTGTTCGTCGCCGTGCACGCCGCCTCACTTCCGCTTCTTCAGCGCCGACGGCTTGTGCACCGCGGACTTGCCCGACTTCTCACTGCGCACCTGGTACTGCGGGTCGTCGGAGGACGCGTCCACCGTGCGGCCCGCTGCCTCGGTCCGCTCGGTGATCTTCTTCTCCACCTCGCCCCCGGTCCGGGTGCCGTGGCTGCTCCATTCGACCTTGTCGCCCTTCTTGAGGTCCTCGCCCTCGTCGCGGTTCTTCGCCATCTCGGTACTCCTTCGCTTGCCGGTCGCTCGCGGAGACCGGGGAACGGGTCACGGTGGAAAGCCGTCTCTCGGGTGGTTCCCGGGACGTGCGTCCTTCGGATGCGGTCCGGCCCGCAGGTCCGCCAGTACGTCCCGGGCGGCCCGGCTGCCGGAGGCCAGTGCCCCCTGGACCGATCCGGTGGCGCGGTGGTCCCCGCACACGTAACGGCCCTCGGCCCAGCGTGTGGCGCGGTTCAACGGCCACGGCGGACGCATCACCGGCAGCGCGGCCTCGACGGTGTACGTGGCGACCGGTCGCCAGTCGGCCGTGTCGGTGCCGTACAGCCGCGCCGCCCGCCGACGGACGGTGCTCTCACCGTCCGGTGCGCCCGAGCCCAGGACCGACGTGGAGACCAGCGCGGTGCCCGGCGGCGCGTAGGTGGGGCTGACCTCGGTGAGCACGCAGGTGTTGAGGACGGCGAGCGTGCTGTCGACCATGAGGGTCGGCTCGGGCAGCGGTGAGCGGTCGGTCGCGTGGTAGTAGGTGGTGACGGTCCGGCCGGGCGGTACGTCGAGCCCCGGCAGCAGACGTGCCGCGGTGGCGGCGTCGGTGGCCACGACCACGGTGCCGGCCGGTCGCTCGGTGCCGTCGTGGAGCAGCACACCCCGGTCGGTGAGGCCGCGGACGGGTGAGTCCAGCCGCACGGTGCCCTCGGGGAGCCGGGCGGCCAGGAGGCGCGGCACGCTGCCGATCCCCCAGGTCGGGAGGCAGAGGGTGCCGCGGGCCATGCTGCGCCACACGAGGTGGAAGAAGCGGGCCGACGTCTCCAGTTCCGGCTCCAGGAACACGCCGGCCAGGAAGGGGCGCAGCAGGTTGTCCACCGCGTCGCGGGACAGTCCGCCGCGCGCCAGGGCCTGGGCGGTGGTCCGGTCCCGGCCGCGTTTGAGGAGGGCGGGGGGAGCCAGTGCGTCGCGGGCGGTGAGGCCGGCCAGAGCGGTGAGGTCCCTGGCCCCCAAGGTCCGGCCCGGCAGCAGACCGCCGGCCTCGCGCGGGCGCCGGGTCGGGTCGGTGAGACGCGCGACGCCGGACGGCGTGTGGGCCAGCACCCCGGGGGTGAACGTCCGTAGGCCCAGCCTTCGCAGCGGCAGCAGCCGCCGGACCTGCGGATAGGCGGTGTTGAAGACCTGGAAGCCGCGGTCCAGGAGGAAGCCGTCCCGGCGGTCCGTGCGCATGCGCCCGCCGACCTCGTCGGAGGCCTCGTGGAGCGTCACACGCAGGCCGGCGCGGGTGAGGTCGAAGGCGCAGGCCAGCCCGGCGAGGCCGCCCCCGACCACGATGACGTCCGGTTCCCGGCCGCGCCCGGTGCCCACCATGCCTGCTCCTTCCGGCTCCCCATCAGCCTGAGCCCCGCGTGAGGGTCACACCACTCGGACGGGACTGTGCCGGTCATGACCTCATGCTGGGAACGGGCCGGTCACGGCGCGGCGCCGGCCGACGGTGCGGGAAGCCACGGCGAGGGTCCGCATGTCACGCCCCCGCACTGGTGGCCCGCGCTCGCAGCCGCCGCCCACGCCGCGTCGGTCCCCAGGGCTTGAGGAGCGAGATCACCGTCATGAAGACGTAGGCGGACAGGGAGACGACCGGCCCGAACAACACCTCGCCCGCGTCGGGCAGCGTCCCGCCCGCCGCGACCGCGGCAACGGACGAGTTCACCCCGGGACGCAGCGCGAAGACCGTGGCGGTCGCCGTGGCCAGCGTCAGCCAGAACTTCGTGTACACCCACCGGTGCCGGGCCAGTCCCCACGGAGTGCCCAGGGCCAGCAGCACACCGCTCGACAGGGTGAGGAACGCGAGGGGAAGCAGGAGCCAGTCGGCGAAGAGCTTCATGCCACGGACACTGGCCTCCACGGTCACCGCGGAAGCGGTGGTGGCGGCGGTGGCCCCGAGCGCCAGCAGCCCGAGCGAGAGCCCGAGCCAGCCGGCGGAGGCGACGACATGGACGACGAGGGAGGCCCGGCGGGCGGGGCGGCTGAGTTTCACCCCACCCACGCTGCCGGGCGACGGCCGTGGAGGCGTCCGGCGACGGGAGTAACCCCGTGTACTGACCCGGGCGTACACGGCGGGAGGTCGCCGTGCCCCGAACGGCGCAGCCGTTGGTCTCCCGCCCTGCCGGGCGCCGTCGTGCGCCCTAGGCTGACACGCGTCCGCAGGAAACGCCGCTAGGAGTTCTCATGCGTCTGCCCATCGAACTCAGGCATGTCGCCCCACGGCTGGCAACCGGGGCCTTCATCCTCAACTCCGGGCTGTCGAAGCGCGGGGTCGATGAGCAGACCGCCGCCATGCTGCACGGAATGGCGAAGAACACCTACCCGTTCCTCGACAGGATGCGGCCCGGGACCTTCGCCCGGCTGCTCTCCGCCGGTGAGACCGCGCTCGGCGCCGCGCTGCTCCTGCCGGTCGTACCGACGGCAGTGGCGGGTATCGGCCTGACCGCGTTCTCCGCCGGGCTGGTGGGCCTGTACCTGCGCACGCCCGGCATGCGCGAGGAAGGAAGCCTGCGCCCGACCCAGGAGGGCACGGCTCTGGCGAAGGACACCTGGATGCTCGGCATCGGCCTCGGATTCGTCGTCGACGGACTCACGCGCCGGGGCCGGTGACGGCACAGCGCCCGCCACCGGGCCGCCACGGTAACGAGAAGCATCACCGGCATTAACGGGAAACCACGGAATCCGTAATGCAGTGTGATTCCGTTCGGATTTCGGCGAATGAGCGCCGGACAACTGCAGAAACACACGTCACCTCACTATGCTGAAACCGCTTCGCCGAGTTGGCGCAGCGGCTGCCGACGTGCCCGGGGAGGGGCACCGACCGCAGTTTTCGGGGGTGCGGAGAAAATCGAGGGAACGGCAGATGCTGTTCCCGTCTCGAGTATTTCGCGAGGTCGACCGGAATCCGTCGCGGGCCCATTGTCCCGCCACCCTCGGAATTCGTTCGACGAAAGCTGAGGAATATCCGTGAGACGCATGACCTCCGCACTGCTGTCCCTGAGCGCCCTGCTGGCGACCTCCGCCCTGGCCACTCCCGCGGCCGTGGCCGCCCCGGAGGCCGACCGGCCGGCCGCCGTGCCCGCCGGATGGGAGGCGGTGGACGCGAGCGATCTGGCGCGGATCACCGAGGAAGCGGGTGCCCGGAAGGCCCCGCTCGCCGCCGGGGACGGCACCCTCGCCGCGGACGCGGAGCCGGAGCTGCTGGCCATGCAGTCGGCGCGCAACAGCCGGTTCGTGGCCACCGAGGTGAACTACGCCGCCCCGAACACCGGTGCCCTGCGAGCTCGTTCGGCCGAGATCGGCGGTTCCTGGGAGAGCTTCGCCTTCGAGTGGGACGAGGCCACCGAGACGTACGCCCTGAAGTCCCTGGCGAACAACCGCTACGTGGCGGTGGAGAAGAACTTCACCGGCAGCGCGCAGAACGTGCTGCGTGCCCGCTCCACGAGCGTGGGCGGCTGGGAGCGGTTCTTCGTGTACTACAACGAGAGCCTGGGCCGCTGGGCTCTCCAGTCCACGCTGAACGGGCTGTTCGTCACCATGGAGAACAGCTACACCGGATCGCTCCAGTACGCACTGCGCGCCCGCTCCACCGACATCACCGGCTCCTGGGAGGAGTTCGTCCTGTACGACCTCGGCGCCTGACGCCCGTCCAGCCGAACCATCGGTGCCCGTAAGGAACTTGGGCGCCGGTGGTTCGCGCCTCGCTACCTTGTGAACCGCCACGACCGGCGCGACACTGAACATGTTCCCGGTCTGCCTGTTCACCCCTTCAGCACTTCGAACCGTCCGTGAACCGCCCAGAGCGAAGGAGCCGGTGCCGGTGCGCGGCGACGCCGACACGGCCCGTTCGGCCTGAGCCCGACCCCAGCGCCGTCTCGGGCCCGGGGCGCCGCCTCGTGCTGGGAGCCGGTGTGGCAGCGGGGCAGGCGCTGCCGGGCTCTCGACAGGGCCGATCCCGAGGCACCGGGCCGGCACCTGGGTGCCGGTCGCGGCCATCCCGCGCTGGACATCGGCTGCGGCGAGGGCGCACTCACCGCGCACCTCGCCGAACTCGGCTACCGAGCGGTCGGCGTCGACTGGTCGAAGGTCGATGTCCACGAGCTCGACCCGCCCTTCCACTGCTACCGGCCGCGCCCCTGACCCCGTCCGTACGACCAGCACCGGAGGGACTCCCGTGACGCCCCCCCGGGCGCCCGGACCTGATCAGGTCCGGACCACAGGGGCCCCTGGTGCCCGCTCTGCGGGAGGGGCTGGTGGGCGCTCACCCACGGCTCTGGGAGACGCTCCTGGCGGAGCACGGCTTCGAGGCCGAGGTGGCGCGCCTCCTCACCGCCTCGGACGGCGACCGCTCCGCGACGCTCCCGCTCGTGGAGGCCGGGTGTCTGCGCCGAGATCACCGGTGGCGGAGGGTGGCCGCCTCACATGTGTACGTTTTGTCTCCTCCCCCCTGGCAACCCGTTTGGGGTACACCCACGTGCGACGAGGTGAGAACCATGCTGGTGCTGGGTCTCCTGCTCATGGCGGGTGCCGCCGCCTTCGCGGGGCTGCTGATCGCGGACAATCTGTCCGGCGGTCCGGATTACACGGTGTCCCTGCTCGGGAGCGAGCCATTCACGATCAGCACGCTCGGGGCGTTCCTCGGCGGTATCGCGCTGACCCTGATCTTCGGCCTGGGGATGTGGATGCTGCTGGCCGGAACGGCGCTCGCGCGCCACCGCGGCAAGAAGCGCCGAAGGGACCGTGACACCGCCATGCGGGCCACCGCGGAGCGCGACGAACTGGCCGACCGCCTGGAAGGCGACGGCGGCAGCGGCACGGCGGGCGAGACGGCAGGGCACCGCCGCCCGACCACCCACCGGCCGCAGTGGCTCCGGCCCCACGGCCACTGACCGGGCGCGCCCCCTGCGCGCCGGGTCGGTCATTCCTCCGCGTCGCGGACCAGGAGGGCGATCTGTACGCGGTTCTCGACCGCCAGCTTGGCGAACAGGTTGCCTGTGTGCGCCTTGACGGTCGCGACGCTGATGCGCAGCCTCTGGGCGATCTCCGGGTTGCCCAGTCCGTCCGCGATGGCCCGAGCGGTTTCGAGTTCCCGTTCGGTCAGTGTGGCCAGCTGTCTCCCTGCGGCCGCGCGGGACGAGTCGCGGGCGTGCGAGGACTGCGGGCCGGTGGCCGCGGCGATCACTCGTGCCGTGGCCGCCGTGGACAGCACGGGGTTGCCGTCCGCGACGGTCCGCACCGCGTCGAGGATCTGCTGCGGTGGAGTGTCCTTGAGGACGAACCCGAGCGCCCCGGCGCGCAGTGCCCCGAGCACCAGGTCGTCGGAGTCGAACGTGGTGAGCATGAGCACCCGGGGCGGCGTCGGCCTGGTGACGAGTTCCCGGGTCGCACTGAGACCGTCGCGGCCGGGCATCCGGACGTCCATCAGCACGACGTCCGGCCGCTGCTCGTCCACCACGGCGATCGCGGCGTCCCCGTCGGCCGCCTCCGCGACGACGGTCAGGTCCGGTTCGCCGTCGATCACGAGCCGCAGGGCCATGCGCACCAGTTGCTCGTCGTCGACGACGACGACACGCACCGGCTCCGGCTCGCTGTCCACTCAAGTTCTCTTTTCGTGGGTGGGGTTCGGCCAGGGCAGTTGTGCGCTGAGGAGGTACCCGTTGTCGGCTGTGGGGTGATGGTTGAGTTCGCCGCCGGCGAGGTCGACCCGTTCGGTGAGGCCGAGCAGGCCGAATCCTGATGCCGGTGGACTTGCGGACCTGGCGGTGGCCGCGGAATTGCGGACGCTGACGTCTAGTCCTCCGCCCGCTGCCCCTTCGAGGGTGATGTGTACGTGTGCGCCTGGAGCGTGTTTGGCGGCGTTGGTCAGTCCCTCCTGGACGACCCGGTAGGAGGTTCGTCCGACGGCGTCGGACGGTGTCCCCGTCACGGTGGTGCTGAGCGTCACGTGCAGTCCGGATGTGCGGGCGTCGGCCACCAGGCCGGGGATCGCGTCGAGGGAGGGTTGTGGCGCTTCCGGGCGTCCCTGTTCGGCGCGGAGCACGCCCAGGACATCCCGTAGTTCCTCCAGGGCTTGGTGCGAGCCCTCCGCGATGCCGCGGACCAGCACGCGGCTTTCCTCGGCTCCGAGGTCGCCGCGGTGGTCCAGCACTCCGGCCTGCATGGCGACCAGGGAGATCCGGTGCGCGAGCACGTCGTGCATCTCGCGGGCGATCCGGTTGCGTTCCAGGGCCCGTGCCTGCGCCGCCCGTGCGGCCTGTTCCCGTTCGGCGCTCTCCGCACGGTCCCGCAAGGACCGCACTTCCACCCGCCGCGCGCCGACGGCCATGCCCACAGCCACCGCGATGCCCGCGGTCAGCGCGGGGAACGCGAGTCGGAGCCACCACGAGCCGGGCGGGGACTGGACCGGGTAGAACCCGACGGCGAGTTGTGAGGCGGCCACGTAGGCCGGCACGACGACCCCGATCTCCACCGGGCGACGACGGGCGGAGATCGATCCCAGCGCCATGAGCGCGGCGCCGGTGGCGAGTGCCGACACGGTCGAGGCGATCGCGACCGTCAGGGCGACCGCGAGCGGGAACCTCCGCCGCCACCAGAGCGCCGTCAGGCAGCCGAGTGCCACCAGCGGATCACCGACGAAGAACCAGGAGCCCGGTCCGGCCGCCTGTTCCCGCGCCAGCAGCACACCGGTGGAGAGCCAGGCCGGTACGCCCGCCGCCGCGGCCGCCGCCATCCGCCAGGTCTGCTGCCACCACCCGAGCCGTGGCGCGACGTCCATGTTCACCTGGTCATTATCGCGAGACGGTGCGGCCGGTGAGTCAGACCCAGGGCGGATGCGCGCCCTGGACCAGAGTCGAATCACCGCCTCCCGGCGTACGCGAAGTCGTACGGGGCCCAGTCGGTGACGCGGCGGTACCCGAGGCGCTGGTACAAGGCGTTACTGGTGGAGTTGGCCGCGTTCGTGTACAGCACGACCTCCGTGGCGCCCGAGGTGAGCGCGGCCCGGCTCACCTCGGCCGTCACGGCGGCCGCGTAGCCGCGCCCGCGCAGGTGGGCCGGGGTGTACACGGGGTCCACCCGGACCATCCCGGCGACCAACGGGTTCACGCCCGCCAGGGAGACGGGGGTGCCGTCCGGGGTCTCCCAGAAGGTGTAGCTCTTCTCCGCGAAGCGCGTGCCGGCCCAGGAGTCGGCGTCGATGGTGACGTTCTCCCCGAGGTCCGCGGCGAGTTCACGGCACCAGCGCATGAGGTCCTCGTGGTCCTGCTCGCCCAGCATCCGGCCGCGGCCCTCCGGGTGCGGATCCGGCGGCGTGAGCGTACCGAGCCGGTACAGGTGCATGCGGACGCGGAGCGTCGGCGCCGCGCCGGTGTGCCGCTGCCAGGCCTCGGCGAACGCGGTGGCGGTGTCGTGGTCCGCGGTGACGCCGGAGAGAGTGTGGCCGAGGCCGTGCAGACGGGCGGCGAGGGCGTCGGCCCGTTCGGGGGTGAGCGGGGTGAGGGTCAGCCGGCGGGTACGCGGGCGGAAGAAGATCGCCTGGGTCTCGCCTTCCGACTCCAGCCGGCCGAAGAGGACGGTACCGGGGTCGAACGCGCCCGGGCGGGTCCGCCATTTCTCCATCACGGTGAGCGGTGTGTTGTGCAGGACGGGACGCGAGCGGAGGAAGTCTCCGGCCCGGGCGAGAAAGTCGTCGAGGTCTTCGGTGAGGTGCCAGGCATCCGGACGCATGCCTCATGATCCCGCGGACGCTCGCTTCCGGGGAGCGGTGTGGGAAACCGGCCCCGCGCGCCGTGGAAGCGGGCGGCCCCCCAAGGATCCGGATCGATCGTGCCCTTCGGATGATCCAAGGGCGTCAGAATGGTGCGATGGACCATCACTTCGTCGGCATCCCGGAGTTGACCGGCGTTCCCCGTGTCGCTGTCGTCATCGACGTCATGCGCGCCTTCACCGTGGCTGCCTGGGCCTTCTCACGTGGCGTCGAGAAGCTCGTCCTGGCCTCAACGGAAGGGGAGGCACTCGCTCTGAAGGAGAGCCACCCTGGTTGGCTGGCTCTGAAGGACGGAGCTCCGGCAGCGGGCTTCGACGCGGTGAACTCACCCGGCTTGCTCAGGTCATGCGATTTCACCGGCCGCACGCTGGTGCAGAAGACGACGGCGGGAACCGTGGGCGCGCTGGCCGTCGCGGACGCGCCGCTGGTCCTGTGCGCGAGTTTCGTGGTGGCCGGCCCGACCGCGCGGTTCCTGCGGGCCAGGGATGTCGGCCCGGTGACGTTCGTTGTCACCGGTGAGGGGGGCCAGGCCGACGAGGACCTCGCCTGCGCCGAATACATCGGCCACTCCATGGCCGGGGACGACGTCGACGTGGCCCCGTATCTGCACCGCGCGAGGGCCTCTCGTGCCGCGGCCGATCTTGCCGGTGGACTGCGGAGCGGGTACCACCCGGACGATGTCGATCTCTGCTTGGAGGTCGACAGGTTTCCCTTCGCGATGACGGCTCGCCGGGAACAGTCTCTGACGGTGCTCCGTCCCGTTGCGGCGTCCGACGCCCCGTCCGGTAGCGCGGAGTCGGGAAATCAGCCGTCTTCGGCCGGTAGCCGGCCGAAACGCTACGGCTCTCCCGTTCCGCCGCACCGGCCTGGCGGGTGATCGGGAAGCGAGAAGTCGGCCACCAGACCGTAGGAGGGCCGGCTCGGTTAGGGGTGCACCAGCAGGACGGCGCCCAGGGGTTCCGGGAGCGGAAGCTCGGCGGCGAGGGCTCCGCACCAGCCGGTGCGCACCGTCCGCTCGGTCAACTCCAGCGTGTCCGGCACCCTGCGCCCGAAGGAGCGGCGGGCCGCCAGTACGGCTCCCACACCCTCAGCGGACCACCACCGCGGGTGACCGCCTCAGGGAAACACGGCGGGATCCGCGAGGGCAGGCAGCGGGCATAGGGGGCAAAGATGTCCGCGCCCCGGCCACCCGACCCGACGTGGGCAGAGCCCTCGCCACCGGCGAGGTGTTCAGTCGTCCCGGCGGCGGCCACATCGGACTGGCCGCGACGATCATCGCTCCGATCGTTGTCGCCAGCTTCTCCGACGCTCGCTGGACTTTGATCGTCGCAGGCGGTTTCACCACCTGGTTCATCCTCGCGCTCACCGTCATCCACATCAGCGCAGACGCCGCAGGAGAGCAGTCCGACGGGCCGACGTCGCCACTTTCGGCCGGGGCGACTACGTCACCCCCTGACGGGGTTGAACGACAAGGTCAGAGGCCACGGGCCAATAGCAGGGTTACGTCATCGACCGGAGTCGTGGTGGGCAACGTGCCGATCACCGCCGCGCAGAGTTCCTCCAGCGACGAGGTGGTCCGGCCCAGAGCGCCGCGCACTCGCTCCAATCCGACATCGATGTCCTGGTGACGATCTTCAACAAGTCCGTCCGTGTAGAAGGCGATCAGGCTGCCCGCGGGCAGCTTGAGCTCCGCGGACTCGTACGGCAGCATCCCCAGGCCGAGTGGGGTGCCCTGCGGTAGATCAGGAAAGACGACGCCACCACCGGGGTGGACGAGGGCGGGCGGTGGGTGTCCTGCCAGTGCCACCGTGCACGTCCTGGTGGCCGGTTGGTAGACCGCATAGATGCAGGTCGCTCCCATGGACGGGGCTGGCGTACTGGTCTCCTCCTCGTCTTCGATCAACCGGATGAACGTTTGATCCAGCCTGGTCAGCAGCTCCGCAGGGGGCAGGTCCAGATCGGCGAGAGTCCGTATGGCTGTGCGCAGCCGCCCCATGGTGGCCGCAGCGTTGATGCCGTGCCCCACCACGTCTCCAATGACAAGGGCCAGGCGTCCGCCGGGTAGGCCGAAGACATCGAACCAATCCCCACCGACGCTGAACTCAGCGTCGGCAGGGAGGTAGCGAGCCGCCACCTCCATGGCTTCACCACCGTTCACGTGGCGCGGTAACAAGCTGCGCTGGAGGGCGAGGGCGGCGGTGCGCTCGCGGGTATACCGGCGGGCGTTGTCCAGACTCAGCGCAGCCCGCGCCACTACTTCCTCGGCCAACAGTTGGTCGCTCTCGTCGAAGGGCGTCGGGTTCTCCGTCCGTACGAAGACCGCCACGCCGAGAAGTACGCCGCGGGCGTGGACCGGGAGGATCAGCAGGGAGTGCATGCCGAACTCGCGAATCTTCTCGGCCCTGGCGGGGTCCTTGCTCAGCCAGGTGTCGTGAGCGGCGTCGATCCGCGGCTGCAGCAGGGGGCGTCCCGTCGACAAAACCTGCATGAACGGCGAGGTCTCAGGGACGTAAACGACTTCGCCGTTCGCCCACAGGGACTCCGGGACCTCGGCGTTGACCGATGCCCTGCCCGCGCGCCGAAACGTGGGGATGCGCCCACGAGAGGGCCCCAGCCGGTCCAGCGGCTCCTCACCAAGCCGCACTGCCTCCGTCAGATCGACGGTCACGTAGTCGGCAAAGAAGGGAACGGTGAAGTCGGCCAGCTCCTGCGCCGTAGACATGACGTCCAGCGTTGTGCCGATACGGGCTCCGGCTTCGCCGACCACGGCTAGGCGGTCCCCCGCCCATCGGCTGTCATGGACGACCAGTACCAACATGCACACGCCCAGCGGGCGGCCGTCGGCGGCGTCCAAACGCAGGAAAGCGGCGGACAACGTGCGGTCACGCTGTCCTCTCACAGCAGCGGAGACACGGTACTCGCGGCCGGTGACGCAGGCACCCGTGGCCAGCACCCTTCTTATGTCCGCTTCCAGCTCGACGGCGTCGCCTGCCAGCGCCTCCCGCGGCCGACGCCCCAACCGCTGGCTCCGGACAACTCCGTCATAGCGTTCGAGTGCGCCGTTGGCCCAGACACAGCGCAGATCCGTGTCCCATATCGCAAGTCCGAGTCCTGAACGCGCCAGCAGCGCCCTGAGTGCTGCGCTGGCTCCCTCTCCTGCGTTCTCGACCACATAGCCCACGTTGTCCGAGCCGAGAGTGGGGTCCATTGATCCCATGGGTTCCGACCTTCGTGCGTTGCTCATGACCAAGGCCGACATCTCGTCCTTAGAGCCGGTCATCAGGGACAACAGCTGATCTACAGCGTTACTTCCCCGCCGAACATGTCTCCTCACGGCTGAAGCGGGGACGGTCCAGTAGACGGCGGATCCGATGATCAAGGAGACGCCTGACCGCTGTACCGCGGCCCCCGGCTGCGGCACAGCGTCGGCATGGCTGGCCGATCGGGCGGGGGGGGCGTGATTCATGGGTGCCGCATCGGCTCCCGTATCCAGGGATGCTGCACCGACCGCGGCACCGCCCGTTACGGCACCGAGTATCCGCCGTCGATCGGCAGCGCCACTCCCGTGATGAAGCCCGCCTTCTCCGAACAGAACCAGACCACGGCGTCAGCGATCTCACGCGCACTGGCGATCCGACCCATGGGGTGGGCAGCGATGATCGACTTCATGGGTTCCTCGTTCGGATCCATGGTCGCGATCATCGGTGTGTCTACCAGGCCGGGACACAGCGCGTTCACCCGAATACCGTACGGTGCGACCTCGAGCGCAGAACTCTTGGTCATGCCGATCTCAGCAGCTTTGGTGGCGGTGTATCCGGAGAACCCGGAGACACCCACCAGCCCCGCGCCGGACGACATGTTCACCACCGAACCGAAGCCCTGCGCCACCATCTGCCTCAGCTCGTACTTCATCGACAGGAACACACCGCGGATGTTGACGGCGATCATTCGATCCAGCATCTCTGTCGAGTAGTCAGTGGTGAGCTGGAACTCGCCGTCGTAGCCGGCGTTGTTCACAGCGAAGTCCAAGCGTCCCGAGTCCCCGATGGCCGCTCGGACCGTGGCTTCCACCATGGGCTCATCGGATACATCAGCGACAATGTAGCGGGCGGAGCCACCGGCGGCTTCGACCAGCCGCACCGTCTCCTTCAGGGTCTCCTCCGTACGACCCGAGATGGTGACCATCGCACCCTCAGCGGCCAGCGCCAAAGTCGTCGCCCTCCCGATACCGGATCCACCTCCGGTGACCAAGGCCGTTTTGCCCGCGAACTGCTGTGACATAGCTGTCCCTTGCGATTGATACTCGGTGTGGTGATACGGATCTGGTGGTCAGTAACGAGTACTGCTGGTCCGCAGGAGCGGGGACACCGACGTGGTGCGGCCGTCCACGGTGGCTCCGCCGAACTGAATCATCGGAGCCAACGTCCTGTTGTTCTCGGCCGGGAAGTTCAGCGCGGGGGTCGACACGTCATTCAGCACACCCCGCTGGGCCTCGGTGAGGACTACGTCCAGGGCACTCAGATTGGCTTCGAGCTGGTCCAAGCGCCGCGCGCCGACCAGGGTCGAGGTAACTCCAGGGCGTCCCTGCACCCATGCCAGGGCCACCGCTGCGGGACTCGCGCCCACCTGACTGGCGACGTCGTTGAGCGCGTCGATCACCACGTAGTCGGCCTCCTGCGGGACTCCGACCAACTGCGTACGCATAGTGTCGACCGCTCCAGTGGTGGCGCTGGAATACTTGCCGGACAGGAACCCGCTCTTCAACGGCCCCCAAGGCATCACTCCCATCCCCAGTGCCTGAGCCATGGGGATCAGCTCCCCCTCCGAGGTGCGTTCCAGCAGCGAGTACTCCAACTGCAGCGCGATGATGGGGGCCCACCCGCGGAAGCGCGCGATGGTGGCTGCCTCGGCCGTCGCCCACGCCGGCACATCAGAAAACCCGATATAACGGACCTTGCCGTCGCTGACCATGTCGTCCAACGCGCGGAGAGTCTCCTCAACCGGCGTGGACGGATCGAAATTGTGCAGCCAGTAGATGTCGACGTAGTCGGTCCGCAGGCGCCGCAGGGAGTTCTCGAGTTGCCGCACGACCGCCTTCCGGCCCGGCCCGCCTCCATTGGGGTCACCCTCATACAGATTTCCGAAGAATTTCGTACCTAGTACGACTTGGTCCCTCAGCGCCGGCCGACCGACGAGGTAGTCCCCGATGATTTTCTCGGAGTGACCGTTGGTGTAGATGTTTGCGGTGTCGATCGAGTTGCCGCCCCGGTCCAAATAGGCGGCCAGTATGTTCGTGGATTCATCCGGGCTGCTGCCCCATCCGTGATCTTCCCCGAACGTCATCGTGCCCAGGGTGAAGGGGCTGATGCGCAGCCCCGAGCGGCCAAGCGTGACATAGGAATCGAGCGGCATGATGAAGCTCCTTGACTGAATGAGGCGAGGGGAGGAATCTGGCGCCGCCTCCCCTGCACTCCGTCAATTCGACCGCGTCTTGACGCAACCTCCTAGACCGATGCGCGCGGGCTGTTGCACGATACGCTCAACCTTGGCCCTATGGTGTTGGCTCTCAGGCACACTCGTATGGTCTTCTGGAGTGGTGAACCACCTGGAGGAAATCCGCCGCCGGATCGGGCGACTGGCCGCAGGCAGCACCCGGCCGCTGTGGGTCGAGCAGATGGCAGTATTCTCGACCGATCATGTGACCGAACCGCTGGGTACAGTCAATACGCCCATTATCGCACTGACAGCCCAGGGGGCTAAGCGTTCAGTTCTCAACGACCAGATCTTCGACTACCACTCGGGCCAGTATCTCGTCGCGACTGTCGACCTACCCTTGACCTCCCAGATCACCCGTGCCACGCCCGCCGAGCCGTTTCTCGCGTTCGGGGTGCCGTTGGAACCGGCGATCATCGCCCAGTTGCTGCTGGAGGCCACCCCTACCGCGGTCGCCTCTCACGTCGGCCCGGGCATCGCGACCAGCGACGCCGACGAGAAGTTGCTGGACGCTCTCGTCAGGCTGCTGCGCATGCTCGACGATCCACGTGACATCCCCGTATTGGCGCCCGCCGTCCGACGCGAGATCCACTGGCGACTGCTCAACGGACCCCAGGCAGCGCTGGTCAGACAGATTGGCCTAGCCGACAGCCACATGGCTCTCGTCGCCCGGGCGATCTCGTGGATCAAGGCCCACTACGACCGGGTGATTCGCATCGAAGACCTCGCCGACGAAGTCAACATGAGCGTTTCCTCGCTCAACCGGCATTTCCGCGCGGTGACCGCGATGAGTCCGCTGCAGTACCAGAAACAGCTCCGACTCCAGAAAGCCCGCATCCAGCTGATCGCAGCGCCGCACGACGTGGCTGCGATCGGGTACGCGGTCGGGTACGAGAGCCCCTCGCAGTTCAGCCGTGAATACCGGCGCATGTTCGGGGCTCCGCCAAGTCAGGACGCAGCACGACTCCAGACTGCGGCGATCGTGCAGGAATAGAGACCCCCGTCAACATCAGGACCAGTGGGCGGCCCGGTCCGCTCCGGGCGTCCTCACGGTGAACTGGTACGCGTTGAATAACGAGCCGACCCCGGCTACCGGAGAGTGGCGTCCGGGTGCTCGCTCCCCTTGTCGGCGGCGGCTTGGCCCCGGCCGCGCGCTGGTGAGCCCGGCGGACAGTGGAACCACCGAGACCGTCCCCTCCACGTCTTCATCCGCATTAGCGGTGGCCAGGACAGCGGCAAGAATGCGTGACCAGGTGCCGTCGACGGCCCACCCGATGAGACGCTTGTGCGCTGTCCGGCAGGATCCGAGTTCCTCCGGCGGATCCCGCCAGGGCGAACAGGTGCGGTACTTCCACGCGATGGCCTCAAGGGTACGACCGTGGTCGGGTCATCGCCGACCGCGGACCGGATCGGCCGGCATCAGCGGCTCGATCCGGTCCCACATCGCATCAGTGATCACCAGCCGGACGGACATGTCCGATCAACTGACCGGCACACCAGAGAGACACGCTCTAGTCGTGGGTGGTGGGCTGTGCGGCGTCGTACTCGGCGAAGACCTCACGCGCCACGCTGTAGCTGTCGAACGCACGGGCGACACCTGCGTAGACGGCCATCTGGATAAAGGCTTCGACGATCTCCTCCTTGGTCACGCCGTTGTGCAGGGCGATTCGCAGCTGGCCGCGGAGCGGCTCCACGACGCCCAGGCTCGCCGTGATGGTGACGGAGATCAGTGCACGGGTGCGTAGGTCGAGATGATCGGTACGGGGCCAGGCGTCATTGAAAGCGTGTTCGGTCGCGATCCGGGTGAAGTCGTAGGCGTTGGTCGGCTCGGAGGGCCGGGGTTCGACGAACGGCGCCAGGCTGAAGCCGAGGATCCGCTCGGCGTTGTCCAGGGCTTGGGCGTATCGGGCAGTGTGTTCGGGCATGCCGCGATTGTGCATCGGGGCGGCGAGATGACGGCGCACCGCGAGCCGCGGAGCGTCGCACCCGGCTGCGACGAATCGGCATACCCGCAGGTCACACAGAGCAGCCCACGAGTTCCACTCAATCCTGTTGGCCATCACGACGCAGTGATCGCCTCCCCGGTCTCGGTTCCGAGGACACCTTGATCCCGACCGACGGGACGCGCATCGGTTGGCGACAGATCGAGGCCATATTGGCGCCAATCCTGACGTAGATTGTCGCCATGACGGTTGACAATAGCCCCGGGCCGCGTCTAGCGTCGACAGCATCGGAAAAGTAACCCTTTGCCCAAGAAGAGGCGCATCCGTCATGAAACGTCAGGACGTAGAAGTCGAGCTGCGTGACCGCGTACTGCGCGGGGACCTGGCCCCCGGTGACCGCCTGCCGGAGGTACAACTGGCCGAAGAGCTGGGGACGACCAGATTCGCGGTCCGATCCGCCCTGCAGGCCCTGGAAGCTCGCAAGCTCGTCGAGCGTGTCCCCAACGCGGGCGTCGTGGTGGCACGACTGAACTACGACCGCCTGCAGGAGATCTACGATGTTCTGGAGCTTCTTGAGGGTCTGGCCGCGCGACTGGCCGCGCAGAAGTCTCGGCCGGTCGACTGGGCCGAGCTGCGGGAGCTGTTCGCCGAGGGCGGCCCCTTGGACGAGGCAGCCGACGACGATGACATCGACGCGTTCCTGGCGGCGATCGACCGGTACCGCGACACCGTCATCAGGCTGGCCGATCAGAGTTTCCTCACCGAGATGCTGGCTGGCGTCCGCGACCAGTCGCACGCGCTCCGACGTCGCATCCTCATGACTCCGGGACGTATGCGGGAAAGTCTGACCGAGCACCGTTCGGTGATCGATGCCCTCGCACGCGGGGACGCCGAGGGCGCCGAACAACTCAAGCGGCACAACATGCAGACCGCGCGCAAGCGACTGCACCGGTACCGGGACTTCTTGATCTGACAGCGGCACGACCACTCACAGCATCCGGCGAACTCCCAGGAAGCAGCGACATGTCCCACCATCACAGTGCACGCAGGAAGGCCCTGAAGTCCCTTCTCGCGGCCGACCGGACCGTGGTCCTCGCCGGGGCCTACGACGCCCTCAGCGCACAGCTCGTCGAGCGGGCCGGATTCGAGGCCACATACGTCGGCAGCTTCGCCGCTGCCGCATCGGGATTCGGCATGCCGGACGTCGGGCTCTTGACCTTGAACGAGATGGTCGAGCAGACCCGCCGGGTGGTCGAGGCCACCTCGGTACCCGTCCTCGCCGACGCGGAGAACGGCTTCTACGATGCCCCGAACCTTTGGCGGACAATCCAGGCCTTCGAGTCCGCGGGTGTGTGCGGCGTACACATCGAGGACAACCTCGGCGGCAAGCACACGGCCAGACCAGCTGGACTGCTTCCCACGGAGCAGATGTCACAGAAGATCCGTGCCGCAGTCGACGCTCGGACGGACCCGGACTTCCTGGTCATCGCACGCTCCGACGCGGCATGGGTGAATGACGATGCGGGAGAGTGCGTCGAAAGACTCGAGAGTTACGTCACTGCCGGGGCTGACATGGTCTTCGCGCCGGCGCTCTCCGCTGGTGACCTTGCCCGGTCCCGCGAGCGCATCGCCGCCCCCGTCATGGTCGCGGGTGATCTGCTGGACGTGCCGGGATCGGATGTGCCCGCGCACACGATCGAGGAGTACTCCCAGGCCGGCGCCGATGTCGTCCTGCTGTGGTACACGCTGATCGGCGCCGCGTCGAAGGGGGTGAGCGATGTTCTGCGTGCGTTGCGAGCCGGCAAGGAGATCAGCTCGCTGAAGGACTTCGTCACCGACCAACGTGCCTTCGAGAGCCTCATGGGCTACGACGAGTTCGAACAGCGCAGCATGCGTTACACCACGCCGCCCGTCTCGATGTGATCCACCCCGTTGCCATACGAGAAGAAGGAAAGTCTGTGCGCACCATTCCAGAGGGGACGCCGGGACAGCCACGCGACAACCGAGGAGCAGAGGGCCCCGCGGCGGTTCTCTTCGAAGGCGCCCGAGTGATCTTGGGCGAGGGCGACCTGGTCATTGAGGACGCCGGCATGGTCGTCCGCGACGGCCTGATCGAGGAGCTCGGGCCTCGGGAAACCATCACCCCCGCCCCCACGCGGCAGACCGTCTCCCTGGCCGGAAGAACGGTCATGCCCGCGATCGTCAACCCGCACGGGCACATCGGCTACTGGAAGGGAGCGGGCGCGAATTCCGCGAACTTCTCCGAGCGGAACATCCTCGACCACCTCCGCCGCCTCGTCTACTACGGCGTCAGCGTGTTCCAGTCCCTCGGGACCGACCGCGACGACACCGAGATCCGCGTACGCGACATGCAGCGCAGGGGCGAACTCGACAACGAAGTCCTGGCCACCCTCTACACCGCCGGCTCCGGCATCGTCGCTCCCACACCCGGCTCCAGCAACGGGGGCCCCTTCTTCGCCGTCGACGCGATCCACGAGGCGACGAGCCCCGAAGACGCCCGTCGGCACGTGCGCGCCCTCGCGGCGAAGGACGTCGACGCCGTCAAACTCTGGCTCGACGACCGGCATGGCACGAAGGCCAGACTCCGACCGGACATCTGCCGGGCGATCATCGACGAAGCCCACACCCACGGCCTGAAGGTCGCCGCCCACATCTACACGGTGGACGACGCCAAGGAGGCGATCCGCGCGGGCGCGGATATCCTGGCGCACCTGCCCAGGACCCCTGAGCCCGACGCGGAACTCATCGAGCTGCTCATCACCCATGACATCGCGGTGTTCACCTCGATGAGTATCCAGCGCCCGGATGGTGACGCCTGGCTCGACGACCCGGCTCTGGCGGAACTCGTTCCCGTTGAGGCGATCACGGACCTGCGCGCCCGTATCCGCGCCAACGCGCCGCAACCACTGTTCGACACGACTGAGTCCTATCAGCGCATGGAAAGCACGCTGAGGACGTTCTTCGACGCCGGCGTGCGAGTCGTCTTCTCGGCGGACACCGGTCTGCTCACCCAATTCCCCGGCTTCGCCGAGCACCGGGAACTGGAAGCGCTGGCAGCGGCGGGGGTGCCGCCTCTCACCGCCATTCAAAGCGCCACCCAGCGCTCGGCCGCCCTCTTGGGACTCACCGACCGCGGCGTCCTGAAGCCGGGCAAGCGGGCCGACTTCATCGTCCTGGACGCGAATCCGCTCGTACGCATGCCCCACACGCGCAGAATCGAGTCCGTCTACCTCCAGGGCCGGCCCATCGACCGGCGCGCCATCCGCGACCGCGTACGCAAGGACGCACACGCGTAGCGGCGCCTGACGCGTGAGCCGTGCCTCATCGACTCACGCAGCGGAGAACCCGCTCCGGCCGCCGAATCGCGGTGACAGCCCGCGCGGGTACGAGCATCACCGTCCCCACCCGCCGTCGGCTGTCCCGGCGACCGCCGGACGCACAGCCCCGGTCGCTGATGAAGCGACGTGCCCGGCTGATCCAGCTTTCCCCCATCCCCACTCATTGGAGGCCCAGTGCCATCCCTCGGCGCACGCGGCAGCTTCTGGACTGCCGGTGCGGTAGTGGCCCTCGCGTTGTGGACCAGCGCATGCCCGACCATGACCTACCCCCTCTACCAAGCCGACTGGGGTGTTTCGACAACGACGATCACGTGGATCTTCGCCGCCTACCCCATCGCGCTGATCCCGGTGCTGCTCCTCTTCGGCAACCTCTCCGATCACATCGGCAGACGTGGTTCCATGCTGCTCGGGCTGGGGGCCCAGTTCATCGGCGTGATGCTCTTCGCTCTGGCGGGTGACGTCGCCTGGCTGCTGCTGGGCCGGGTGTTCATGGGAGTCGGTGTCGGACTGTCCATCTCCCCCGCCAGCGTCGCCATGGTCGAGTTCAGCGCACCGGGCCGGGAGAGGCGTGCCGGTGCCGTCAGTACTGCCACCTCAGCCCTCGGGATCGGCCTGGCGATGCTGGTCGGTGGTGCCCTCACCGAGTACGCGCCCTTCCCGCTCCACTTGAACTTCCTGGTACTGACGGTCGCGATCGCAGCCGTTGCCTGCCTCGTGACCGTCATGCCGCGTCACACCCCGGACGGGACGAAGGAGTGGTGGCGGGTCCGCGCGATCTCCGTGCCCCGGGGCAGCCGCACCATCTTCTTCGCCGGTGCCATCGCCTTGGCCTCGTCCTTCCTGCTCGGGGCGATTGTCCTGCCACTCGGAGCGAAGATCGCGCAGCAACTCGCCGGCTCGACCAACGCGCTCATCACAGGCGCGCTGCTGTCGGTCTTCGCGGCCTGCATCACGATTTTCGCCATCGTGGCCCGATGCCTCCACGTCCGGCTGCTGGTGGTCCTCGGGGCCGCTGGGTCGATGGCAGCGGTGTGGCTGTTCGTCCTCACCGGCATGGTGCATTCACTGCTGCTCTTCTTCCTGGCCGCGGCCGTCGCCGGCGCCGCCTATGCGTTCGACTTCGCCGGAGGACTGACCGTCATGAACCGGTACGCCCCCTCGACCCACCGGGCGGGCATGGTGTCCGGCGGCTATCTCGTCGGCTACATCGCCCAGGGCATCGGCGCGCCGGCGCTGGGCGCCGTCGTCACCGCACACGGACTGATGCCAGGCCTGTTCACCGGTGCGGTGGTGTTCGGCTCCTTCTTCGCCGTCACGCTCGTTGTCGGATTCACCGTCCTGGCACCTGTGCGGCGTGCCGATCGCCACGCCGCCCAACGCGTGATCTCGTCGATTCAGGAGACGGCGGGCACCTCGACGCTGAAGGTCCGGCCCTGACCGTGGAGCGTGTCCGTCCCGGTACGACGAGCAGCGCCCGCTCCGGCCGGCGACGGCAGGCGAGGGCCGCGTTCGGCGGAGCTCTCCTGCCGGTCAGAGGCGACGGCAGGTATCGCAGCCTCCCAGCGCCGAACTCCCGATGTCAGCCGTCTGTCCGAGGTGTCAACAAGTCGGACAGGTCGATGCGGTCGTAGAAGTCCCTGCGGATCCGGTCGGCGACGTCGCTGACGTGTTCGGATCCGTCGTTTGCCGGGTCGATGGTTGTACGGAAGGGGCGGCTGCCCTTCGGCATGCCCACGATGTCGACGATGGCGCGGGCGACCTCGTTGACATCGGCGTCGGCGGGCGCCAGGGCGGCCAGCCGCTTGCCGACCTCGTCCATCAGGCCCGCGTAGAGGACGTCGTACGCCTTCGCCGTCGCGGTGTCCTGCGGGTGCATGGCGTGCGCGAAGTGATTGGTGCCCGAGGTGAACGAGCCTGGGACGACGAGGGCAGTCTCGATACCGAATCGGGCTAGCTCGACGGCGTAGCTCTTGGCCATGTGGTCCATCGCGGCCTTGGCGCCGAAGTAGGGTGCGAGGTACGGGGGCGTGCCACCGTAGGTGCTGGTGGAGCCCACCCACACGAGCAGGCCGTCACGGCGATCACGCATCTGCGGGAGTACGGCCCGGTTGACCCGTTGGGTGGAGACCACGTTGGTGTCGTAGACCTCGGCTATCTGCTCCGGGGTGAAGGATTCGGTAGGGCCCAGAACCATGTGACCGACGTTGTGCACGACAACGTCGAGCGGTCCCGCTTCCGCAGTGATCGTCCCGACCGCCGCGTCGACGGAACTCTGGTCGGAGACGTCGAGTTCGACCGTGCGGAGCTGTACCGCCTGCTGGTCGGCGTAGTCGCGCGCGCCAGCGACCGCTGGGGCGTTGCGGCCGGTGGTGGTCTGGCGTATGCCGCCGTAGACGATGTGTCCGGCATCGGCGAGGGCGCGCGACGTCAGTGCGCCGAAGCCGCTGGAGGCGCCGGTGACGAGGATGACGGAGGGCATGAAGCTTCTCCTAGCGGCGAGGTCGACGAGTGGTCAGGCAAAGGCGATGACGCTGCGACCGCGGGCGGTGCCGGCGGCCATCGCATCGAGGGTGGCCGGAGCCTCCTCCAGGGTGATCGGCGTGACGTCGGGCAGAATGCCGTGCGCGGCGGAGAAGGCGAGGGTGTCGCGCAGGTCGTGGGGCGAGCCGGAGGGCGAGGCCGCCACGTGCAGGCGGTTGAGAACCATGGGCTGGGTGGGCAGGGTCAGGGGCTCGGGGCCGTAGCCGCACAGCAGCAGCGTGCCGTCGGGAGCCAGGCCACCCAAGGTCGCCACCGCGGCGGCGGTGGACGGAGCCGCGTTCAGGACCAGGTCCGCACCGCCGTCCCATGCTTTCAGGACGGTGGACGGATCGGTCTCGTCGGTGGCGACGTAGAGCTCGGCACCCAAGGCCTTCGCCTGCTCCTCACTGCGACGGGACCGGCCGACCACAGCCACCCGGGCCCCCAGGGCCATGGCGTAGCGGACAGCCAGGGACCCGATGCCACCGGCCCCCACGACCGCGACTCGGGCGCCGGCGCGGGCGCCGCCCTGCCGCAGGCCGTTGAAGGCCGTAATACCGGCGCACATCAGGGGAGCTGCGGCCACGGGATCGAGTCCCGCCGGCAATGGCGTAACGAAACCGGCCTTGAACAGAGCGTACTCGGCATAGCCGCCGTCGGCCACGACGCCAGTGATCGTCTTGGACGGACACAGGATCTGGTCGCCGCGGACACAGTAGTCGCAGTGCCCGCAGGAGTCGTACAGGAACTGCGCCCCCACTGCGGTGCCGACCTCCGGCCAACTCACCCCTTCTCCGAGAGCGGTGACGACACCGGTGACCTCATGCCCAGGAATGACGGGGAAGCGCGCGAAGGGGTAATGGCCGCGCAGCAGGTTCAGATCGGAAAAGCAGACCCCACAGGCGAGGACCCTGACCAGAACCTCTCCGACACCGGGCGTCGGGGTGTCACGCTCGGTCAAGGTGAGAGGTGCATTGACCTCCGAAGCAACGGCAGCACGCATCAGATACTCCCCGAACGAGCGACGAATCGGTGGCGATCACTGGCAACGCCGCAATCGCAGCTTCTGAGGTTCCGAATGACCATGTGAACCACATCTGAGATCGTTTCCGCGCCCTGTTACAGGGACCGCTCTGAAAGCGTGTCCAGGCGTGTCAGTCAATTATCCCTACGGGACAGTTCCTGTGTCCAACGCATCTCGCGCCACAGTGATTACAGCAGAGGGAGGCTGAAGAGAGTGTCGGTGGACGAATTTCCTGACAGCGGAGCGGTGACGCGCTTTCGGGGGCCGGGGTGTGGTTACCGCGTACCCGTTACTACAAGGATCCCTGCGATACGGAGGGGGAGATCCTCTGTCCGCTGGTTCCGGAGGACAGGACAGCGGACGGGCCGCTCGGGCGTGGGAGACCCTCAACGCGTTGGCGTCCTGGCTACGGGTCGGCTGCCCCTGGAGGCTCTTGCCGCGTCCTACCGCCGTGGCAGACCGCTTGCCACTACTCGCGGCATCACTAGTCTCCTGAGTCGAGCTGTGGCTGTCGGAGATGACCAGGCGGACGCCAGTCAGGCCACGTTCTCGCAGTTCTCCAGGGCCCCACTCTGCTGGCGGCCAGACAGCCACACGATGGAATCGCCGACCACTGCGGACTGAATTCAGCGAGCTTCTCAGGAGCCTTTTGGGAGGTGAGCGAAGAGCGATGAGGACTGCCAACCACCCGCCCCCCGGCGGTCAGCAAAACCGGCGCATCACCGCAGGTCAGCGCAGCCTCCCCCGCGGCTTCAACGGCACCGCCGGCAGCGACGGCGCGGGCAGCGGAGCCCCGTCGTACCCCTTGACCTCCCCGAACCGTGCCCCTTCCATCCAGTCCCTGCGCGCCTGCACGATCTCCTCCTGGGAGCGCCCGATCCAGTTCCAGAACATGATCAGCTCCTCCTCGAACGGCTCGCCGCCCAGGAGCATCAGGCCCGCGTCCGAGTCGGCGCGCAGGGGCAGTTCGTCGCGGCCGCAGCCGAGGTAGAGCATCGAGCCCGGCACCAGCGGCACGCCGTCGACGTGGGCTTCGCCGGTCATGGACAGGACGGCGTACTCGAAGTCCCGTTCCAGTGGGAGACGTACGTCCGTGCCGCCGGTGAGGGTCAGGTCGGCGCCGACGAGGGGGGTGTACGTCGTTCCCGGCGAGGTGGTGCCGTCGAGGGTGCCCAGGAGCAGGGTGGCCGTCAGGCCGGGGGCGGTGACGACGGGCAGGTCGGCGTGGAACTCGAAGCGCGGGTCGGTGTGGCGGTGGGCGTCCGGGAGGGCGACCCACAGCTGCGCGCCGTGCAGGAAGCGGGCGTGCGAGCGCGGGCTCTCCTCGGAGTGGCTGATCGCGCGGCCCGAGGTCATCAGGCCCAGCTGGCGCGGGCGGATGGTCTGCAGGCTGCCGGTGGAGTCGCGGTGCAGTACCTCGCCCTCGTGCAGCCAGCTCACCGTCTGCAGGCCCATGTGCGGATGCGGCGGCACCTGCATGCCGGGCTCGTCGGCGATGTCGTCGGGACCGTAGTGGTCGACGAAACACCAGGCGCCGACCATGCGCCGGCCCAGGTTGGGCAGGAGCCGGCGGACCTCGGTGGACTCGCCGAGCTTGACGTGGCGAGGGCTGAGGAGCTCCCGCACGGGTTCCGCCACCACGAAGCCGCGGCCTCCGCACAGGCTGGGAACCGCCTCGCGATCAAGATTGCTCATGCCGCCCAAACTAGCGCCGGACAGGCTTCCGCGTCAGACCGTACTCCGACCCGTCACCGTGACGGGTCGGATACACCGGCCCCACCAATGGTGGAATGTTCAACCAGGTGGCGTGGTTGGAGAACACCGAAGGAGGTCTTCGAGTGGACACGACGTACTACGACCACGGAACGCCGACGGAGCGCTGGGAGCGCGCGCGGATGTTCTTCGACGCCAGGGACTACGCCGCCGCGGCACGCGTCCTGAGCGGGCTGGTCGGGGAGGTGCCCGAGCAGACCGGCCCGCGGTTGCTGCTGGCGCGCGCCTACTACCACTCGGCCCAACTGCGGCGCGCGGAGGACGAGCTGCGGATCGTCGTCGAGCGCGATCCCGTCGAGCAGTACGCCCGGCTGATGCTGGGCCGCACCCTCGAACGGCAGGGGCGCCAGGAGGAGGCCGACGCGCAACTGCGGATCGCCTCCGCGCTGTCGGGCGACTTCGCCGAGCGCTGAGCGGCGGCGGCACGGCGGCACAGGGAGCGGCGGGGGGGGGGGGGGGGGGGGCGGCCCCCCCCCCCCCCCCCCCCCCCCCCCCCGCGCGCCCCCCCCGCCCGCCCCACCGCCCCAGGCGCACCCCCCCC
>NZ_JBIWGG010000006.1:0-440038 GCF_044763415.1 Streptomyces sp. NPDC096048
TGGCACGCTGTTGAGTTCTCAAGGAACGGACGCTTCCTTTGTACTCACCCGAGAGACTCTCTCAGGCTTTCCTCCGGGCGCTTCCCTTCGGTCTTACGTTTCCGACTCTATCAGATCTTTGCGATCCGATTTCCTCGGTGCTTTCCAGGTTCTCGCTTTCGCGTTTCCCTTTCCGGCGGTTCCGACTTTATCAGAAGTTCCGAGCCGGTCTGACCGGCCGTTCATTTCCGATTCATCGGGAGAGTGCTTCGCCGAATTCAATGATCCGGGAGGAAGCAAATAGATACTATCGGCTGCCCTCTGGGGTGAACCCATCTCCAGGCAACTGTTCGAATCTACCTCCCCGCTCGCTCCGTGTCAACGGCTCTTGCGGGAACGAAGAGGACACTAGCAGCTCACTGGGGGCGGACGCACATCAGGCGGCCGTCGGCACGGTGGCGCTGCGCTCGGCCGCTTCGACGTCGCCCGTGTCGCCGGCGCGCACGGCACGTCCGCCCAGGACATAGACGTAGGCGAGGAAGGCCAGCTCGGCGACGACTCCGATGGTGATGCGGGCCCAGGTGGGCAGGCCGGACGGGGTGACGAAGCCTTCGATGGCGCCGGAGACGAACAGGACCAGGGCGAGGCCGATCGCCATGCCGATGGCGGCTCGGCCCTCTTCGGCGAGGGCGATGCGCCGGGTGCGCGGGCCCGGGTCGATGAGGGTCCACCCGAGACGCAGGCCGGTGCCCGCGGCCACGAAGACGGCGGTCAGTTCGAGCAGGCCGTGAGGCAGGACGAGACCGAGGAAGGTGTCGAGGCGGCCGGCCGACGACATCAGGCCGAAGCCGACTCCCAGGTTGAGCATGTTCTGGAACAGGATCCAGATGACCGGCAGACCCAGGAAGACGCCCAGGATCAGGCAGAGCGCGGCGGCCCAGGCGTTGTTCGTCCAGACCTGTGCGGCGAAGGAGGCCGCGGGGTGGCTGGAGTAGTACGTCTCGTACTGGCCGCCGGGGCGGGTGAGCTCCCGCAGTTCGCTGGGTGCCGCGATGGTGGCCTGGACTTCCGGGTGGGTGCCGATCCACCAGCCCAGGAGCGCCGCGACGGCCGTCGACAGGAGTGCGGTGGGGACCCACCAGTGGCGGGCCCGGTACACGGCGGCGGGGAAGCCGTGTGTCAGGAAACGGGTGACGTCGCGCCACGAGGCCCGGCGGGTTCCTGTCACGGCACTGCGCGCGCGTGCCACCAGTTGGCTGAGCCGTCCGGTCAACTGCGGGTCCGGTGCGCTGGACTGGATCAGGGAGAGGTGGGTGGCCGTGCGCTGGTAGAGGGTGACGAGTTCGTCGGTCTCGGCGCCGGTCAGTCGGCGCTGGCACCGGAGCAGGTCGTCGAGGCGGTCCCACTCCGCTCGGTGGGCGGAGACGAAGACGTCGAGGTCCATCGGTGTGCCTGCTCCTCGGCTATCGTCGGCGGCTCGTCGTGGATCAGCTTGTCGTACTGCGGCGCGGTGCGTCCTCAGCTTGGCAGACTGGCGGGGACGGGGGCAGTCAGGGGAAGGGCGGCAGGCGTGAGTGAGCTGGTGACGGGCGAGGCGGTGGCGTTGGAGCTGCGCCCCGCGAGGCTGCCCAGCAGGGCGCTGGCCGTCCTGCTCGATCTGGCGGTGGCCGTGGCCGTCTATGTGGCGGTGACCGTCGCGCTGGTGGCTTCCACGGCCTCCCTGGACATGGCGGCGCAGACCGCGCTGTCGATCGCGGCCTTCGTTCTCGTCCTGGTGGGCGGTCCTATCGCGGTGGAGACGCTCAGTCATGGGCGGTCGCTGGGGAAGATGGCGTGCGGTCTGCGGGTGGTGCGGGACGACGGCGGGCCGATCCGGTTCCGGCACTCGCTGGTGCGGGGCTTGATCGGGGTGATCGAGATCCTCATGACGTTCGGCGTCGTCGCCTGCATCGCCTCGCTGGTGTCGGCGCGGGGGCGGCGGCTCGGTGATGTGTTCGCGGGGACTCTGGTCGTGCGGGAACGGGTGCCGGTCTCGCCGGCGGGCTTCGTGCCGCCGCCACCGCCGTGGCTGGCGGGGCGGTTCTCGGGGCTCGACCTGTCCGCGGTACCCGATGATCTGTGGCTCGCCGTGCGTCAGTACCTGACGCGGATGGGGCAGCTGGATCCCCGGGTCGGCTGGGCCATGGCGGAACGGCTCGCCGTCGATGTGGCGGCTCGCACGGGCGCTCCCCGGCCGCAGGAGGTTCCGCCGGCCGCCTATCTGGCGGCGGTGATGCAGGAGCGGCAGGCCCGGGAGGCCCGGCGGGCGTTCGGAGGAACGTACGCGGCCGGGGGGCCGTACGCGGTCGGGGGGTCCGCGGTGGAAGCGCCCATGACTCCTCCCGCGCCGGGATCCTCAGTGACACCGCCGGTGCGGCCGCCGGAGGCGCGTCCCGCGGTGCCGCCGACCGCGCCCTCCCGTGGCGTCCGGCCCGAGGTGTCGCGGGAGGCGCCCTCGGACGGCCGCACCGGCACCGGCTTCGTACCACCGGCGTAGGCCGGGCGGACTGCGCCCGGGCGGTCCCGCGGCGCGTGTCGCCCGATGTCGCTCACGGGAACACGGACGGCGGTGACTCCAGGTCCTCCAGCTCGATGCCGGGGGCCGCGAGCACGACGTCGCCGGCGATGTGCACGGCGTGCTGCTCCCCCGTGTCCAGGGCTGTGACCTGGTACTCGTCCACGGTGAGCGGGCCGTTGTCAGTGGCGTGTGTTTGTCTGTCGAGCAAGGCCCAGGACTGGTCCACGGTGAGCGGGGCGAGGACCGGGTCCGTGAGGGCGACAAGGCGTACGCGGGTGGCCGATCCGGAGGGGGTGAGGCGCAGGAGACGGGTGGCGGCGACGAGGAAGGCCGGGGACGTGCCGGTGAAGGCGTGGGCGCGCGCATTGCCTTCGGTGGCGTGGTTCCCGGTGGGGTCGGTGCGGACCCAGGTGACGCCGTCGATGGCCGCACCGCGCACTTGCCAGCTTGCGGCATGGAGTTCGAGGCGGATGGGGCGGCCGAGTTCGTCGAGGGCGAGGTCGACGGAGCCCAGGTGGTCTCCGGTGGACGTGGTCAGCCGGGAGACGTAGCGCCAGCCGGAGGGGCCGGGGGCGCACTGGAAGTGTTCTTCCGCGAGGGGGGTGTGGTCGTGCGGATCGTGGAGCGAATAACGGCCGCGGGGCATGGTGGTCCTGGGTGGTGACGGGCTGCTGGTCCGGCCGCTGAGGCGCCGACGGGGCAGGCCCCCGGCACGGGGGTGCGGGGGCCTGTCTCGGAGGAGCCGGCAGCAGGCGGGGGGCGTCTGTGCACGGACGCACCCCCGTCGGCTGCGACGCGGGCTTGCTCAGTAGCGGTAGTGGTCCGCCTTGTACGGGCCCTCGACCTTGACGCCGATGTAGTCGGCCTGCTCCTGGCGGAGCGTGGTCAGCTTGACGCCGAGGGCGTCGAGGTGGAGCCGGGCGACCTTCTCGTCCAGGTGCTTGGGCAGCACGTAGACGTCGGTCGGGTACTCGTCGGGCTTGGTGAACAGCTCGATCTGGGCCAGGGTCTGGTCCGCGAAGGAGTTGGACATCACGAACGACGGGTGACCGGTGGCGTTGCCCAGGTTCAGCAGGCGGCCCTCGGACAGCACGATGAGGACCTTGCCGTCGGGGAAGGTCCAGGTGTGGACCTGCGGCTTGACTTCGTCCTTGACGACGCCGGGGATCTTGGCGAGGCCGGCCATGTCGATCTCGTTGTCGAAGTGGCCGATGTTGCCGATAATCGCCTGGTGCTTCATCTTGGCCATGTCCGCGGCCATGATGATGTCCTTGTTGCCCGTCGTGGTGACGAAGATGTCGGCCTTGTCGACGACCTCGTCCAGCGTCGTGACCTGGTAGCCGTCCATCGCCGCTTGGAGGGCGCAGATCGGGTCGATCTCGGTGATGATCACCCGGGCGCCCTGACCGCGCAGGGACTCCGCGCAGCCCTTGCCCACGTCGCCGTAGCCGCAGACGACGGCGGTCTTGCCGCCGATGAGGACGTCGGTGGCGCGGTTGATGCCGTCGATCAGGGAGTGGCGGCAGCCGTACTTGTTGTCGAACTTCGACTTGGTCACCGCGTCGTTGACGTTGATCGCCGGGAACAGCAGGGTGCCGTCGCGGTGCATCTCGTACAGGCGGTGGACGCCGGTCGTCGTCTCCTCGGTCACGCCGCGGATCTCGGACGCCAGCTGGGTCCACTTCTGCGGGCTCTCGCTCACCGTGCGGGTGAGGAGTTCGAGGATGACGCGGTGCTCGTCGGACTCGGCGGTGTCGACCGAGGGGACCTTGCCGTCCTTCTCGTACTCGACGCCCTTGTGGACGAGGAGGGTGGCGTCACCACCGTCGTCCAGGATCATGTTCGGGCCGCCGGTGGGGGTGTTCGGCCAGGTCAGCGCCTGCTCCGTGCACCACCAGTACTCCTCCAGCGTCTCGCCCTTCCAGGCGAAGACCGGGACGCCCTGCGGGTTGTCGGGCGTGCCGTTCGGACCGACGGCGATGGCGGCGGCCGCGTGGTCCTGGGTGGAGAAGATGTTGCAGGAGGCCCAGCGGACCTCGGCGCCCAGGGCGACCAGGGTCTCGATGAGTACGGCGGTCTGCACCGTCATGTGCAGGGAGCCGGTGACGCGGGCGCCGGCGAGGGGCTGGGCCTCGGCGTACTCCTTGCGGATCGCCATCAGGCCCGGCATCTCGTGCTCGGCGAGGGTGATCTCCTTGCGGCCGAACGCGGCCAGGGAGAGGTCGGCGACCTTGAAGTCCTGTCGGTTGTCGACAGTCGTCATTGCGAGCTGCTCCTCGGGTTGGGTCGAGGTGGGTACGGCTGACATCTGCGCGGCGGCGGACACAGGGGTGCCCCGAAGAGGACACAGGCATGCCCGCGTGCGCGCAGCGCAGTCCGTCGGAGGCCCTCTCTCCCTCGGCCGGTCCGTACCGGACCGCCCGACCGCCATCAGCAGCGACGTCTGGCTCCGTCCCAAGCTACACCGGTGGCGCCCGCCGTCCCCAGTCCGCCTCCGAACACTTCCGGACGTTCACGAAGCGTTACGGCTTCGACGGGGGCGGAAGCCGACGGGGCCCGCCGAGTGGATCGGCGGGCCCCGTGGGTGTGGCGGGTGCGGGTGTCAGTGGGCGGCGGGCGGCGTGCTCGGGCCGCCGGGGGTCGCCTCGCGGTCGGGGCCCTTGGTCGCCTCGGACTCGCTGTAGATGTCCGGTTCCAGGTAGATGACGCGGGCGATCGGAACGGCCTCGCGGATACGGGCCTCGGCGGCGTCGATGGCGGAGGCGACCTCGGTGGCCGTGCCGTCGTGGCGGACGGCGATCTTGGCGGCGACGAGGAGCTCCTCGGGGCCGATGTGGAGCGTGCGCATGTGGATCACGCCGGTGACCGTGTCGCCGGCGACGATCGCGGACTCGATCCGCTGGACCGCCTCGGTGCCGGCGGCCTCGCCGAGCAGCAGGGACTTGGTCTCGACGGCCAGCACCAGCGCGATCACGATGAGCAGCACGCCGATGCACAGGGTGCCGATGCCGTCCCAGACGCCGTCACCGGTGAGCAGGGCCATGCCGACTCCGCCGAGCGCGAGGATCAGGCCGACCAGGGCACCGAGGTCCTCCAGGAGGACGACCGGCAGTTCGGGGGCCTTGGAGTGGCGGACGAACTCCTTCCAGGACTTCTTCCCGCGCAGGACGTTGGACTCCTTGATGGCGGTCCGGAAGGAGAAGGTCTCGGCGATGATCGCGAAGACCAGGACGCCCACCGGCCAGTACCAGTGCTCGATCTCGTGCGGGTGCTTGATCTTCTCGTAGCCCTCGTAGAGGGCGAACATGCCGCCGACCGAGAAGAGCACGATGGAGACGAGGAAGGCGTAGATGTAGCGCTCGCGGCCGTAGCCGAACGGGTGTTGGGGGGTGGCCTCGCGCTGGGCGCGCTTGCCGCCGAGGAGCAGAAGTCCCTGGTTGCCGGAGTCGGCGAGGGAGTGCACGGACTCCGCGAGCATCGACGACGACCCGCTGAAGAGGAACGCCACGAATTTCGCCACCGCGATCGAGAGGTTGGCGAGCAGTGCCGCCACGATCGCCTTGGTCCCGCCTGACGCGCTCATGTGTCGCGTTGTCCCTTCGCCTTCGTCTACGTCCGTACGCCGGTGCGGGCTCGGCCGGTTGCCGGCTTCGCCCCTCCTTCGCGGTGCGCCATTGTTGCAGCCCTAGCGGGCCCCGAGGTGCCGGATGCCCCGTCGTACGCCCGTCAGACCTGCCTCAGGCCTGTGTCAGACGAGGACGGTGGCCCTGAAGAGCGTGCCGGCGCCGGACACTCCGGCCTTTTCGCCTGCCGGGACGAAGACGGACCGGCCGGGGGCCAGTTCGTGTTCGCCCGCCCGTACGGTGCCCGCCGTGCAGAGCAGGATCTGCGGGGTGGGCAGGGTGAGGTCGTGGACGCCGGAGCCCTCCGGGAGGACGTACCGGGACAGGCGGAACTCGTCGATCGGGGTGTCGTAGACCTCCTCGCCGTCGGGGGACGCCTCCGGGCGGAGGATGCCGGGGTCGCCGGCCTCGAAGCGGACGATGCGCAGGAGTTCGGGGACGTCGACGTGCTTGGGGGTCAGGCCGCAGCGCAGGACGTTGTCGGAGTTGGCCATGATCTCGACGCCGAGGCCGTCGAGGTAGGCGTGCGGGATGCCGGCGCCGAGGAACAGGGCCTCGCCGGGCTGGAGCCGGACGTGGTTGAGGAGCAGGGCGGCGAGGACGCCGGGGTCGCCCGGGTAGTGGTGGGCGATGCCGGCGTAGGGCGCGTAGGCGCCGCCGAGGCGGTCGCAGGCGGCCGCGGTCTCGGTGACCGTGCGGGACATCTCCTCGGGGTCGGCGGTGAGGATCGCGGTGAGGACCTCGCGCAGGGCGGCGTCCTCGGGATGCGCGCGCAACAGGTCGACGTAGGGCTTGAGGGAGGCGATGCCGAGGCCGTCGAGCAGGTCGGCCGTCTCGGCGGGGGCGCGGAAGCCGCACAGGCCGTCGAACTCGGTGAGGGCGCAGATCAGTTCGGGCTTGTGGTTGGCGTCCTTGTAGTTGCGGTGCGGGGCGTCCAGGGGGACGCCCCGGCGCTCCTCGTCCTCGTAGCCGGCCTTGGCCTGGGCGAGGTCGGGGTGGACCTGGAGGGAGAGCGGGGCGCCGGCGGCGAGGAGTTTGAGGAGGAAGGGCAGCCGGGGGCCGAACTTGGCCGCGGAGGCGGTGCCCAGTTCCTTCTCGGGGTCGGCGTCGATGACCTCGGCGAGGGTGCCCCGGCCGGTGCGGGAGGGTGCGCCGGGGTGGGCTCCCATCCACATCTCCGCCTGCGGTTCGCCGGTCGGCTCGGTCCCGAGCAGGGTCGGGATCGCGGTGGTGGAACCCCAGGCGTAGGGGCGGACGGTGTTGTCGAGGAGGTCCATGGGCTCTCTCTGCCGGTGCGTGCGCGGTGCGTTTCCTGGTACGTGGCGCCGGTGGGTGGCGCTGGTACGTACGAGATGGTGCGTACGGGATCAGGCGCGCGAGGCGAGCGCCAGGTAAACGGCGGCGAAATCCGTGATGGCGATCAGTTCCGCGAGGGTCTCCAGTTCGCCGCCCTCTTCGGGTTCCAGTTCGCTGATCGGCGTGTCGTGGCCGAGGGCCAGGTCGCGGGCGCCGGGGGCGGCGGTGAGGCCGCCGCTGGGGCGGTCGCGGAGGAGCACCACGCGCGCGTGCAGGGCGGGTGCCTCCTCGACGCGGTCGCGGAAGAAGTCGTCGGGGTCGGCTCCGGCGGCGAGTCGGCCGGCGAGCAGGGCGCTGTGCGCGGCGAGCGCCTCGGGCAGTTCGGCGACGACGGCCGGGGTGCCGGCCAGCTCGGCGAGCGCGGCGGCGAAGCGGCGGCCCGCCGGTCCGGCCGAGGTGCCCTCGGTCCAGACGACCGGCAGGGTGTCGGCCAGCTCGGACGCCAGGGTCTTGGCCGGGTTGCTGTAGGTCACGGTGGCGGGTCCGCAGCGTTCGGCGATGCGGTCGAGGCGGTCGGCGACCTTCTCGATGGCCTCGGGCGGCGCTTCGAGCAGGGCGGTGCGGTCCAGCAGCGCGAGGAGCGGGGTGAGCAGCGCCCACAGGACGCCGGGGGCGGCACCGGCGAGGGGCTCGTCGTGGTCGTAGGGGGCGGTCGCCATCGGGATGAACAGGCCGTGGGAGGCGTTCACCGACTCGCTGAGCGGGGAACGGGCGGGGGCTACGGCTACGACGGTGCATCCCCGGCGGTAAGCCTGTTCGGCGAGCAGGGACAGGCCCGGTTCGGTTCCGTCGGGGGTGGCGATCAGCAGGAGGTCCACGGAGCCGGCCCAGCCGGGCAGTTCCCAGCGCAGGGCGCCCGCAGCGGGGGCGACGCCGGTGGGGGCGAGGCGGGTGACGGGGCTGCCGGCGCCTGCGAGGGTGCCGAGGAGGTCGGCGGCCTGGGTCGCGGCGGCGCCGGGGCCGGCGATCAGGACGGCGCGGGGGCGCCCGTCCGGCTTGAGGTTGCCGACTCCGGCCTCGGCGGCGTGCCGGGCGGCGGTGCGCACACGGGCACCTGCCTCGGCGGCGCCGCGGAGCAGGCCGCGGCGGTCGGCCTCGGTGAGTCGCTCCGGGGCGTCGAGCAGCGATTCGTCGAGCATGGCGGCAGTCTCCGATCGCCGGATGCGTTTGTTCGGGTGCGTGCGCGAGGTGGCCCGGCCGCGGGGCGGCCGTCGGTCACTCGGGCGGCGGGCCTCGGTTATCCGGGGCGGCGGGCCTCGTCGACGAGGAGGACGGGGATGTCGTCGCGGACCGGGTACGCCAGGCCGCAGTCCTGGCCGGTGCAGATCAGCTCGGCGTCCTGCTCCTTGAGGGGGGCGTGGCAGGCCGGGCAGGCGAGGATCTCCAGGAGGCCGGCTTCGAGCGGCATGGGAATTCCCTTCGGGGCGGATCGGCTTGTGCGGATGTGCTGGTCAGGGTACCGCCGGACGAGGACGTGTGTCGGGCCGTACGACGGGCGGGCACCCGGCGTCGGTGCCAGGGGGTGGGTCGCGCGGACCGGCGGTCGCGGGGTGCGCCGCGCCCACCCGTGCCTCCCCCCTGCGACACGACTGCCCGCGGCTACGAGCGGATGATCGCCAGCGCCTCGTCCCGGATCTTCGTCATCGTCGCCTCGTCGCGGGCCTCCGCGTTCAGGCGCAGCAGGGGCTCCGTGTTGGAGGGGCGGACGTTGAACCACCAGTCGGCCGTCGTGACGGTGAGGCCGTCCAGGTCGTCCAGGGTGACGTCGTCACGGCCCTCGTACGCGGCCCTGATCGCGGCGAGGCGGGCCGCCTGGTCGGTGACGGTGGAGTTGATCTCGCCGGAGCCGGCGTAGCGGTCGTACTGGGCGACGAGGTCGGACAGTGTGCCCTGCTGGCCGCCGAGGGCGGCGAGGACGTGGAGGGCGGCCAGCATGCCGGTGTCGGCGTTCCAGAAGTCGCGGAAGTAGTAGTGCGCGGAGTGCTCGCCGCCGAAGATGGCGCCGGTCCTGGCCATCTCGGCCTTGATGAAGGAGTGGCCCACGCGCGTGCGTTCCGGTGTGCCGCCGTTCTCCTTCACGACCTCCGGCACGGACCAGGAGGTGATCAGGTTGTGGATGACCGTGCCCGTGCCGCCGTTGCGGGCGAGTTCGCGGGCGGCCACGAGAGCGGTCACCGCGGACGGGGAGACCGGGTCGCCGTTCTGGTCGACGACGAAGCAGCGGTCGGCGTCGCCGTCGAAGGCGATGCCGAGGTCGGCGCCCTCCTCTCGGACCCGCTTCCGCAGGTCGACGAGGTTGGCCGGGTCGAGCGGGTTGGCCTCGTGGTTGGGGAACGTGCCGTCGAGTTCGAAGTACATCGGCACGAGTTCGACGGGCAGGCCGGCGAAGACCGAGGGGACCGTGTGGCCGCCCATGCCGTTGCCCGCGTCGACGACGACCTTGAGGGGGCGGATGGCCGTGAGGTCGACGAGGGAGCGCAGGTGGGCCGCGTAATCGGCGAGCGTGTCGCGCCGGGTGACGGTGCCGGGGCGGGACGCGGGCTCCGGGGCGCCGGAGTCGCTCCAGCGCTCCACGAGGGCGCGGATCTCGGCGAGGCCGGTGTCCTGGCCGACCGGGGCGGCGCCCGCGCGGCACAGCTTGATGCCGTTGTAGCGGGCCGGGTTGTGCGAGGCCGTGAACATGGCGCCCGGCAGGTTCAGCGCGCCGGAGGCGTAGTACAGCTGGTCGGTGGAGCACAGGCCGATCTCGGTGACGTCGGCGCCGCGGGCCGCCGCCCCGCGCGCGAAGGCGCCGGACAGCCCGGGGGACGAGGGCCGCATGTCGTGGCCGACCACGATGGCGCGCGCGCCGGTCAGCTCGACGAACGCCGCGCCGAACAGCTCGGCCAGCGACTCGTCCCACTGGTCCGGCACCACACCGCGTACGTCGTACGCCTTCACGATCTGCGACAGATCAGCAGCCACGGCCAACCTTCCTGGAAGTCCTGTCGGAGCCCACAAACTACCCGCAACCACCGACCGGGCGTCGGGCGGTTCCCGAAGGTCAGGGCAGGGTCAGGGCAGCATCCAGCCCAGGACCGGCGTGGACTGCCCGACCACGATCAGGCACATCACCAGCAGCAGCCCCAGGCTCCAGGGCAGCACCTTGCGCAGCAGGTCGCCCTCGCGGCCCGCGAGGCCGACGGCCGCGCAGGCGATGGTGAGGTTCTGCGGGGAGATCATCTTGCCGAGGACCCCGCCCGAACTGTTGGCGGCGGCGAGCAGCTCGGGGGACAGGCCGGACTCCCGCGCGGCGGTCACCTGGAGGGCGCCGAAGAGCGCGTTGGCCGAGGTGTCGGAGCCGGAGACGGCGACGCCGAACCAGCCGAGCACCGGGGAGAGGAAGGCGAGTCCGGCGCCGGCCGCCGCGACGAAGTGGCCGATGGTGGCGGCCTGGCCGGAGAGGTTCATGACGTAGGCGAGGGCCAGCACGGAGGTCACGGTGAGGATCGCGAACCGCAGTTCGTGCACGGTCGCGAGCCACTCCTTGACCGCCGCGCGCGCGTGCACGCCGAGGACGACGGCCGTGGCCAGGCCGGCGAACAGGACGAGCGTGCCGCCGGTGGAGACGATCGGCCAGGAGAAGACGTTGCCGCCCACCGGAACGCCCTCGGGGCCGGCCACGTCCAGGAACGGCCAGTCGTACGTCCGGGTCGCCTGCGCCAGCCGGTCCTTGACCGCGGGGATCTGCGCCACGGAGAAGATCGCGACGATCAGCGCGTACGGCGCGTACGCCCGCACGACCTCGCGCCGGGGGTCCCGCTCGTCCAGTTCCTCGCTGCGTACGCCGGTCAGGACGGACGCCCGTACGGGCTCGGCGGCGGGCCTGCGGGCCTGGGGTACGGCGACCAGGGCGGCCGCGCCCAGCAGGGCGGCGCCGATGTCGGCGAGCTGGGCCGAGACGTAGTTGGCGGCGGCGAACTGGGCGACGGCGAAGGCGGCACCGCAGGCCATCGCGGGCACCCAGGTCTCGCGCAGCCCGCGCCGCCCGTCGACCAGGGCGACCAGCAGCAGCGGGACGACGAGGGCCAGCAGGGGCGTCTGGCGGCCCACCACGGAGGCGACGTCGTCCAGCGGAAGTCCGGTGACCTGGGCCAGCGTCACCACGGGGGTGCCCATCGCGCCGAAGGCGACCGGCGCGGTGTTGGCGACCAGGGAGACGACCGCCGCGCGCACGGGGTCGAAGCCGAGGGCCACGAGCATGACCGAGCAGATCGCGACGGGCGCCCCGAACCCGGCGAGGGCCTCCAGCAGGGCGCCGAAGCAGAAGGCGACGACCAGGGCCTGGATGCGCGGGTCGTCGGAGAGCCGTCCGAAGGAACGGCGCAGGATGTCGAAGTGCCGGGTGCGGACGGTCATCCGGTAGACCCACAGGGCGTTCACGACGATCCACAGGATGGGGAAGATCCCGAACACGGCGCCCTGGACGGCGCTGGAAGCCGTCTGGTCCAGCGGCATGCCGTAGGCCAGCCAGGCGACGAGTACGGCCGCCAGGAGGCCCGTGAGACCCGCCAGATGCGCCTTCATGCGGACGCCGCCCAGCAGGACGAGGACGATCACCAGGGGCAGGGCCGCCACCAGGGCGGACAGGCCCAGCGAACCGGCGACTGGTTCCAGTTCCTGGACATACACGGGCGCCTCCCGGGATTCCGCCATGCGAAAGCGGTTTCTCGCTGCTTCCGGAATGGTCGTGTCCGCGACAAGGAGGCGTCAATGGGTGTGCGGCGACGGATGACGGCGGAAGTGACTGACGTGGCGGGGGCGGTTGAGGTGACTCAGTTGTCCGGCGAGCGCAGGACGCGCAGGTGGCCGCGGCGCGCGACCTCCATCGGGTCGGCCGTCCGGGGGCCGCCGCCGGACCCGGTCGCGCGGTCCTGGGGGCGGGCCGCCTCGCGGACCGCGTTGGCGAGCGCTTCCAGGTCGTCGCCGCTGGGGCGGGCCGGGGCCGAGCCGTCGAGCAGGCGGACGACCTCCCAGCCGCGCGGGGCGGTGAGGCGCTCGGAGTGCTCGGCACACAGGTCGTAGCAGTGGGGTTCGGCGTAGGTGGCGAGCGGGCCGAGGACCGCGGTCGAGTCGGCGTAGACGTACGTCAGCGTCGCGACGGCGGGACGGCCGCAGGCGGTGCGCGAACAGCGACGTACAGGGCTCACGATGTTGGACGGTACCGCACTCTTGAGCGGGCCGCGAAGACTCTCCACCGGGTCACACCACCGTGTCGTGGTGTGAAACGCCCCACAGGGCCCTCTGAACGCACCTCGTTGACCTGCACGGATGTCCGTTTCCGGGAGGCCGGACGGCTCCGGTGGCGGTCGCGAACCGATACGAACAGCGACATTTGGCTTGAGTTCGACGGTCGCGGAGAGATACGGAATCGAGCCCAACCTTGGCTGGAATGGTCATCCGGCGACATGCCGTACGAGGTGTCCCGGCGCTGTCCGGTGTGCGTGTGCGGTCCGGCGCGGGGCACCGGCGGGGACTACCCTTCACCAGTGATGGACAACCCCCTGACACCCCGTGACGCAGGCCGCCCGGGGCCCCGCCGTCGTGATCGCCACGGTCGGGGCATGCGCGGCCCGGTCGCACCGCCGCAGGTACCGCTCGCCGCGAGCCGCGGTGAGGTGTTCGCGGACCTGGTGCAGGACTCCGTGGAGCGCCTGGAGCGGCGTTGGCCGCAGCTCGCCGACATCGACTTCCTCGTCCTGGACGTGCCGAGGCCGGACGCCGCCACCGGCGATGCCTGGAACGACGAGACGGTTCCGCTCGGGGGGACGGTGCCCTCGCAGGACGGGCGGCGCGGGCGCGTGGTCGTGTACCGGCGGCCGGTCGAGATCCGGACCAAGAGCCGGGACGAGCGGGCGGCACTCGTGCACGAGGTCGTCGTCGAGCAGGTCGCGGAGTTGCTGGGGCTGACGCCGGAGACCGTGGATCCCCGGTACGGGGAGGACTGAGCGGGCCTGCGGGGGCGTGGCGCAGTGGTCCGGTCCCTGCCCTGTGCCCGGCGCCGGTGCAGGGCGGGGCGCACGGCCCGGCGCCGCGGGGTGCCGCCGCGCCCACCCGTGCCGCCCCGGGCGGCACGTATGCCCGCGCTCTGGACCTTGTGATCGCCGCTACTGCTGGAGTACGGACAGGTCCTCGTCCGCGTTCGGAACCGAGACCGTTCCCCGGTCGTCGGGGAGGGTCTGGACGGTGAAGGACGCCACGTCGTCGTCCTCGCCGGTCAGGGTGCGGGACGCGTACACCGGGCCGCCCGAGACGGTCTCGACCGTCAGCGCGTAGGCGCCCTTGAGGCCGGCGGGGACGGGTGCCTCGACGTTCTGGGTCGTGCCGCCCTTGATCGTGTACGTCTTGGTCGCCGCCGTACCGCCCTCGGTGCCCGCCGAGGCCGTGACCCTGACCTTCGCGGCCTCTCCGGTGGCGGCCAGGGACAGCGTCGTGCGCTCGGCGCGGTTGTCCGCGGACGTCGCGCGCGCACCGACCGGGTCGGCGGCCGGAATGAACGCCGATTCCTGTTCGCCGCCCTTGCCCCGCACGACCCGGACCGCCGCCACGACCGGCACGGACCCGCCGGTCGGCGTCAGCACCAGTGATCCCGCCTCGCCGCGCGTGACGTCGCCGAGGTCGACGCCCGTCGTCATGCCCGCCTTGACGTGCACCGTCTCGTGCCCGGCGGGCGTGATCGACCCGGACGGCGAGGCGAGCCGCACCTTCAGGTCGGCGTCGGTGCCACCGGGCGTGAACAGCACCAGGCGTACGGCTGTGGCGTCCTTGGGGATGCCCGGCAGTACGAGGTCGCCCGCCGGGTCCGCGGCCGCGGTCAGCCAGTCGCCGCCGGTCTTGTCGTCCAGGGCCTGCACCGCGGCCCCGACGCGCCCGCTGCGCACGCCGACGTGCACGGTGACGTCGGTCTGCTCCACGTCGCTGAGGGTGGACAGCAGGAGGGACTCGCTGGCGTGCGGCGGCACGGTGATGCCCTCCCCCACCGTGGACTTCAGGGCTCCGTCCTTGCCGTAGAGCTCGATGTCGACGACGGCCGCCGAGTCGTCGGGGTTCGTCAGGTGCACGTAGTCGGTGCGGTCGGTCGCCGTGCTGGCGCCCGGGAACCAGAACTCCGTGTCCGGGGCGGTGCAGTTGACGCCCTGCAGTCCCCGGCCCGTCCCGGCGGCGACCTCGGTGGTCTGCTGGACCGTCCAGCCGGGCGCGTAACCGCCCTCGGCGGTGCCGATCAGCGCGGGTGTGTCCGCGCCGGAGGTGCTGCCGGTGACCGGCGTGCCGGGCGCCTTGGGCTGTACGACGGGCTTCTCGGTCTTCTTCCCGCCCTCGGGGGTCCCGGCGACGAGTGCGGCCTCGCCCTTCTCTTCGGCGCCCTCCGTGACGGGCGTGAAGGACGTGTACGACGTCTCGGCGAGATCGGAGGTGCTGGGCGCCGGGCACAGCAGGCTGGTGCGCTCCACGGGCAGCCGGGCGGCCGGCCGGGCGGTGTCCGCACCGGTGGCGTCCGGTGTGGACACCGCCGCGAATCCGGTGATCGCGGCGAGCGCGGTCGCGCCGGCGAACAGGGACAGGGTGGTGCGCTTCACTGCTGGCTCCCGTCGGGACGCTCACTGCCCGTGCCGTGGGGGTCGTGGGGCTGGGAAGGGTCGTACGGCGTGTCGTAGCCGGCCTGGCCGTACGCCTGGTCGTAGGCGGGGTCGTACGTGCCGGCCCGGGTCGGGTCGCCGTAGGCGTACGGGTCGTACTGACCCGCCTCGTACTGACCGGCCTGGTCGCCCTGGTAGCCGTCCGCCTGGTGCTGCTGCCCGTACGCGCCCGGGTCGTACTGCTGGGCGCCCTGGTACTGCTCGCCGCCGTACGTGCCGTAGGAGTTGTACTCGGCACCGGCGTACCCGGCCGAGTCCCACTGGCCGTACGCCGGCTGCCGCGGAACCGGCGCGGGTGCCTCCGCGGGCGAGGCGGGTGTTCCGGAGGCGTCCGCGGCCTCGGTCGCCGGCTCGCTTCCCGCCTCGGCCTCCGCCTCGGCCTGGGCCCGCAGTCGCCTGGCCCGGCGGCCTTCGCCCTCGACGGCCACCGCGGGGACGAGCGGCTCGTCGGGCAGGTCGTCGTCGACATCGCGGCGCCTGCCGGGCAGGGCGAGGACGACCAGGACGACGGCGAGGATGCCCTGGGCCCACAGCCAGACGGTGTGGGTGAGCGGGGCGTCGTAGGTGACGTCCAGCTTTCCGCCGGCGGCGGGGAGTTCGAAGCCCTGGGCCCAGCCGTCGACCGTGGTGCGGGTGAGCGGTTCGCCGTCCAGGGTGGCCGTCCAGCCCTCGGCGGCGGTGTCGGCGAGGCGCAGTACGCGGCCGTCGGAGCCGGCCGGGATCTCGGTGTGGATCTCCACGGGTCCGGCCGCGACGGGCCGCGGCTCCTCGGCGCCTGAGTCGGCGCCCGAGTTCTCGCCGGACACGATGGTCGCGCGCGCGACCTCCTGGTCCACCCGCCACAGTCCACTGCCGTCCTGCTGGCTCAGCCGGCTCAGACCGGGCGTGGCGTCCAGGACGCGGGTGACCTCGCGGGGCGCTCCCTTGTGCACGAGGACGTAGCGCACGGCGAAGCCGCCGAGCTGGTCGGCCTGGTCGGCGCCGGAACCGGCCACGAGGTTGGCGACGGTCTTGTCGAGTCCGCTGTTCCCGCCGTCTCCGGCGGCCAGTTCGCCGTCGCCGAGGCGGGCTCCGGACCCGCGCACCAGCATGTAGTTCACGTGGGCCGGGGAGTCGCTGTCGAGGACGAGGGTGCGGGCCTGGTCGCGGGTGCGGCTCTCCTCGGCGACGAACGCGGGCACCTGGACGGGATCGCGTCGCTCCAGGGGACCGTCGGCGCCCCCGATCATCCAGCCGGCGGCGGCGATCAGCGGGCCGACGGCCGAGGCGAGGGCGATCAGGGCGGCGACGGGCTGGCGCCAGCCGAAGCTCTGCTCGGCCACGCGCGAGCGTGCCCCGTCGGCGCCGAGGGTCGCGGCGGACAGCAGGGCGATGCCGTAGACGAGGGTGGCGGGCCCGGCCCAGGCGGAGCGGTTGGAGAGGACCGCGAAGACCAGCGCGACCAGGGCGACGGCCCAGGCCGTGCGGACGCCCAACTGCCGCTCCGAGCGCAGCAGTGCGGCCAGGGCGGCCAGCACGATGCCGATGAGGATCAGCCCGCCGACCGTGCCGGGGCCGCCGGGGCTCGCTCCGAGCAGGTCGAGGGCGGAGGCAGCCGAGGAGCCGTACTCCAGTCCGGCCTCGTCGAGGAAGCCGAACGGGAGCAGCGTCAGCGACCAGGGGGCGAGGAGCAGCAGGGGGGTGCCCAGCTGGGCGAGGAAGCGCGGTCCGTACGCCGTGATGTCGCCCCTGCGCAGGGCCAGGACGCCGACGCCGAGGAGCAGCGCGATGGGCCACACGACGGGTGTGAAGGCGGTGGTGATGGTCAGCAGCAGCGCGTACGCCCAAGTGGCGCGCCAGCTGCCACGGGTGCCGGACGAGCGCGTCAGGCCTGCCGCCGCGGCGCCCGCGCGCGCGATGAGCGGCAGCAGCACGGCGAGGACGGCGGTGCCGATGCGGCCGCCGGCGAGCGCGCCGGTGGCGGCGGGCAGGAAGGCGTAGGCGACGGCCGCCCACGCGCGCAGCAGCCGGGAGGTGACGAGCGGCCGGGAGGCGAAGTACGCGGTGACGCCGGCCAGGGGCACCGAGCAGACCAGCAGCAGGGTGACGGCCAGTCCGGTGGAGCCCAGCAGTACGGAGGCGAGCGTGGCGACGATCGCGAGGTAGGGCGGTGCGGAGGCGATGCCGCCGGTGCCCACGGTGTGCCAGGCGTCCGCGTACCGCGACCACAGCTCGCCGGCGCCGGCCGGGGCGGGCAGCAGCGCGCCGCCCGCCAGGGCGCCGCCGCCGAGCAGCGCGCGGCAGGCGGCCAGCGAGACGAACAGCAGCACCAGGAAGAGCACCGGCCCGGGCTTGCGGGCGATGCGCTTGAGGCGGGCGAACTGCTCGATCTCCAGGAAGTCGGCGTCGTCGCCGCCGGGTCCGGACTCGATGCCGCCGCCGTGCCGCCCGGCGCCGGTGGCCGTCTCGGCGTCGGAGCTGCCGACGAGGTTGCCCGCGACCTGTTCGACGGTCACGCGGATGGTCGCGCCCGGGGGCGGGAACAGGGGGCGCAGTTCGTCCTTCTCGACCTGCGGACGGCCGCGTTCGCGCCGGCCGGCGAGGATGCGCTCGGGGCGCAGCAGGACCCCGAGCAGGCCGCGGATCTCGTCGACGGCCTGTCCGGGGACCTTGCCGACGAGGTAGGCGAGGGTGCGCAGCAGGGTGCCCACGACGATGCGCAGGAGCACCCAGGGCAGGGCGGCCGTACGGACGTTGACGAGGAGGGTGTGGACGGCGCCGGCCTTGTCCACCTTGTGCGGGGACGCGGTGGTGCGGCCCGCGCAGTCGACCGCGCGGCGTTCGCGGGAGGCGGCCTCCGCGTGGCGTACGACCGCCTCGGGAGCGACGAGGACGCGGAGTCCGGCGGCGTGCGCGCGCCAGCACAGGTCGACGTCGTCGCGCATCAGGGGCAGCCTGCGGTCGAACCCGCCGAGCCGCTCGAAGACGTCGCGCCGGATCAGCATGCCCGCGGTGGACACCGACAGGACGGACCGGACGTGGTCGTGCTGGCCCTGGTCCTGTTCGCGACGGTCCAGGCCGGTCCAGCGGCGGCCGGAGTTGGCGATGGAGACGCCGACCTCCAGCAGTTGCCGGCGGTCGTACCAGCCGCGGAGCTTGGGGCCCACCACGGCGACGTCGTCGCGGCCGAGTTCGTACTCGTTGTCCACGACGCGCAGCAGCTGGGCGAGGGCGTCGGGTTCGGGGGCGCAGTCGTCGTGCAGCAGCCACAGCCACTGCACCGGCTCTCCGTGGGGAAGCTCCGGCAGGTCGTAGGTGTCGTCGCGCCAGGTGCGCGTGACGGGGTCCCAGCCGCTGGGCCGCCTCAGGTACGCCAGGTCGTCCGGGGTGAGGACGGGGGCGGTGCGGGCGGCCTCCTCGACGGCCTGGCCGAAGCCGGTGCGCCGGGCGAGGTGGAGCACGCGGTCGTCGCCGAGGGCGTCGGTGACCAGCCGGGCGGAGTCGTCGGCGCTGCCGGTGTCGGCGGCCACGGCGTACTGGACGGGGCGCTCCTGGCCGAGCAGCCCGGCGAGCGCGTCGGGCAGCCAGCGGGCTCCGTCGTGGGCGACGAGGACCGCCGTCACCACATGACGCGGGAACTCAGGTGTGGCAGCGAGGTCTTGCTGGGCTGCCGTGTGGCTGTGCACGGACATCGAGGTACGGGCCCCGGTTCGGTGGACTGCGGTGGACGCCCGTGCCTGTTGGGGGTGGCGGGGCGTCTCGGACGAGCGCCCACACTATCGGCTGGCAGGGCGACGGCCCGCCGCCTGTGGACAACCCACCCGCGAGGGGCCGTTCCCGCCGTTGTGTACGCGGGGTGGTGCTGTACGTGCGGAGCACGCGCCGTCCGTCGGACGGCGGGTCGGGCGGCGGGTCAGACGGCGGCCTTCTTCAGGCGGCGGCGCTCCCGCTCGGACAGGCCGCCCCAGATGCCGAAACGCTCGTCGTTGGCAAGGGCGTACTCGAGGCACTCGGAGCGGACCTCGCAGGCGAGGCAGACCTTCTTGGCCTCCCTGGTGGAGCCGCCCTTCTCGGGAAAGAAGGACTCGGGGTCGGTCTGGGCGCACAGTGCGCGCTCCTGCCAGCCGAGTTCCTCGTCCGCGTCGTCGACCAGCAGTTGCTGCACCAGCTCGGTCATGTGCGCCCCTCGTCTGTCTTTCGCGTCCCCGTGATCTAGCCGTTACCGATTCCGGCTGAACGACACGAGTGAAATTACAAGTGTGCTGCTCCGGGCGAGTCAAGCCGAGATCTGCTATTGGGCCCCTTATTCACTCTGCGGAACCAAGGCCAAGCGGAAAGTGTTCAAATCGGCCTAAACCTCGACATACCAATGAGGGACCCAAGGACACCCGACCCGCGTGGAGCCCGCACCAGGAAGGACGCCCGAGCGTTCGATCCCGTTCCGATACACACGCCGAAGCGAACCTGATCACATTCGGATCACGGGATCGCAACGGGGGTTGTGCGCCCGGCTTGTGCGCCATGTGTCCCGGAAGCCCCCTGAGCAAACCTTTCCCCTGCGAGGTGAACCGGATGAGGTGAAACATGTCCCACATAACGGGCACCGAGTTGACAGTGCTGGTGTGAACCGCTGTCCTTGTGGGCATGCTCGCGAACTTGGCGCTCACCTCGACCCGCACCGCCGGGTCCCACGGTGCTGCCCGCGCTCGCTGTAGCTGTTGTTGCTGTTCCAGCTGTTGAGCCAACCGCGTTCCGGCTGTCCGAGTCCACGCGACTCGTGTCTTCACTGCCCGCCCCACCAGGGCGTTCTCCCTCTTCCTTCTTCGCCTCCCGCACTCTTCCGCCGAGGACCCACCGCACCCATGAACAGCGACAGCGACCTCCAGATCGCCGGCGACATCCTCGAAGTCCCCCACCTCCTGCAGGCACCGCGCGAGCACCCGGCCACCGTCGCCGAGTTCGCCGGCCTCGCCCGGTCCATCGCCGCCGACCGGTCCGAGTGGGAGCACCTCGTCCGGTACGACGCGACGACACGCTGGTACCACCGGCTGCGCACCGGCCCCGGCTACGAGGTCTGGCTGCTGTCCTGGCTGCCCGGCCAGGGCAGCGGACGCCATGACCACGGCCCCTCCTCCGGCGTGCTGACCGTCCTGGACGGCACCCTGACCGAGCACACGGAGCGCGGCACGCGCGTGTTGCGGGCGGGAGCCCAGAGGGTGTTCGCGCCGGGGTACGTGCACGAGGTGGTCAACGACGCGCTGGAGCCGGCGGTCAGCCTGCACGTCTACTACCCGGGGCTGACGGACATGCCGATGCACTCCGCACAGTGCTCGGGTGCCGGCGCCGATCCCCGAGCCGTGACGACTGCCTGACACGGTGTCGTACCCGCCTGCGAGACTGGGGCCATGCGCATTGTGGTTCTGGCAGGCGGCATCGGCGGTGCCCGGTTCCTGCGTGGTCTGAAGCAGGCCGCGCCGGACGCGGACATCACGGTCATCGGCAACACCGGGGACGACATCCACCTCTTCGGGCTGAAGGTCTGCCCGGACCTCGACACGGTGATGTACACGCTCGGCGGCGGCATCAACGAGGAGCAGGGCTGGGGACGGGCCGACGAGACCTTCCATCTCAAGGAGGAACTCGCGGCGTACGGCGTCGGACCCGAGTGGTTCGGCCTCGGCGACCGCGACTTCGCCACGCACATCGTGCGGACGCAGATGATCACCGCCGGTTTCCCGCTCAGCGCGGTGACGCAGGCGCTGTGCGACCGCTGGAAGCCCGGCGTGCACCTCATTCCGATGACCGACGACCGCGTGGAGACGCACGTCGCCGTCGAGCTGGACGGGGAGCGCAAGGCGGTCCACTTCCAGGAGTACTGGGTACGGCTGCGGGCCTCGGTCCCGGCCGAGGCGGTCGTGCCGGTCGGCGCCGAACAGTCGAAGCCGGCGCCCGGTGTCCTGGAGGCCATCGCGGAGGCGGACGTGATCCTCTTCCCGCCCTCCAACCCGGTCGTCTCGGTCGGCACGATCCTCGCCGTGCCCGGCATCCGGGAGGCGATCGCCGACGCCGGGGTGCCGGTGGTGGGCCTGTCCCCGATCGTCGGGGACGCGCCCGTGCGCGGGATGGCCGACAAGGTGCTCGCGGCGGTCGGCGTGGAGTCCACGGCGGCCGCGGTCGCCGAGCACTACGGCTCGGGACTGCTCGACGGCTGGCTGGTCGACACGGTCGACGCGGAGTCCGTCACGCGCGTCAAGGCGGCCGGCATCCTCTGCCGCGCCGTACCGCTGATGATGACCGACCTCGACGCGACGGCGCAGATGGCCCGTGAGGCGCTGACGCTGGCCGAGGAGGTGCGGGAGGCGTGAGTGACGGCGTGCGTGACGGCGGGTCCGGCCCCGGGGAGGGTTACCGGGTGTGGGCCGTTCCCGGTCTGCCGGAGGTGCGGCCGGGTGACGACCTGGCCAAGCTGATCGCGGCGGCCGAGCCCGCCCTCGCCGACGGGGACGTGCTGCTCGTCACGTCCAAGATCGTGTCCAAGGCCGAGGGCCGTGTCGTGGCGGCCACCGACCGGGAGGCCGCGATCGACGCGGAGACCGTGCGGGTGGTGGCCCGGCGCGGCGCGCTGCGCATCGTCGAGAACCGCCAGGGCCTGGTCATGGCGGCGGCCGGGGTCGACGCCTCCAACACGCCCTCCGGGACGGTGCTGCTGCTCCCCGAAGACCCGGACGCCTCCGCGCGCGGCATCCGCGCCGGACTGCGCGACGCGCTGGGCGTGGACATCGGCGTGGTCGTCACCGACACCTTCGGGCGGCCCTGGCGGGCCGGACTCACGGACGTGGCCATCGGCGCCGCCGGCGTCCGTGTCCTCGACGACCTGCGCGGGGGCACGGACGAGCACGGCAATCCGCTGGGCTCCACCGTCGTCGCCACCGCCGACGAACTCGCCGCCGCGGGCGACCTGGTCAAGGGGAAGGCCGCCGGGCTGCCCGTCGCCGTCGTGCGCGGACTGCCGCGGGTGGTGGCCGACGACGACGGCGAGGGCGCCCGGGCGATGGTGCGCGGCGCGCGCGACGACATGTTCCGGCTGGGCACGTCGGAGGCGGTCCGGCAGGCGGTCACCCAGCGCCGTACGGTACGGGCCTTCACGGACGAGCCGGTCGACCCCGGTGCCGTGCGCCGGGCGGTGGCGGCCGCCGTGACCGCACCGGCGCCGCACCACACCACGCCGTGGCGGTTCGTGCTGCTGGAGTCGGCCGGGTCCCGGACCCGGCTGCTGGACGCGATGCGGGACGCCTGGATCGCGGACCTGCGGCGGGACGGCAAGAGCGAGGAGTCGATCGCCAAGCGAGTCCGGCGCGGTGACGTCCTGCGGAACGCGCCGTATCTGGTCGTCCCCTGCCTCGTGACGGACGGCTCGCACACGTATGGGGACGCACGGCGCGACGGGGCCGAGCGGGAGATGTTCGTGGTCGCCACCGGCGCCGGCGTGCAGAACCTGCTCGTCGCGCTCGCCGGGGAGCGGCTGGGTTCGGCGTGGGTGTCCTCGACGATGTTCTGCCGGGAGGTCGTACGCGAGGTGCTCGGACTGCCGGCGGACTGGGACCCGATGGGCGCGGTCGCGGTCGGTCACCCTGCCGAGGAGCCCCGGGCACGGCCCGCGAGGGACGCGGAGAGCTTCATCGAGGTGCGGTGAGCCGGACGGGCGAGCCTCTACCCTCGTAGGGACTCCCCCTTTCCTCGCCGTCTCCCTTCTCCTCCCGCCTTCCTCCCGTCCCTCTCCGTCCCTCTCCGTCCCTCTCCGTCTCGAGGACCGCACCCGTGGCAGGACGTTTCGCTCCCCGGCCCTCGCGTACGACTGTGCGCGGCGGGGAGACCGTCGTACCCGCGCACGGTGTGCCTCTCGCCCGGCAGGCCGCCGCGCCGGGGAAGGTACGGGTGCACGTGCCGGACGGGCCGCTGGAGCTGGGGCTGGTCCTCGGGCCGCTGCGGCGGGGGCCGGGCGACCCGACGTTCCGCACGATGCCGGACGGTTCGGTGTGGCGGGCCAGCCGGACACCCGCCGGGCCGGGCACGCTGCGGGTCACCGCGCGCGGCGGTGAGGCGCGGGGCGAGGCCTGGGGGCCGGGCGCGGAGTGGCTGCTGGAGCAGCTGCCGCGGATGCTGGGCGCCGACGACGATCCGTCCGCGTTCGTGCCGCGGCACCGGTTGCTGGCGCTGACACGGCACCGGCGGCCGGGGTTGCGGCTGACGCGGACCGGGCTGGTGCTGGAGTCGCTGATCCCGTCGATCCTGGAGCAGAAGGTCACGACGCTGGAGGCGTACCAGGCGTGGCGCCTGCTCGTACGGAAGTACGGGGAACCGGCGCCGGGGCCCGCGCCCGGGCGGATGTGTGTCATGCCGTCGGCGCGGACGTGGGCGCTGATCCCGTCCTGGGAGTGGCACCTGGCCGGGGTGGACAACAAGCGGGCGTCGACGATCCTGCGGGCCGTGCGGGTCGCGGCGCGGCTGGAGGAGGCGGCCGGGATGGAGCCGGCGGCGGCGCGGGAGCGGCTGGAGGTCGTGCCCGGGATCGGGCCGTGGACGTCAGCGGAGACCGTGCAGCGCAGTCATGGGGCGCCGGACGCGGTGACGGTGGGGGATCTGCATCTGCCGGGGATCGTGGGGTTCGCGCTGGGCGGGGACCGGCATGCGGACGACGCCGTGATGCTGCGACTGCTGGAGCCGTATGCCGGGCAGCGGCATCGGGCGGCTCGGCTGGTGTTGCTGAGTGGGCGGGTGCCGGGGCGGCGGGCGCCGCGGATGGCTCCGCGGGGGATTGAGCGGCTCTGACGCCGGTGCGCCGGGTTGCTGGTCCCCCGGTTCGCTGGCCCGACGGTTCGCTGGCCCGACGGTTCGTTGGTCTGCCGGTTCGTTGGTCCGGTGTTCCCGGTTGCGCGGCGTGGGTGTGGAGCGGGGGTGGGTGGCGCGGCCCGGCGCTGCGGGGTGCCTCCCCCACTCTCGGCTTCGCTCGAGCGGGGGCCCCACCGCCCACCCGTGCCGCCCCAGCGGCACGACTGCCCGCAGCTCGCTATGCGTCGGGTGAGAAGCGTAGGGCTGCCGGGGGGATGTGGGCGTCGCACCAGATTCGGGCGCCGGAGCGGAGTTCGTTGTCGGCACCGATGACGGCGCCGTCGCCGATGACCGTGTCGGTGAGGACCGAGCGGGTGCCGACGCGGGCGCGGGTGCCGATGAGGGAGTCGGTGATCACGGCGCCCGGTTCGATGACGGCGCCGGGCAGGATCGTGCTGCCGAAGACGCGCGCGCCCTCCGCCACGAAGGCGCCCTCGCCGACCACCGTGCCGCCGGCCAGTTTGGCGTCGGGCGCGACCCGCGCCGTGGGGAGGACGAGGCGGTCGCCGCAGCGGCCCGGTATCGCCGGGGACGGGGCGCGGCCCAGGACCAGGTCGGCAGAGCCGCGTACGAAGGCCGCCGGGGTGCCGAGGTCCAGCCAGTACGTGGAGTCGACCATGCCCTGGAGGTGGGCTCCGGTGGCGAGGAGTTCCGGGAAGGTCTCGCGTTCGACCGAGACCGGGCGGCCCGCCGGGATCGTGTCGATGACCGAGCGGCGGAAGACGTACGCCCCCGCGTTGATCTGGTCGGTGACGATCTCCTCCGGCGTCTGGGGCTTCTCCAGGAAGGCGAGCACCCTGCCCGTGTCGTCCGTGGGGACCAGGCCGTACGCCCTCGGGTCGGTCACCTTCGTCAGGTGCAGGGAGACGTCCGCGCCCGTCGTCCCGTGGGTGCGGACCAGCGCTCCGATGTCCAGGCCCGTCAGGATGTCCCCGTTGAAGATGAGGACCGGGTCGTCGGGGCCCGAGTGCAGCCGGGACGCCACGTTGCGGATCGCACCGCCGGTGCCGAGCGGCTCCTCCTCCGTGACGTACTCGAGGTGGAGACCGAGGGCCGAGCCGTCGCCGAAGTACGGTTCGAAGACCTCCGCCAGGTAGCTCGTCGCGAGCACGATGTGGTCGACGCCCGCCGCCTTCGCCCGCGCCAGCTGATGCGTGAGGAACGGCACCCCCGCCGCCCTGACCATGGGCTTGGGCGTGTTGACCGTGAGCGGCCGCAGCCGCGTGCCCTTGCCGCCGACCAGGAGGATCGCTTCTGTCACCGTCGTCTCTGCTTCCTGCCGGGACCGGCCGAACTGTCTTTCGGCCGGCCAGTGTATGCAGACCGTTCCATGGCGCCTTCGGTGGTCGTGCGAGGGGGCGTGCGGTGTCGCCCTCAGCGGCCCTGGTACTTGGCCGCCGTCGAGCGGGTCGAGCCGAGCTTGCCGTAGAGCTTGTTGCCGGGGCAGCTGGTGACGAAGCCGTCGCGGTGACCGGAGATGACGTTCAGTCGTACGTTCTTACCTTTTCGGTAGAGATTCCCACCACCGGACTTCAGGTATGTCTTCCCGCGCGGATTCATGCCGTGGAGACCTAGCTTCCACGCGGTGAGCCGGGCGATCGCCTTGACGGCGGCCGCCGACGGCTTCTTGGAGCTGTACGTGCCGATCACGGCGATGCCCATGCTGTTGGAGTTGAACCCCAGGGTGTGGGCACCCAGTACCGACTTCGCCACGCCCCCGGCACGTCCCTCGTAGATCTTTCCGCACTTGTCGACGAGGAAGTTGTAGCCGAGGTCACGCCAGCCCATGCTGTTGACGTGGTAGCGGTAGATACTGCGAATGACTGACGGCGCCTGCTTGCAGCTGTAGTTGTTGCCGGTGGCCGAGTGGTGCACGAAGGCCGCCTTGACCTTCTTCGTGTACACGAACTTCTTCTCGCGCAGCTTCTCGTTGGCGCCCCAGCCCCGGCGCGTGGTGATGCCCGGGCGGGGGCCGACGTAGGGCTTGGCCTGCTGCTGGGTGCCGAGTCCGGCTTGGGTCTGCGCCCGGCTCAGGGCCGGGATCTCGGTGGCGCCGAGCGGGGCGAGGTCGGCGTTCACGGCGGAGGCGGCGACGGACTCGGTGGTCATGCCGGTGGTGCGGGGGCCCTCCTCCGGCCCGGGGGCCGCCGCGGGCGGGACGCCCTCGCCGGGGTCGATGAGTTCGAGGCGCATGCCGGTGGGGAGGGGGGAGGCGGCGGCCGGGGCGGCTGTGGTGGCGCCGGTGGCTCTCGTGGCCGGGCTGGTGGCGTCCGGGACGCTCTCCGCTCGCACCCGGACCTCCACGCCGTCGGACTCGCCCACCCACAGCGGGGCGGTGGCGCCACGGACGCGGCCCGAGGTGCTCTCGGGGGTGCCGGGGTCGGCGGCGTGGTCGGCGTTGTGGGTCTCCAACTGCTGCCAGCCGGACCAGGCACCGGTGGCGGTGGCGCGGGTGCGGACCTGCACGTGGCCGTGCAGTTCGGTGGCCGGGTTGTCCCAGACGAGACCGACCATCGAGAAGTGCCGTACGTCCCGGCGGGGTACCCCCTGTTCGGCGGCGCCGGGGGCTCGGTCGCGGGTGAGGGGGGCGAGGGGCAGCGACTGGGTGCCGCCGGGGACGTACGCCTCGGACCGCGCCGTCCTTCCGCTCGTGGGCGGAGCCGCGGAGGGGTCTGCCGCCGCCGCGGGCGGGGCGAGCGGAAGGGCCAGGGCGGCCGCGCACGTGACACCGATCGAGGAAGCAAGGAATCCACGCATGCCCCTGATCGTGGACATCGTCGTACAAATCTGTCCATCCGTGATCTGACGGGGCGTAGGGCGTATTCGTCCGATCCGGTGGCGGTGCGGTACGCCGTACGCTCGGTGCGCGCCCGTGGGCCCGCGTACGCTTGCGCGGGTGAACGCGACCGACCGCACCCCTGCCGACCTGCTGAGTTCCGCGCTCGCCGCGGACCCGGGACGCCCCCTGGTGACCTTCTACGACGACGCCACCGGCGAACGCGTCGAACTCTCCGTGGCCACCTTCGCCAATTGGGTGGCCAAGACCGCGAATCTGCTCCAGGACGAACTGTCCGTCGAACCCGGCGACCGGGTCGCGCTGCTGCTGCCCGCGCACTGGCAGACGGCGGTGTGGCTGCTGGCGTGCGCGTCGGTGGGTGTCGTCGCCGACATGGCGGGTGATCCGGCTGCCGCCGACGTCGTCGTGAGCGGGCCGGAGCCTGAGTCGCTGGAGGCGGCACGGGCGTGCTCGGGCGCGCGGATCGCGCTGGCACTGCGGCCGCTCGGGGGGCGGTTCGTACCGGCGGCACCGGAGGGCTTCGCCGACTACGCGGTGGAGGTGCCGGGGCAGGGGGACCGGTTCGTGCCGTACGTGCCGGTGGACCCGGAGGAGCCCGCGCTGATCGTGGCCGGGCGGGAGTTCAGCGGGGCCGAGGTCGTGGAACGGGCCCGTGCGGAGGCGTCGGGGCTCGGGCTCACGGGGCCGGGGGCGCGGATTCTGTCGGGGTTGCCGTACGACACCTGGGCGGGGTTGAGCGCGGGGTTGTACGGGCCGTTGGCCAGTGGAGGCTCGGTGGTCTTGTGCCGGCATCTGGAGCGGGCGGCGGCGGGGGTCGTGGACCAGCGGATCGAGGCGGAGAAGGTCTCGGCGACGGCGCGGTGAGGTGCGCGCCGGGGGTGACTCGGCGTTGGGTGGGTGTCTGCCGGGGGTGGTGGCTCGGCGTCGAGTGGGTGTCTGCCGCGGGGCGCTGACTCGGCACCGGGTGAGGCGGCGGCGGATGTTCCCTCGGGTGACGATCGTCCGGCGTGAGTGTCGGCCGGGGTCGGGCCGGGGCCGGGGCCGGGGCTGCAACCGGCGTTGACACGACACGGCGCCGCCCCTCCTCGGCGTCGGTGTCCGGCGTGGGTGCGCGGACGGGCGATCGCACGGCGTGAGTGCGCACGGCCGCGCGGCCTGAGTGCGCACGGCCGCACGGCCTGAGTGCGCACGGCCGCACGGCCTGAGTGCGCACGGCCGCACGGCCGGGCGACGCCCCGCGCCACGGATCGGCGTGACCCGGCGCAGCGCGCCGCCGGAGTGCCCGTAGGCGTCAGGGCGGGCGCGCGCCCCGTCCGGCCCGGAAGCGCACCCGTGCCCCGTTCGGCTCAGCCCCGTTCCGTCTTCGGTGCTCGTGCGGGTCATGGTCGTAGGAGCGCACGTGTGCGGGACGGAGGGAGACGTGAGCCATGACGACGCAGGCGCGCCCCTCGACGGGGGCCGTGGCGAGGGGGACCCGGCGTCCGGGGCGGGGGCGTCCGCGATCGGGGACGGGCTGAGGCGGCGGCGTCGTAGGCGGCGGCTGGGGCGTGCCGGGATCGTGGTCGCCGTACTGGCCGTCGGCGCAGTGGGGGCCGGATGGGCGGTGTACGCCAAGCTCGACGGCAACATCACGTCGGACGAGGCGGCGGCGGCCGAACTGGCCCGGTACGAGAAGGAGCGGCCCACCTCGCTGGTCCGCGGCGCCCAGAACGTGCTGCTGATCGGGTCGGACTCGCGGTCCGGTGACGGCAACGCGCGCTACGGCCGGGACAGCGGTACCGAGCGGTCGGACACCACGATCCTGCTGCACCTGGCCGCGGGCCGGGACAGCGCCACCGCCGTCTCCCTCCCCCGCGACCTGATGGTGGACGTGCCCGACTGCCGCCGCCCCGACGGTTCCCGCACCCGGCCCGCCTTCGCACAGTTCAACCACGCCTACGAGGTGGGTGGTTCGGCGTGCTCGATCCGGACGGTCGAGAAGCTGACCGGCGTTCGGATCGACCACCACGTGGTCGTGGACTTCCAGGGCTTCAAGAAGCTGGTCGACGCGCTCGACGGCGTCGAGGTGTGCCTGCGGAAACCGGTCGACGACAAGGACGCCAAGCTGAAACTGCCCGCGGGCCGGGTCACGCTCGACGGGGAGCAGGCGCTCGGCTACGTCCGCGCCCGCAAGTCCCTCGGTGACGGCAGCGACACCGACCGGATGGACCGGCAGCAGCGCTTCCTGGGGGCGCTCGTCAGCAAGGTGCAGAGCAATGACGTACTGCTGAATCCGGTGAAGCTGTATCCCGTTCTGGACGCGGCCACGTCGTCCCTCACGACGGATCCGGACCTGGCGAGTCTGCGTGGTCTGTACGACCTCGTACGGGGGCTGCGCGGCATTCCCACCGAGCGCGTGCAATTCCTGACCGTTCCCCGGGAGTCGTATGCGGGGGACGCCAATCGCGACCAACTCGTGGAGCCCGACGCCGAGAAGCTGTTCACCCGCCTGCGGACGGACGAACCCGTGGCGATCGCGGCTACGGCCGAGCCGGACCCGCCGGCCGGTTCCGGGAACCCCCGCGAACCCGAGGACGGCGAGTCCCCGGCACCGACGTTCAGCGGGAACACCGCCGCAGAGGACGTCTGCGGGTAAAGCGCATTCCAAGGCGCCGCAAGATGGGCGCGAGGCGGGCACACAGCCGACACAAAAGGCGGACAATTGTCCAATAAATGCGCCGGATTGCCCAGTTGTAAGGTTCGTGGAATGTGTCACTGCCATCGCCCCGCACCGAACCGGGCGGTTAATGTGAGCGCTCCGGTGTGCCCGGCCACGAGGTTCTGCCCGGGGCCGGGCAACGAGTGAGCGAGACCTGGCGCCTGGAGGGGATGGCGCCGCGTGGCCCCGACGGAGGATTCGGACAACCGTGGACGCGCAAGGCCGTGGACGGGCGGAAGACATCGACCCCGCAGACCAGTGGGTACTCAATCCGGACACCGGCGAATACGAACTGCGACTGCCCGCTTCCGCACCGCAGTCGACGGTCCCGGGCCCCCGAACCGCCGTACCCGACGTAACCCGCGGTTCCCGCGGCCGCGGCGCACCCGGCGGGTCACGCGGCCGTGGCGCACAGACGTCGGCGTCGGCCCCCGCGACCGCCCCGGGCCGCGAGGTCCCTCCGCCCCGCAGGCGCCGTACGGCACCCGAGGAGCCGCCGCCCGGACGGCGCGGTCGTCGGCGGCCGGCGAAGACGAAGTCGAAGGGCAAGAAGGTCCTGCTGTGGACCGGCGGCACCATGGCGTTCGTCGTCCTCGCCGCCGGCACGGCCGGTTACCTCTATCTGGAGCACCTCAACGACAACATCAAGTCCGTCTCCGACGACGGCGCGAGCACCGGTGGGTTCCAGAAGGACAAGGCGATCAACATCCTGCTGATCGGCACCGACAAGCGCACCGGCGACGGCAACGAGGGCTACGGCGACACGGGCAGCGCGGGCCACGCCGACACCACGATCCTGCTGCACGTCGCCAAGGACCGCTCCAACGCGACCGCGCTCAGCATCCCCCGCGACCTGATCGTCGACATCCCCGACTGCCCGACCACGCAGGAGGACGGGACCAAGAAGGTCATCCCCGGCTCCACCGGCGTCCGTTTCAACACGAGCCTCGGCCAGAGCGGCCGTACACCCAGCTGCACCATGCGGACCGTCACCGAACTGACCGGGATCACACCCGACAACTTCATGGTGGCCGACTTCAACGCCGTCAAGACGCTCACCACCGCGGTCGACGGAGTCGAGGTGTGCCTGGCGAAGGACATCGACGACCCGGACTCGCACCTGGACCTGCCGGCGGGCGAGCACACGATCGAGGGCGAGGACGCCCTCGCCTTCGTGCGCACCCGGCACTCCGTGGGCTTCGGCGGTGACCTGAGCCGCATCGAGATCCAACAGCAGTTCCTCGGCGCGCTGATGCGCAAACTCAAGTCCAACGACACGCTCACCAGCCCGTCGAAGATGGTGAAACTCGCCGAGGCGGCGACCGAGGCGCTGACCGTCGACTCCAAGCTGGACAGCATCGGCAAACTGAAGGACCTCGGACTGGAGCTGGGCAAGCTCAACACCAAGAACCTGACCTTCGCCACGGTGCCGGTGCGCGACAACCCCGCCGAGAAGGTCAAGGCGACCGTCGTCCTCCAGGAGGAACCCGCCCAGCAGGTCTTCGACATGATCAGAAGCGACGTCTCCTTCACCGAGGTCAAGAAGAAGGAGAAGGAGGAGGACAAGAAGGAGGCCGCCGCCGTCGCCGCCCGGCTCGAGGGCGAGAAGTCCGAGCCCTCCGAGATCCGCGTCCGTGTCCTCAACGGCGGCGCACCCGACGGCAGCGCCCAGCGGGAGCTTCTGTACCTGCAGACCGAGGCCGGGGTCGACAAGTCCGAGAACGCGGGCGACGCCCCCGAGGACATCGCGAAGACCACCCTCGAATACGCCCCCGACCAGGCCGCCCAGGCCCGTGCCCTCGCCGAGATCCTCGGCCTGTCCGGCGCGGCCATGAAGCCGGGCGAGAGCGTCACCAACGCCCAGGGCCTGCCCACCATGACCCTCACCCTCGGCAAGGACTTCAAGGGCGCCGGAGTCAAGCTCGACGCCACCTCCGCGAAGACCCCCGAAGAGGCCCGGCAGAAGACGGCGGACAAGGTCGAGTGCGCGAAGTGACCTGACGGGCTGCACGTGCGTCTGACAGTACGACAGTCCATTGGTGCGCCCGGGAGACGGCTGGGACGGGAGTAGCCCTCCGGGACGCGAGCAATCCGTCGGGACCGCCGTACAGCCAACGAGGGAGCCCGTACGTCCAACTGTGCGAACAGGCGGCGCGCAGAGGGGCGTTCGCGGGTCCGGGGGTGGGAGAGGCATGACGCAGAGCAGTGTGCACGGGGAGGGGACGCGACCGGGCGCCGTCCGGCCCGACCGGGGCGGGGGCGGCGCGGGCACGGGCGGCCGGGGAGCCCCGGGGGACGGGAACGGCAGACGGCCCGGGCGGCGGCGGGCCGGACGCCGGCATCGCGCGCTCCGCTGGTCCGCGACGACCCTCGCGGTACTGATACTCGGGACTGCCGGCGCCGGATACCTCTATTACGAGCACCTGAACGGCAACATCGAGAAGGGCGAGCGCAGCAGCGGCGACTCCAAGGCGCACAAGGCCGAGCCGAACGCGGCCGGACAGACCCCGGTGAACATCCTGCTGGTCGGCTCCGACAGCCGCGCCTCCGACGCCAACGTGTCGCTGGGCGGCGGCCGGAACAACCGCGACAGCCCGCCGCTGGGCGACGTGCAGATGCTCATCCACCTGGCCGCGGACCGCAGGAGCGCCGCGGTCGTGAGCATCCCCCGCGACACCCGGGTCGACATCCCCGAGTGCACCGACCCGGACAGCGGCGAGAAGTACCCGGCGACCAACACGATCATCAACGAGTCGCTGGGCCGCGGCGGCGCCGGCTGCACCCTGGCCACCTGGGAGAACCTCACCGGCGTCTACATCGACCACTGGATGACGATCGACTTCGCGGGCGTGGTGTCGATGGCGGACGCCGTCGGCGGCGTCGAGGTCTGTGTGAACCAGAACGTGTGGGACCGCCCGCTGCCCGGCGTGCCCGGCGGCTCGGGACTGAAGCTGGAGGCCGGCCGGAAGAAGGTGCAGGGCGAACAGGCGCTGCAGTGGCTGCGCACCCGGCACGCCTGGGGCAGCGACCTGCTGCGGGCCCGGGCCCAGCACATGTACATGAACTCGATGATCCGCACCCTGAAGGGGCAGAACGTCTTCACCGACACGGGCAGGCTGATGAACCTGGCCGAGGCGGCCACGAAGTCGCTGACGGTGTCCGAGGAGATCGGCACGGTCAAGAAGCTCTACGACCTGGGCATGCAGCTCAAGACGGTGCCGACGGACCGCATCACCATGACGACGATGCCCACCGTCCAGGACTCGCAGAACGCGAACCACCTGCTCCCGGCCGGTGACGACGCGGAGCGGATGTGGGCGATGCTCCGCGACGACGTGTCCTTCGACGACAAAGGCGCCAAGGGCGACGGCACCACAGAGGAGGCGGGAAGGGACAGCGGGAAGGACAGCGGGAAGGACTCCGGCGAGAAGCCCTCCGGCGACACCACCGCCCCCGACTCCGAGATCGGCGTCGTCGTCCAGAACGCCACCCGCTCCGCCACCCTCGGTCCGGTCGGCGGCCGTGCGGGCGCGGTCGCCCAGGCCCTCGTACGGAAGGGCTTCGGCAAGGCGACCAAGGACACCTCGGCCGCGCTGTCCGAGGAAAGGACCGTGGTCCGTTACCCGAGCGCCGAGTTGGCGGGCGACGCCCGGCGCGTCGCCGAGGCACTGGGAATTCCGGCGAGCGCGGTGCGGAAGTCGGCCGACGTGTCCGGGATCACGCTCGTCGTGGGAGCGGACTGGCGCTCCGGCGCGTCATACCCGGAACAGAAGACGCCCGAGGCCGGAGACCTGCCGGACAACAGCGACGCCATCAACGGCTCGGACACCGGCAAGTGCATGGACGTGTACAAGCCGTACCGATGGTAGGTGTTCCGGAAAATAGGAGGGATTGCCCTGTTGTAGGGGTGTCGAATGTGGCACCGGTGTCGTTCGACGCTGAACTGGGCGGCTAGTGTGAGCGCTCCGGTGCCCCCGCCGCGAGGTCCGCCCTGGCGTCGTGCACATGTTGACCCTTTATCGTGCGCCTTCCGGCAGAAGGTGCCGCGTGGCCCCGACGGAGGATTGGGAGACCGTGGACGCGCAAGGACCTGGGCGGGCAGACGACGTCGATCCCGCAGATCAGTGGGTACTGAATCCGCGCACCGGTGAATACGAACTGCGACTGCCCCCTTCCGCACCGCAGTCGTCGGTGCCGGGCCCCCGCACACCCGCCCCCCGTGGCACCGGCGCCTCCTCCACCGCCGACGGCGGCACCGCCCGTTCGGCACGGCGTACGGCCGCGCCGGGCCGTGACGTCCCCTCCCAGCGGCGGCGCCGTCCGGCGCCCGAGGAGACGGCGCCGGGGCGGCGCGGACGCCGGCCGGCGAAGAAGTCGAAGGGCAAGAAGGCCCTGCTGTGGGTCGGTGGCTCCACCGCGTTCGTCGTCCTCGTGGCCGGCGTCGGCGGCTACGTCTACCTCAAGCACCTCGAGGGCAACGTCTCGACGACGGACGTCGGCAACGCCGGAAGCAGCAGTTTCAGCAAGGACGAGGCCTTCAACATCCTCATCATCGGCACCGACAAGCGCACCGGAGCCGGCAACGAGGGCTACGGCGACGCCGGCAGCGTCGGCCACGCGGACACCACGATCCTGCTGCACGTCGCCGAGGACCGCTCCAACGCGACCGCGCTCAGCATCCCCCGCGACCTGATCGTCGACATCCCCGACTGCGAGACCACGCAGGAGGACGGAACGGAGACGATCGTTCCCGGGGAGCAGGGCGTCCGCTTCAACCGGAGCCTCGGCGAGGGCGGCCGGAACGCGGGCTGCACCATGCGCACGGTCACGGAGGCGACCGGCATCAAGCCGGACCACTTCATGATGGCCGACTTCAACGCGGTCAAGACATTGACCACCGCCGTCGACGGCGTCGACGTCTGCGTGGAGAAGGCCGTCGACGACCCGAAGTCCCACCTCAAGCTGCCCGCGGGCGAGTCCAAGGTCGAGGGCGAGCAGGCCCTCGCCTTCGTCCGCACCCGGCACGCCTTCGGCAACGAGGGCGACCTGGACCGCATCAAGGTGCAGCAGCAGTTCCTGGGCTCGCTCATGCGGAAGATGTCCTCCAGCGACACCCTCACCAGCCCCACCAAGCTGGTGAAGCTGGCCGAGGCCGCCACCAAGGCGCTGACCGTGGACGAGCCCATCGGCAACGTCGGCACCCTCAAGGACATCGCCCTGGAGCTGAAGAAGGTGCCGACGAAGAACATCACGTTCCTGACGGTGCCGGTGATCGACAACCCCGCCGAGAAGGTCAAGGCGACGGTCGTTCCCAGTCCGTCCGAGGCGCCCCAGATCTTCGACATGATCAAGAACGACATCTCCTTCACCGAGGTCAAGAAGAAGGAGAAGAAGGAGGCGGCCGCCGTCGCCGCCCGGCTCGAGGGCGAGCAGTCCGACCCGTCCGAGGTGCGCGTCCGCGTCATGAACGGCGGCGCCCCGGCCGGCAGCGCCCAGCAGGAGCTTCTGTACCTCCAGACCGACGCCGGCGTCACCAAGTCCGAGAACGCGGGCAACGCCGACGCGGAGGTCGCGAGGACCACCCTCGAATACGCCCCCGACCAGGCCGCCCAGGCCCGCGCCCTCGCCGAGATCCTCGGTCTGTCCGGCGCGGCCATGAAGCCCGGCGAGAGCGTCACCAACGCCCAGGGCCTGCCCACCATGACCCTCACCCTCGGCAAGGACTTCAAGGGCGCCGGAGTCAAGCTCGACGCCGCCTCCATCAAGACGCCGGACGTGGAGAAGTCCACGGCCGACCAGAAGCAGTGCGCCAGTTGACCTGACGGGCCTGCCGTACGTCTCACAGGGCGGCGACGGGCCCGCGCGGTGGCGCGGAGGCGGGGAGGGACGCGGAGATGACGCGGAGCAGTGTGCAGGGGGAGGACACGCGGCGGGGCGCGGCGGACGCCCCCGAGCGTGCGGAGGCGGCCGGGCCTGCGGAGAGCGGCGACGGCGACAGCGGTTCGGAGGCCGGCAGACGCCGGGACCGTCCGCGCGGGGGCCGCCGTGCGCTCCGCTGGACCGCGGTGGTGCTCGCCGCGCTCGTGGCCGGCACGGCGGGCGCCGGCTACCTCTACTACGAGCACCTCAACGACAACATCAGGAAGGACGCCCTGAACCTGGGCGACAACAAGGTCGCGGCGCCGACACCGAACGCGGCCGGTCAGACCCCGCTGAACATCCTCGTCATCGGCTCGGACGCGCGGGACAGCGAGGCGAACCAGCAACTCGGCGGCGCCCGCGAGACGTTCGGCTCCACGCCGCTGGCGGACGTGCAGATGCTGGTGCACCTGTCCGCCGACCGCAGCAACATGTCGGTCGTCAGCATGCCGCGCGACACCCTCGTGAAGATCCCCAAGTGCACCGACCCGGACGACGGGAAGGTCTACCCGGCGAGCGAGGGCCGGGTGATGACCAACCAGAGCCTCGGCCACGGCGGCCCCGGCTGCGCGGTGGCCACCTGGCAGGAGCTGACCGGCATCCACATCGACCACTTCGTGATGGTCGACTTCGCGGGCGTGGTGTCGATGGCGGACGCAGTCGGCGGCGTCCCGGTCTGCGTGGACGCCAACATCCACTCGCGCGACGGTCAGGGCCACGGCTCCGGCCTGAAGCTGGAGAAGGGCACGCACCCGGTCAAGGGCGAGCAGGCCCTGCAGTGGCTGCGCACCCGCTACGGCTTCGAGGACGGCAGCGACCTCGCGCGGGCCAAGGCCCAGCACATGTACCTGAACTCGATGGTCCGGACGCTGCGCGAGAACGCGACCCTGAGCAGCCCGAACAGACTGCGCAGGCTGGCCGAGGAGGCCACCCGGGCGCTCACGGTCGACCCGGGCCTCGACACCGTCAAGAAGCTGTACGACCTCAGCGACGAGCTGCGCAGGGTGAAGCCGGAGCGCATCACCATGACCACGATGCCCAACCGGTACGTGGGCGCCCGCGTGGAGCCGACCGAGGACGCGGAGCAGCTGTTCCGGCTGGTGCGGGAGGACATAGCGCTGGACGGCGAGGACGCCGGGAAGAAGCCGGCCGCCGAGGAGACGAAGGTCTCGGACGACCCGGCCGCCGCCGACGACGAGATCGCGGTCCAGATACGCAACGGCACCCGCACGGACAGCCTCGGCGCGGCCCGCGGACGCGCGAACACGGTCACCGGGCTACTGGTGGAGCAGGGCTTCGCCAAGGCCGTGGCGGACCCCTCGGTGCTGCCGAGCGAGGACCGTACGGTCGTCCGCTACCCGAGCGCCGACCTGGAGGGCGACGCCCAGCGGGTCGCCGAGTCCCTGGGGATTCCGTTGAGTTCGGTGCAGCGGTCGACCGACGTCTCGGGTGTCACGCTCGTCGTGGGCGCCGACTGGCGCGAGGGGACGACGTACGAGGCGCCCGTGTCCGACGACCGGACCCCGGAGTCGGCCGAGGCCCTCAACGGCGCGGACGAGAGCGCCTGCATGCACGTGAACCCGGCGTTCACCTGGTCCTGAGGGAGCCGTCGGTGCTGACGGACGTCACCGCGTCCCGGCGGCGTCGGCCTCGGCGTCCGGCTGGACCGCCGGGCGCCGCGACGCGATGACCCGCTTGGCCAGCGACCGCGGGCTGGTCAGAAAGCCCCAGCCCCAGGACATGTGCATGGTCGCCAGCGCCACCGGGATCCGCGCCCGCGCCTTCGGCCCCAGCCCCTTGCCCGCCGGGAGCGAGCCGGCGACGATCGCGGCCAGGTAGCCGCCGGGCACCACGAAGCCCCACGGGGTCAGCGCCGCGCCCACCACGACGCCGGCCGCGATGGCGCACACGGCCGTCGGTGGGGCGAGGTAGCGCAGGTTGATGGAGCCGGAGTGGTAGCGGGCGACGACGTGCCGCCAGCGGCCGTAGTCCTTGTACTGCTTGGCCAGCGCCCGCACGCTCGGACGCGGGCGGTAGGAGACCCGCAGCTCGGGCGAGAACCAGATCAGGCCGCCGGCCTCGCGGATGCGGAAGTTCAGCTCCCAGTCCTGGGCGCGGATGAACTCCTCGTTGTAGCCGCCCTGCCGCTCCAGCGCCTCGCGGCGGAACACCCCGAGGAACACCGTCTCGGCCGGACCCGCCTCGCCGCCCGTGTGGAAGGCGGCGTTGCCGACGCCGATCCTCGACGTCATCGCGGCGGCGACGGCGTCCTCCCAGGCGTTCTCGCCCTCGGCGTGCATGATGCCGCCGACGTTCTGCGCGCCGGTCTCCTCCAGCAGCCGTACGGCCGTGGCGATGTAGTTCGGCGAGAGCATGCCGTGGCCGTCGACGCGGACGACGACCGGATGGCGGGAGGCCTTGATCGCGGCGTTCAGCGCGGCGGGCGTACGGCCGGTGGGATTCGGCACGGTGTGCACGCGCGGATCCTCGGCCACGAGCTCGGCGGCGATCTCGTCCGTACGGTCCGCGGAGGGACCGAGGGCGATCACGACCTCCATCTCGCCGGCGTACTCCTGGGCCAGGATGGCGCGGACGGAACCGCGCAGATGCCGTTCCTCGTTGAGGACGGGCATGATCACGGAAACGGCGGGCAGCCGCACGTCGGACTTGGCGTTCATCGGTGCTCACGTTACCGCGAACGGGGGACACGGGTGCGCGCCGCGGGGGTCACAGCCCCGGGCAGCAGATCGTATGGGCCTACGGTGCTCACGGATCCCACGTCCGGCCGCTCGGCCCGTCCCCGCGGAGGTGTCACCTTGCCCACGCCGCCCCGCTCCCCCCGGGTCCCGGCCTCGTCCCCCCGTGGCGGCCCTCCACCGCAGCGCGGCGGCCCGCGGCCGTCCCGCCGGCCGCCGAGGCCCCCCGTACGACGGAAGAGACCGCGCTGGGCCATGCGGGCGGTGACCGCTCTGTCCGTGGTGGTGCTCGCCTCCGCCGGGATCGGGCACGCGGTGCTCTCCGGTCTGGACTCGGACATCTCGCGGGTCGACGCCTTCAAGGACATGAAGAACCGGCCGCGGGCGGGCGACGGCATGAACGTGCTGCTGGTCGGCACCGACGGCCGCGACCGGATCAGCGAGGAGGAACGGCAGAAGTACCGGCTCGGCGGCGCGCCCTGCCACTGCACCGACACGATCATGATCGTGCACATCTCGGAGGACCGGGAGCGCGCGAGCGTGGTCAGCCTCCCGCGCGACTCCTACGCCGAGACGCCCGACCACACCGACCGCACCACCGGCGAGCAGCACAAGGGGCACCCCCTCAAGCTGAACGCGGCCTACGCGGAGGGCGGCCCGCAGCTGACCATCCGCACCGTCGAGAACATGACCCGCGTGAAGATCGACCACTACCTGGAGGTCGACTTCACCAGCTTCATGAAGACGGTCGACGTCCTCGGCGGTGTGCGGATCTGCACCGTCCAGCCGCTCAAGGACAGCTACACCGGGCTCGACCTGCCGGCCGGCACCCACGAGCTGACGGGCGGACAGGCGCTGCAGTACGTCCGCGCCCGCCATCTCGACGGGGCCTCGGACCTGAGCCGGATGAAGCGTCAGCAACGCTTCCTGGCCGCCCTGATCGACCGGGCGACCTCCTCGGGGCTCCTGCTGAACCCGCTGAAGTTCCGCGACGTCACCCAGGCGGTGCTGGGCTCGGTGAGGGCCGACGAGGGCTTCGGCACCGACGAACTGCTGGCGCTCGGGCGGGCGATGCGGAACTTCTCGCCGTCGTCGTCCGAGTTCACCACCGTGCCGATCGGGCAGATGGGCTACGCCGTCAAGGGCGTCGGATCGACCCTGAAGTGGGACCCGGTCAAGTCCGAGCGGATCTTCGACGCCCTGCGCGAGGACGAGCCGCTGGCCGCACCCGAGCCGAAGCCGAAGGGTCCGGCACCGGTCCGGGTCCCGGTGGACCCGAAGCAGATCCGGGTCCAGGTGGAGAACGGCACGCACACGCGGGGGCTCGGCAAGCGGGTGGACGACGCTCTGGCCGCGACCGGGTTCCGCACCACCCGGGCGCCCAGGAACGCCACCGACCGCGCGGTCGAACGGACGGTCGTCGCCTTCGACCCCCGCTGGGACCGCTCGGCGAAGTCGCTGGCCGCCGCCCTGCCCGGCAGCGAGCTGCGGCCGGTCAAGGGCCAGGGCCCGACGCTGAAGGTGGTGGCGGGCGCCGACTTCAAGGAGGTCGTGAAGGTGAAGCCGGCGGACCCGCCGCAGGAGTCGGGCACGGTGGTGCGGGGCGACGAGGTGGTGTGCGGGGAGAAGTGACCCGCCCCGGGGCCCTGCCGGGGCCCAGGCGGGGCCCAAGCGGGGCTCTTCGGCCTCAGTTGCCGGAGACGGTGACCTTCTCGTCGTTCTTCAGCTGCTCGACGAGCTGCTTCACCTTGGCGTCGTCCCACTTGAGGTTCCCGCCGACGCTGCCCGAGACCGGCATGTTCATCGAGGTGCCGTCGCCGCCGCTGACGCTCTTCATCGCCCAGAACATGCTGGCCAGGTCGAACAGGCCCATGTCCTTGTCGACGATGAGGGAGTCCAGGCCGGCGCCCATGGTCGGGTACAGCTTGAACGGGTTGAGGACGGTCGACGGGGTGGCCACCTGGCTCGCCAGCGCCGACAGGAACTTCTGCTGGTTCTTGGTGCGGTCCAGGTCGGAGCCGGCCAGCGCGTAGCGGGTGCGGACGAAGGCGAGGGCCTCCTCGCCGTTCAGGGTCTGCTTGCCCTTCTTCAGGTCGGCGCCGGACTTCGAGTCCTTGATGTCCTGCGGGATGTCCATCTCGACGCCGCCGACCGCGTCCACGATGTTCGCGAAGCCGGCGAAGCCGATCTCCACGTAGTGGTCCAGGCGCAGCCCGGTGTTGTGCTCGATGGTGCGCACCAGCAGCTCGGGGCCGTCCTCCGCGTACGCGGCGTTCAGCTTCACGTGCCGCCCCGTGCCCTTGTACGTCTTGCCGGACTCGGAGCCGACGAAGCTCGGGATCTCCACGTCCGAGTCACGGGGCAGCGAGATCAGCGTCGAGCCGTTGTCCCCGGTGTGCAGGATCATCATCGAGTCGGTGCGCTTGCCCTCGGCGGAGCCGGTGTGCAGGTCCTTCTTCTGCTCGTCGGTCATGCCCTCGCGGCTGTCGGAGCCGACGATCAGGTAGTTCGTGCCCTCGCCCGCCCCGGGCCGCTCGATGACCTTGGACAGGTCGACCTCGCGGTTGAGCTTGGAGTCGGCCCAGAAGTACGTGCCGACGGTGGTGACGACCAGCGCGGTCACCACGGTGATCGCGGTCCACTTGATCCGGCGGCGCCAGTCGGGCGCGGGCCGGCCCGGGCCGGGACCGCCGGGGCCTGGGCCCCGGCCGCCGGGGCCGCCGTAGACCTGGCCGGTGTTGTAGCCGCTGTCGTAGCCGTCGCCGCCGTGGCCCCGGCCGTCGACGTACGACGGCTGCTGCGGCACCCCGGCGCCGTACGGCGGGGCCGACGGGCCCGGGCCGGGCGGCGGCGCCTGGCCGCGGCGGACCTGCCGCATCACGCGCGCGCTCTCGGGCCGTGCGCTCGCGCTGCCGCGTCCGTACCGGTCGGCGCGGTTGTCACCGGACCATCCCTCGGGCCAATCATTCATGCGCACCAGTGTGCAGGTCCGCGCCGTGGGCCATACAAGGGTCGTCGGAAAATCAGGTCAGTGCTGTTGCGAAGCTGACACAAATTACCCGGATGTCGTCCCGGCATAAGGTGGAGGCCATGACAGACCAGGCAGAACAGGCCTCGGCCGCGCAGTCGGCGGCTCCGGAGATCCCGGGCAAGCCGACCTCGGCGTCCCGTACCACCCTCAGCCACATCATGACCCACAGCGACACCAACCTCCTGGGCACGGTGCACGGCGGAGTGATCATGAAGCTCGTCGACGACGCCGCGGGAGCCGTGGCCGGACGGCACTCCGGCGGCCCCGCCGTCACCGCGTCGATGGACGAGATGGCGTTCCTCGAACCGGTCCGCGTCGGCGACCTCGTCCATGTGAAGGCCCAGGTCAACTGGACCGGCCGCAGTTCCATGGAGGTCGGCGTCCGGGTCCTGGCCGAACGCTGGAACGAGTCCACCCCGGCCACCCAGGTCGGCTCGGCGTACCTGGTCTTCGCCGCGGTCGACGCGGACGGCAAGCCGCGCACGGTCCCGCCGGTCCTCCCCGAGACCGAGAAGGACAAGCGCCGCTACCAGGAGGCCCAGATCCGCCGCACCCACCGCCTGGCCCGCCGCCGCGCGATCATGGAGCTGCGGGAGCGGCGGGTGGCGGAGGGGTTCGACGACTGAGCCGGTTACGGCAGGTTGCGGGCCATGACGATGCGCTGGACCTGGTTGGTGCCCTCGTAGATCTGCGTGATCTTCGCGTCGCGCATCATGCGCTCCACCGGGTAGTCACGGGTGTAGCCGTAGCCGCCGAGGAGCTGGACCGCGTCGGTGGTGACCTCCATCGCCACGTCGGAGGCGAAGCACTTGGCGGCGGCGCCCTGGAAGGTGAGGTCGCCGTCGCCGCGCTGGGACTTGGCCGCGGCGGCGTACGTCAGCTGGCGGGCGGCCTCGATCTTCATGGCCATGTCGGCGAGCATGAACTGGATGCCCTGGAAGTCGGCGATCGGCTTGCCGAACTGCTTGCGCTCCTTGACGTAGCCCTTGGCGTAGTCGAGGGCGCCCTGGGCGATGCCGAGGGCCTGGGCGGCGATGGTGATGCGGGTGTGGTCCAGCGTCTTCATCGCGGTGGCGAAGCCGGTGCCCTCCGCGCCGATCATGCGGTCGGCGGGGATGCGGACGTTGTCGAGGTAGACCTCGCGGGTCGGGGAGCCCTTGATGCCGAGCTTCTTCTCCGGGGCGCCGAAGGAGACGCCCTCGTCGGACTTCTCGACGACGAAGGCGGAGATGCCCTTGGAGCGCTTGGTGGGGTCGGTGACGGCCATCACCGTGTAGTACTCCGACTCGCCCGCGTTGGTGATCCAGCGCTTGACGCCGTTGAGGACCCAGAAGTCGCCGTCGCGGACGGCCTTGGTCTTCATGCCGGCCGCGTCGGAGCCCGCGTCCGGCTCGGAGAGGCAGTAGGAGAACATGCCGTCGCCCTTGGCGAGCGGGGTCATGTAGCGCTTCTTCAGCTCCTCGGAGCCGGAGAGGATCACCGGCAGGGAACCGAGCTTGTTGACCGCCGGGATGAGGGACGAGGACGCGCAGACGCGCGCGACCTCCTCGATGACGATCACCGTGGCGAGGGCGTCGGCGCCCGCGCCGCCGTACTCCTCGGGGACGTGCACCGCGTGCAGGTCGTTCGCGGTCAGGGCGTCGAGGGCCTCGCGCGGGAAGCGGGCCTCCTCGTCCACCGCCGCGGCGTGCGGCGCGATCTTCGCCTCGGCCAGGGAGCGGACGGCGTCCCGGAGCATGTCGTGCTCCTCGGACGGGCGGTACAGGTCGAAGTCAGCCGATCCGGCCAAGGTCTCTCACGCTCCAAAACGCTGTGATGCTGGGCACGCTAACTACCGTTAAGTAACCCAAATTTTAGAGCCCCCTCCGCGCCCTGGATAGGTGAGCTTGACGACAGCCGCCCGAAGGGCTTTCGCCGCGTCCCGGATATGCTCGGGCGCGCACCTCAGCCGTACACCCCTGGAGCACCCATGGCCCTCAAGATCACCGTGATCGGCACCGGCTATCTCGGCGCGACCCATGCGGCGGCGATGGCCGAGCTGGGGTTCGAGGTGCTGGGCCTGGACGTGGTGCCCGAGAAGATCGAGATGCTCCAGCGGGGCCAGGTCCCGATGTACGAGCCGGGGCTGGAGGAGCTGCTGGGCCAGCACGTCGCCGGGATCGAGGGGTCCAGCGGGCGGCTGCGCTTCACCACCGACTTCGCCGAGGCCGCCGCCTTCGGCGACGTGCACTTCCTGTGCGTGAACACGCCGCAGAAGCACGGTGAGTACGCCTGTGACATGTCGTACGTCGAGTCGGCGCTGGCCTCGCTCGCGCCGCATCTGACCGGCCCCGCGCTCGTCGTCGGCAAGTCGACCGTGCCCGTGGGCTCCGCCGACCGGCTGGCCCGCTACCTCGCCGAGCACGCGCCGGCCGGTGACGACGCCGAGCTGGCCTGGAACCCGGAGTTCCTGCGCGAGGGCTTCGCCGTGAAGGACACGCTGCACCCCGACCGGATCGTGGTCGGCGTGCGCAGCGAGCGGGCCGCGAAGCTGCTGCGCGAGGTGTACGCGACGCCGGTGTCGGAGGGCTCGCCCTTCGTCGTCACCGACTTCCCGACGGCCGAACTGGTGAAGACCTCCGCGAACTCCTTCCTCGCCACCAAGATCTCCTTCATCAACGCGATGGCGGAGGTGTGCGAGGCGGCCGACGGCGACGTCGCCAAGCTGGCCGAGGCGATCGGGTACGACGACCGGATCGGGAAGAAGTTCCTGCGGGCCGGGATCGGGTTCGGCGGCGGCTGTCTGCCGAAGGACATCCGGGCGTTCATGGCGCGCGCCGGTGAGCTGGGCGCCGACCAGGCGCTCACCTTCCTGCGCGAGATCGACTCGATCAACATGCGCCAGCGCGGCCAGATGGTGGAGCTGACCCGGCAGGCGCTGGGCGGCGGCCCCTTCCTCGGCAAGCGGGTCGCGGTGCTCGGCGCCACCTTCAAGCCCGATTCGGACGACGTACGGGACTCCCCCGCGCTGAACGTCGCCGGGCAGGTCCACCTCCAGGGCGCCCAGGTGACGGTGTACGACCCCAAGGGCATGGAGAACGCCCGGCGGCTGTTCCCGACGCTCGGTTACGCCGACTCCGCGCTGGAGGCGGTGCGGGGCGCCGACGTCGTCCTGCACCTGACGGAGTGGCGGGAGTTCCGCGAGCTGGACCCGGAGGCGCTGGGCGAGGCCGTGACCGCCCGGGTGATCCTCGACGGACGCAACGCCCTGGACCCGCAGGCCTGGCGGAAGGCCGGCTGGACGTACCGGGCGATGGGCCGTCCGACGGCGTGACACCGGCCGACCGACGGGTGACGCCGGTTCGGCCGAGGCTCAGTCGGCCGAACCGGCGTCACCCGCATTCTGCCCCACGGGGCGGCCCGGCGGCCGGTGAAGTCCCTGTGGATCACGCCCCCTTGGCCCGGTACCGGCGCATCTTGGCGCGGGCCCCGCACACCTGCATCGAGCACCAGCGTCCGCGTCCGGCCGGGCTGCGGTCGTAGTACGCCCAGTGGCAGTCGGCGGCCTCGCAGGCCTTCAGCCGGTTCCAGGTGCCCGCGACCAGCGCCTCGGCGACGGCGGCGGCGACACGGGCGGGCAGGGAGTCGCCCCCGGCCGGGGCGAGGGCGGCGGACCCGTCGGCCGCGTGGACCGTCACCACCAGCGGGGCCCCGGCCAGCAGCTCGCCGAGCGGGGTCACCGCGCGGTGCGGCGGGTGGCCCGCGTGGGCGAGCAGGGTCGCGCGCAGCGACTCGCGCAGCTCGCGTGCCCCCGGGACGTCGGCCTCCGTCAGGCCGAACCGCGCCCGGCCCTCCGGTGTGTCCAGCGAGTCGGCGCCCGTCTCGATGTCCAGCGTGTTCACCAGGGTCTCGACCAGGTCCAGTCCTCCCGGCGCGGGCGATCTCTCACTCATGCTTGCGACGTTACCGCCCATAGGGCAGCATGCAGTAACCGTTACTGGTTACCCGTACTTTGCCGGTAACCGAAGAAACGCGGACCTCAAGGAGGAAGTCATGGCTGTCGCCGAACTGGGCGTCGTCGTCCTGGACTGTCCCGACCCCCACGCACTGGCCCGCTTCTACGCCGACGTCCTCGGCGGCACCGTCGAGGACAAGAGCGACGACCAGTACGAGTGGGTCGACCTGAACCTGCCCGGCGGGCAGACGCTGGCCTTCCAGGGCTCCCCCGGCCACGTACCGCCGAAGTGGCCCGGGCCCGACGGCGCGCAGCAGTTCCACCTCGACCTCCAGGTGAAAGACCTGGACGCGGCGGAGAAGGCCGTGCTGGAGCTGGGCGCGAGGCCGCTGGACGCGGAGGACCGGGCCCGGACCTTCCGGGTTTACGCGGACCCGGCCGGGCACCCGTTCTGCCTCTGCGCCTGCTGAGCGAGACCCAGACCGACAACACCGGAAGGTTCCCATGGCACCCGTGGCACGTTTGCGTTCCGTCGTCGTCGACTGTCCCGACCCCAGCGAGCTGGCCCGCTTCTACGCGCAGGTCGGCGGCGGCACCCCCGAGGAGCAGGATCCCGACTGGGTGGTGCTCCAGGTACCCGGCGGGCCGAGGCTGTCCTTCCAGCGGGCGCCGGGTCTGACCCCGCCCGAGTGGCCGCGTGCCGACCGCAACGCCCAGCAGTTCCACCTCGACTTCGACGGCGGGGCGACCTGGGAGGAGATGGACGCGGCGCACGAGAAGGTGCTCGCGCTGGGCGCCCGGCCGCTGGACCTGGAGGACCGGGAGAAGAAGGACTTCATGGTGTACGCCGACCCGGCGGGGCATCCGTTCTGCCTGTGCCGGATCGAACACGCGTGACGGTCACCCGTGTCCGTTACCCGTCGAGTTCGGCGATCGTCGCCGTCGAAGGCTCCCGACGCACCTGTGCCGCGCGGGCGGTGAAGGCCGCTCCCCGCAGTACGCGCTGGACGTTGCCCCAGGTCAACAGAGCCACGTCCGACTCGGCCCAGCCGCGTCGCAGCAGCTCGGCGATGAGCCGGGGGTAGCAGGAGGCGTCCCCGAGCTCCAGCGGGTGGGCGGTGCCCGCGTCGTAGGTGCCGGACAGGCCGACGCTCTGCGGGCCGGCCACCGTGCGGACGTGGTCGAGGTGGTCGGCGACGTCCCGGACGGTCGGGCCGGTCTGCTCGGCGGTCAGCGGCACCATGCACAGGCCCCCGGCCGCGCCCAGCTCGACGAGCAGGTCGTCGGGGAGGTTGGCGGGGTGCGGACGCAGGGCGCGGGCGGCGGAGCGGGTGCACAGCGCCGGCGCCTTGGAGACGGCGAAGGTACGGCGGATGGTCTCGGCGGAGGCGCCGGAGAGGTCGGTGACGACGCCGAGCCGGTTCATCTCGCGGACGACCTCCTCCCCGAAGCGGGTCAGCCCCGTCTCGCTCGCCCAGGTCGCCCCGGTCAGCGTGACCACGCGCAGGCCGAGGGCGTGCAGGGAGCGCAGGATGCCGAGGCGGTCCCCGAGGGCGGCGGCGCCGGCGGGGCCGGGCAGCACGGCGACCCGGCCGCAGTTGCGGGCGTCGATGACCTGCCCGGCGTCGTACGCCAGGCGCAGCCCCTCCTGATGGGCCCGGACGACCATCTTGACCAGGTCCAGCTGCTCCAGGGTGGTACCGACGGCCCGGTCCCCGTCGACGGCGTCGGGCAGGTGCAGCGACCAGAACAACGCCCCCACATGGCCCTCGCGGAGCCGGGGCACGTCGGTGTCGACGGCGCTCTCGCCGAGCTCCAGGTCGTACCAGGGCAGGTGCTTGAGCGCCCAGGGCAGGCCGCTGTAACCGTCGGCGACGGGGTGCGCGGCCAGCACCGCGTGCGCCCGGGTGAGCGGCTCGTCGTCGGGGTCGGACACGGGCGCGTAGGGCTCCGGCGGGAAGGCCTCCGCGGCAGGCGGCACGGACAGGTCGACGAGCCCGCCGGCCTCGGTGCTGGTGTGCAGGTCGTCCTGGAGGTCTGCCATGGCGGGCTCCGTACGGTCGTCGTGCGTTACCGTCACCGTCGCACGGGGCGGAAAGGCCTTCCTGGTGGGTGGGGCGTTCGGGGGTACGCCGCTCAGTTCCGGGCCGCCGCCTCGATGACCTCGTCCAGGGTGTCCCGGGAGCGGAGCAGGTCGGCGATCATCCGGTCGATGCGGGCACGCTCGGCGGTGAGGTCGGCGACCAGCTTCGGCGAGGCGGCGGCCGAGGGGCCGCCGTCCCCGTCCCGCATGCAGGGCAGGAGCTGCGCGATCTTGGCGCTGCACAGGCCGGCCGCGTACAGCTCCTGGATCCGGACGACCCGGTCGACGGCCGCCTCCGCGTACTCGCGGTGCCCGCCGGGCGTGCGCTCGGCCGCGAGCAGGCCCTGCTTCTCGTAGTACCGCAGCGAGCGCTCACTGACGTTCGTGCGCCGGGCGAGTTCACCGATCCGCATGCGTACGTCTCCTCACCGGGTCTCCGGAGCTTGATTCTGACATCAGTGTCAGGTTCTACCGTACGGGCATGTCGCACACAACAGAGCTCTTCGCGTCCGCTCCGCTCGGCCCGCTCACCCTCCCCAACCGTCTGGTGATGGCCCCTCTAACCCTCCCCCAGCTCTGAACGAGCCGGGGGGACCCCCATCGCGCGGAGGCCGACGGCACCCCGACCCCGCTCATGGCCACCTACTACGCCCAGCGCGCCTCCGCCGGACTGATCGTCGCCGAGGCGGCGACGCCGAACGCGGTCGGGCAGACCTACCCGAACATCACCGCCGTCCACAGCGCGCGGCACATGGCGGGCTGGCGGCAGGTCACCGACGCGGTACGGGAGACGGGCGGGCGGATGTTCCTCCAGCTCCAGCACGGCGGCCGGGTCGGGCATCCCGCGACCAGCGGGCTGACGCCCGTCGCGCCCTCGCCGGTGCCGCTCCCCGGGACGGTCTTCACGCCGGAAGGGCACCGTCCGGCCGTCGTCCCGAGGGAGATGGGCGAGGAGGACATCCGCACCACCGTCGCCGACTTCGCGCGGGCCGCCCGCAACGCGCTCGACGCCGGGTTCGAGGGCGTGGAGGTGCACTCCGCCAACGGCCACCTCCTGCACCAGTTCCTGGCCGCCAACACCAACCGCCGCACCGACGGCTACGGCGGACCGGTCGCCGCGCGGATCCGGTTCACGGCCGAGGTGGTCGAGGCCGTCGCCGCCGGGATCGGCGCCGAGCGGGTGGGCCTGCGGGTCTCCCCCGGCAACACCGTCAACGGCATCGCGGAGGGCGGGACCGAGGAGATCTACCCGGCGCTCACCGAGCGGCTCGGCGGGCTCGGGCTCGCGGATCTGCACCTGGTGTACGCCGACCCGGACGCCCCGGTGTTCCGGAAGATCCGCGCCGGGTGGCCCGGGGTGCTGATCGCCAACCCGGTGCTGGGCGAGGAGCTCTCCACGGACGCCGTGCGCCGCGCCTCCGAGCGGCTGCTGGCCGCCGGGGCCGACCTGATCGCCCTGGGCCGGCCGTTCCTCGCCAACCCCGACCTGGTGGAGCGGCTGCGGCTCGGCGCGCCGCTGAACCCGGTACGGGACCGGTACTTCATGTACGTGGGCGGGGCGACCGGCTACACCGACTACCCCGCCCTCGGTGACGGGACCGCTCAGCCGTCCAGTGCTTCGAGTGTGGCGTTGGACGGTCCCCGCGTCTCCTGAAGCCCCCGGGCCACGTCCTCCGCGGCGCCCAGCACCCGTACCGCGTTCTTCCAGGTCAGCTTGGCCAGGTCGGCCTGGGACCAGCCGCGGTCGAGCAGCTCGGCGATCAGGTTCGGGTAGCCGGACACGTCGTCCAGGCCGTCGGGTGTGAAGGCGGTGCCGTCGTAGTCGCCGCCGATGCCGAGGTGGTCGACGCCGGCGACCTCGCGCATGTGGTCGAGGTGGTCGGCGACCGTGGACACCGTGGCGACCGGGCGCGGGGTGCCCTCCTCGAAGGCACGGTGGATCTTCATCGCCTCGGCGCTGGTGTCCAGGGGGTGGAAGCCGTGCGCCCGCATGTTGTCGTCCGCGGCGGCCGTCCAGTCCACGGCCGCCTGGAGCACGAACTTCGGCACGAACGTCACCATCGCCATGCCGCCGCCCGCGGCCATCCGCTCCAGCACGTCGTCCGGGATGTTGCGCGGGTGGTCGCAGACCGCCCGCGCGGAGGAGTGGGAGAAGATCACCGGCGCGGTGGAGGTGTCCAGCGCGTCGCGCATCGTCGTCGCCGCCACGTGCGAGAGGTCGACCAGCATGCCCTCGCGGTTCATCTCCCGCACGACCTCGCGGCCGAAGGCCGACAGGCCGCCGACGGCGGGCTCGTCGGTCGCCGAGTCCGCCCACGCCACGTTGTCGTTGTGGGTGAGGGTCATGTAGCGCACGCCGAGCGCGTACAGCGCGCGGAGCGTGGCGAGCGAGTCGTCGATGGAGTGGCCGCCCTCGGCGCCCATCAGCGAGGCGATGCGGCCCTCGGCGCGCGCGGCCTCCATGTCGGCGGCGGTCAGCGCGGCCCGCAGCTCCCCGGGGTGGCGGTCGATCAGCCGCCGTACGCAGTCGATCTGCTCCAGCGTCGCGGTCACCGCGCCCGGCAGGTCCGAGCGGACGTACACCGACCAGTACTGCGCGCCGACGCCGCCGGAGCGCAGCCGGGCGAGGTCGGTGTGCAGGTGGGCGGACTGGTCGGCGGCGATGTCACGGGCGTCGAGGTCGTAGCGGACCTGCTCGCGCAGCGCCCAGGGCAGGTCGTTGTGGCCGTCGACGACGGGGAACTCGCGCAGCAGCTCCCGGGCCCGGTCGAGGGAGGTCACCGGCCTCACTTCCCGAAGCCGAAGGCCGCGGAGCCCTCGACCTTGCTACGCAGCCGCTTGCCCTTCTCGGTGGCCTGGTCGTTCAGCTCCTGCTGGAACTCGCGCATCCGGCCCAGCAGCTCCTCGTCGTGGGCGGCGAGCATCCGCGCGGCCAGGAGACCCGCGTTGCGGGCGCCGCCGACCGAGACGGTGGCGACGGGGACACCGGCCGGCATCTGCACGATGGACAGGAGGCTGTCCATGCCGTCCAGGTACTTCAGCGGCACCGGCACGCCGATGACGGGCAGCGGGGTGACCGAGGCGAGCATGCCGGGCAGGTGGGCGGCGCCCCCGGCCCCGGCGATGATCGCCTTCAGCCCGCGTCCGGCCGCCTGCTCGCCGTAGGCGATCATCTCGTGCGGCATGCGGTGCGCGGAGACGACGTCGACCTCGTAGGGGATCTCGAACTCGTCGAGCGCCTTGGCGGCGGCCTCCATCACGGGCCAGTCGGAGTCCGACCCCATGACGATGCCGACGACTGGACCGACCGGGCTGGCCTGGCTCATTCGGTGATCGTCCCTCTCAGGTATCCGGCAGCGTGACGGGCGCGCTCCAGCACGTCGTCCAGGTCGTCGCCGTAGGTGTTGACGTGACCCACCTTGCGGCCGGGCTTCACGTCCTTGCCATACATGTGGATCTTCAGCTGGGGGTCGCGGGCCATGCAGTGCAGGTACGCGGAGTACATGTCCGGGTAGTCGCCGCCGAGGACGTTGACCATGACCGTCCACTCGGCGCGCGGGCGCGGGTCGCCGAGGGGCAGGTCGAGGACCGCGCGGACGTGGTTGGCGAACTGCGACGTGATCGCGCCGTCCATCGTCCAGTGGCCGGAGTTGTGCGGGCGCATCGCCAGTTCGTTGACGAGGATGCGGCCGTCGCGGGTCTGGAACAGCTCGACGGCGAGGTGGCCGACGACGTCCAGTTCCTTGGCGATGCTGAGCGCCATCTCCTCGGCCCTGAGCGCCAGCGTCCCGTCCAGGCCGGGGGCGGGCGCGATCACCGTGTCGCAGACGCCCTTGACCTGCCGGGACTCGACGACGGGATACGCCACCGCCTGGCCGTGCGGGGAGCGGACCACGTTGGCGGCCAGCTCGCGGACGAAGTCGACCTTCTCCTCCGCCAGCACGGGCACACCGGCGCGGAAGGGCTCGGCGGCCTCCGCCACGGAGTCCACGACCCACACGCCCTTGCCGTCGTACCCGCCGCGCACGGTCTTGAGGACGACGGGGAAACCGTCCCCCTCGTCCGCGAAGGCGGCCACGTCGGCCGGATCGCTCACGATCCGGTGCCGTGGGCAGGGCACGCCGATCGCGTCGAGCTTCGCGCGCATCACGCCCTTGTCCTGGGCGTGCACGAGCGCGTCGGGGCCCGGGCGCACGGGGATGCCGTCCGCCTCCAGGGCCCTGAGGTGCTCGGTCGGCACGTGCTCGTGATCGAAGGTGATCACGTCACAGCCGCGCGCGAACTCGCGCAGCGTGTCCAGATCGCGATAGTCGCCGATGACGACTTCGTTCACGACCTGCGCCGCGGAGTCCTGAGGGGTGTCACTGAGGAGCTTGAACCTGATGCCCAGCGGGATGCCCGACTCGTGTGTCATACGAGCGAGCTGGCCACCGCCGACCATACCGACTACGGGGAACGTCACACCCCTAGCGTATCGGCCGCGCGAGGCCCACCTGTTTACCGGCCGTTTCCCCGGGGACACGGCCCCCCTTTCCCGTCGCCCCGCGTCCGTCCGCAGGAAGATCGCACGTCCGGGTGGTTAGCATGAACGGATTGACGCCAACCGATGGACGGGGGCCTGCACGACCATGGGACATGGTTCCTCGGGTGCTCATACGGCTCCCCCCACACCCCCGGCATCCCCGGCGCCCCGCGGCGCGGTCCGGGAGCGGATCGGCCGGCTGGCCCGTGAGGTCGTGAAGTTCGGCGCGGTGGGCGGCGCGGGGGTCCTGGTCAACCTGCTCGTCTTCAACCTGATGCGGCACGCGACCGACCTCGCGGTGGTGCGGGCGAGCATCATCGCGACCGTCTTCGCGATCGTCTTCAACTACCTGGGCTTCCGCTACTTCACCTACCGGGACCGCGACAAGGGCCGCCGGACCCGCGAGATGTCACTGTTCCTGCTGTTCAGCGCGGTCGGACTGGTGATCGAGAACGGCGTGCTCTACACGGCGACGTACGGCTTCGGCTGGGACAGCCCGTTGCAGAGCAACATCTTCAAGTTCCTCGGCATCGGCATCGGCACGCTGTTCCGCTTCTGGTCGTACCGCACCTGGGTCTTCCGGGCGCTGCCGGCCCGCGAGCCGGTGACGCGGGCGGAGACCTTCCTGGAGCACGAGCAGCCGACGGCGGTGCGCACCGCGGACGGCACCCCGGCCGCCCACCGCTGACGGCGGCCGGGCCCTGCCCGCGCGGGCGCCTAGCGCACCGTCTGCCCCGAGTCCCCGGACGACTTCTTCGACGGCGGTGTGCGCGACAGGAACAGGCCGAACACCGGAGGACGGCCCTGGAGCAGCTCCAGCCGGCCGCCGTCCGCCTCGGCCAGGTCGCGGGCGACGGCCAGGCCGATGCCCGTCGAGTTCCGCCCGCTGATCGCGCGCTCGAAGATCCGCGCCCCCAGGTCGCCCGGGACGCCGGCCCCCTCGTCGGTGACCTCGACCACCGCCTGGTTGCCGGTCACCCGGGTCCGCAGGGCCACCGTGCCGCCCCCGTGCATCAGCGAGTTCTCGATCAGCGCGGCCAGCACCTGCGCCACCGCGCCCGGGGTGCCCACGGCCGTCAGATGCCGTTTGCCGGAACTGACGATCGCCCGCCCCTCGCTGCGGTAGGCGGGACGCCACTCCGCGATCTGCTGCTGGATGACGTCGTCCAGCTCGAAGGTGACGGCGGAGCCGCTGCGCGGGTCGCGGGAGTTCGTCAGCAGCCGGTCCACGACGTCCGTCAGCCGCTCCACCTGCGACAGCGCGATCGCCGCCTCGTCCTTCACCGTCTCCAGTTCCTCGGTGAGGGTGATCTCCTCCAGCCGCATGGACAGCGCGGTCAGCGGTGTACGCAGCTGGTGGGAGGCGTCGGCGGCCAGGCGGCGCTCGGCGGTGAGCATCCGGGCGATGCGCTCGGCGGAGGAGTCCAGCACGTCCGCGACCCGGTCCAGCTCGGGGACGCCGTAGCGCTTGTGCCTCGGGCGCGGGTCGCCGGAGCCGAGGCGTTCGGCGGTCTCGGCGAGGTCGGTGAGCGGGGAGGCGAGGCGGTTGGCCTGCCGGATCGCCAGCAGCACCGCGGCGATCACCGCGAGCAGCGCCACCAGACCGATGATCAGCAGGGTCCGGCCGACCTCGCGGGTCACCGAGGAACTCGGCTCCTCGACGAGGACCGTCTCGCCCTCCTCGCCGGTGGCCCTGCCCCGGATGACCTCACCGGTCGGCCGGCTGCCGACCTCGATGACCGGCTTGCCGGGGATGCGGATCTCGGCGTACCGGGCGTCCCGGACCTGCTCCCGGAGGAACTTCGCGTCGACGGACCCCGCCCCGAGCAGCCGGCTGTCCACGATGCTGGCCAGCCGCACCGCCTCCAGGTCGACCCGTTCCTGGGCGGAGTTACTGATCGTCCGGGTTTCGACGATCACGAGGGAGACGCCGAAAACGGCGATCACGACGAGCACCACGGCGAGCGTGGACTGGATCAGTCGACGGCGCATGTCCTCTTACCCGGGCAGGCCCCGAGAGCTTCTCGGTGGCTCAGTTCTTCTCGAAACGGAAACCCACGCCGCGCACGGTGGCGATGTAGCGGGGGTTGGCCGCGTCGTCCCCCAGCTTCTTGCGCAGCCAGGAGATGTGCATGTCGAGGGTCTTGGTCGACGACCACCAGGTGGTGTCCCAGACCTCGCGCATCAGCTGGTCGCGGGTGACGACCCGGCCGGCGTCGCGCACCAGCACCCGCAGCAGGTCGAACTCCTTGGCGGTGAGCTGGAGCTCCTCCTCGCCCATCCAGGCCCGGTGCGACTCGACGTCGATACGCACACCGTGCGTGGCGGCCGGCTGCGGGGGCTCGACGGCACCGCGCCGCAGCAGGGCGCGGACCCGGGCGAGCAGCTCGGCGAGGCGGAACGGCTTGGTGACGTAGTCGTCGGCGCCCGCGTCCAGACCGACGACGGTGTCCACCTCGTCGGCGCGCGCGGTCAGGATCAGGATCGGCACGGCGTGGCCCTCGGACCGCAGCCGGCGGGCGACCTCCAGCCCGTCCATGCCCGGCAGGCCCAGGTCCAGCACGACCAGGTCGATGGCGCCCTGCAGCCCGGCGTCGAGTGCGGTGGGTCCGTCCTCACGCACCTCGACCTCGTACCCTTCCCGGCGCAGTGCGCGGGCCAGCGGCTCCGAGATGGACGCGTCGTCCTCGGCGAGCAGTACACGGGTCATGAGCTGATGGTAGTCCGCCCGGAGCAGCGCCCGGGGCGTGGTGGCCCCGAGGCTCTCTTACCTATGGACAAGCCGGGCACCCGCCGCGCGACCTGCCCGTCCGACCCCCCGCCGACCCCTCACCGACCCGCTGTGCGAACCTGCGGCAGTGGGGTGTCATTGTGTGATGGACCTTCGAAAGATCGTTCGCGGTTCCTTTATTACCTGTGATCCGCGTCTCAAGTCCTTCCATACCGGGCGGTGTCCTGCCGTATGGTGAATCAGCGCCTGTAGCACCCAGGGGACCTTTGGCGACAGTTCGATGCTGAAGGTCTCTTTTGTGTGCGGGTCGGCCCCCACGGCCGGCCTTGAAAGGAATGACCTGTGGCCGGGCCTCACCGCGTGCAGTGACGCGCGCAGAGGCGTGGATCCCGGTGGTCGCCGTCCACCGCTTCGCAATCCGGAGCGGAATCCCTCGGGCGTGGGGTGGGCGGACGAAGGCCGCCGGTGCCGGCTGCCCCCCACCGGGCGCGCATCGCCTCGTGAGCGCGTCCCGACCAGCAAGGATCGACCATGGCGTCCAGCCTGACGAAGGACTCGGTCTCTCCGGGCACCCCCGGTTCCGAGAAGACCTTCTTCGGCCACCCCCGCGGACTGGCCACTCTCTTCATGACCGAGATGTGGGAGCGTTTCTCCTACTACGGCATGAGGGCTCTGCTCCCGCTGTACCTGGTGGCCCCCGGCGGTCTCGGCATGAACGCCGGCACCGCGACCGCGATCTACTCGGTGTACCTCTCGCTGGTGTACTTGCTCACGATGCCGGGCGGCTGGTTCGGCGACCGTGTCTGGGGACCCCGCAAGACCGTCGCCGTCGCCGGTGGCATCATCATGCTCGGCCACCTCACGCTGGCGCTGCCCTCCTCGGGCACGTTCTTCGCGGGCCTCGGCCTGGTCGCCATCGGTTCCGGCCTGCTGAAGGCCAACATCTCGACGATGGTCGGCCAGCTCTACGACGGCCCCGACGACCCGCGCCGCGACGGTGGCTTCACCGTCTTCTACATGGGCATCAACCTCGGTGCCTTCGCGGCGCCGCTGATCATCGGCACCATCGGTGAGAACGTCAACTGGCACCTGGGCTTCGCACTCGCCGCGGTCGGCATGGGCCTGGGCGTGATCCAGTTCCTGCTCGGCAGCCGCCACCTGGCCCCGCACTCCAGCGTGGTCCCGAAGCCCCTGTCGGTGGAGGAGAAGACCTCCACCCTGCGCAAGGCCGCGTTCTGGGCCGCGCTCGCCCTGGTCTTCTACGCGATCGTCGGCTTCTCCGGGAACTACACCCTGAACTGGATCCTGGTCCCGCTGACCCTGCTCGGCGTGATCATCCCGGTGCTGGTCCTGACCCGCATCAAGCGCGACAAGGCCCTGGACCGCGCCGAGCAGTCCAAGATGTCGGCGTACATCTGGTTCTTCGTCGCCGCGGCCGTCTTCTGGATGATCTACGACCAGGGCGGCTCGACCCTGGCGATCTTCGCCGACTCCTCCACCGACACCAGCGTCCTCGGCTGGGAGTTCCCGGTCTCCTGGTTCCAGTCGGTCAACCCGGTCATCATCATGGCCCTGGCCCCGGTCTTCGCCACGGTGTGGCTGGCGCTCGCCCGCCGCGGCAAGGAGCCGAGCACGATCGTGAAGTTCTCGTTCGGCCTGGTGCTGGTCGGCGCGTCCTTCTTCCTCTTCCTGGCCCCGCTGGCCATCGCGGACGGCGGTCACAAGGCGGCCGCGCTGTGGCTGGTGGCGATCTACTTCGTCCAGACCTGCGGTGAGCTGATGCTCTCCCCGGTGGGCCTGTCGGTCACCACGAAGATGGCGCCCGTGAAGTACGCCTCGCAGATGATGGGCGTCTGGTTCCTGGCCGTCACCGCCGGTGACGCCACGACCGGCCTGCTCTCCATCGCCGGCGTCGACCTCAACAAGACGGGCATCGTCGCCGCGGAGGCCGCCCTGGCCGTCCTCGCCGGTGTCGCGATCTGGATGTACCGCAAGCGCGTGAAGGAACTCATGGGCGACGTCCGCTGAGGCCTGCCGGCCTGGCGGTTCCTGCCTGCGGAGGGTCATCGCATCCCGAGGGATGCGGTGGCCCTCCGGGCGTTTCGGGGGCGCGGGGCGAGGGCTGGGGGGACAGGCGGGGCACAGGGCGACGGGCGCGGCCTGGGACGGCACAGAGCGCGACGCAGGGCGGTGCAAGGGGGTGCAGGGGGTGCCAGGGGGGGTGAGGGCTGCACGGGCGCAGGAGGTCGGAGTTGCCGCGCGGTGCAGGGCTCAGGGCGGTGCAGAAGCCTTGAGGCTGCGGGGACGGGACGGCGCAGGGCCCAGTTCTCGCAGGGGTGCAGGGGACGCGGTCCCCGCCGGGGTCCGGGGCGGAGCCCCGGGGACGTCGGCCTCCCGGCCCACCGAGTCGGACGGGCGGGTGGGAAAGACCGCGAAGACTACGCCGGTGCCCCCAGTTCCGCCCATACCCGCTTGCCCGCGACCCCGGGCGTACGCACCACGCCCCAGTCCAGGCACAGCCGCTGCACGATGAACATGCCGTGACCACCGGGACGCCCCGCCCGGTGCGGGGTCCGCGGCGTCGGCTGACCCGTACCGCGGTCGGAGACCTCCAGCCGGATCACCTTCTTCTCGCAGGTGATCCACAGCTCGTCCGGCCCCTCGGCGTGCAGGCACGCGTTGGTGACCAGCTCGGAGACCACGAGCAGTACGTCCTCGGCGGCGGCCCGCTGGTCCGCGGTGGCGGAGGGCAACCAGCCCCAGGCGTACAGCGCCTGGCGGGTGAAGTCACGAGCGAGCGGGACCACCCCGCTCTGGTCGTCGAAGCTCAGCCTGCGCCCCTGCCGCCCACCGTCACCGGCGGCCGCGGCCTCGGACGGAGACGAGGAAGGAGCCGGGGACGAGGAAGAGACCGGGGACGAGGAAGAGGCCGGGGACGAGGAAGGGGCCGGGGACGGCGGCACGGCCGCCCCGATCACGGCGGCCTGCCCCGCGGGCACGCCCCCCTCGGGCTCCCCGGTCCCGGGCACGCCCCCCTCGGACGCCCCGGAAGCGCCGCTGGGCTCCGGACCGCGGTCGCCCGGCGAGTAGGGCCGGGTGGTGCTCATCAGCGCTTCACCTCACCGATTCACCAGTTCACGTTTTCAAAGTCGTACGTCGTACACAGTCAGCTCTGGGTGTCTCCTGCCCGACCGACCCGTCCGAACACCCCTGTATTCGGCACGAAACACGGGACGGGGCGAAAACGCCTGTCCCAGGCAGCACACGAGACCCTCCGTCGGCCGGACAAGGACGGCTCAGTCGGTCTCGTCGGCCAAGGCGGCCTCAAGGGTGTCATGGAGGGTGAAGACCGCTTCGGCCCCCGTGATCTCGAACACGCGAGCCACCACGGGCTGCATGGCCACCAGATGCACACCGCCCCCCGCGGCCTCCGCCTTCAACCGCGCGCCGAGCAGGACGTTGAGTCCCGTGGAGTCGCAGAACTCCAGACGCGAACAGTCGACGACAAGCCGGTTGAATCCCTTGGCGAGACAGTCCTCCAGCGGCTCGCGCAACAGCTCGGCGGTGTGGTGATCCAACTCACCCGCCGGTGTCACGACGGCACTGGGGCCCTCTTCCCGCACTTCCACCAGAAGCCGGCCCGACTGGGCACTACCGACCGTCCCGCGGTCCATGCCGTTTCTCTCTCCCGAGGTCGTGACTGCCTGCTGACGCCCCCGAACACTACGCCTTCCCACCGCACTCCGACACCCGAACAACCGCACACAAACGGACATACCCGCTCAGAACACACTTGCGGTGGGCTCGGTAAACCCGGTAGGGCTAGTAGGACACGTAAACCGACACGGCCGGCTTTGGAGGCGCCGCACACCGCAGTGCACGTATTTGGCTTCGGCAGCCGTATGCCGAGAACGATGGAGGACATCATGTCACCCCGGCTCGACGGATCGCGTACCCAAGAAGCGACGTCGACACTCCCTCCGGAACATCTGGATCCCATCGAGCATCACGACGCGGTCGTCGACCACGACGGCGTACTCGCCGGGCTTCCGGACATCCCCGCTTACGACGAGGTTGCTCCGGCGGACGCCCGGGCCCTGTCCAAGACCCTCTTCGAGCGGCTTGAGTCGCTGGAGGAAGGCACCCACGAGCACGCGTACGTACGCAACACGCTCGTCGAGCTCAACCTCGCCCTGGTCAAGTTCGCGGCCTCCCGCTTCCGCTCCCGCAGCGAGCCGATGGAGGACATCATCCAGGTCGGCACGATCGGCCTGATCAAGGCGATCGACCGCTTCGAGATGTCCCGCGGTGTGGAGTTCCCCACATTCGCGATGCCGACCATCATCGGCGAGATCAAGCGCTTCTTCCGCGACACCTCGTGGTCCGTGCGCGTCCCGCGCCGCCTCCAGGAGCTGCGGCTCGACCTGGCCAAGGCCGGCGACGAGCTGGCCCAGCGGCTGGACCGCGCGCCCACGGTGAGCGAACTGGCCGAGCACCTCGGCCTGACCAAGGACGAGGTCGTCGAGGGCATGGCGGCGTCCAACGCCTACACCGCCTCCTCGCTGGACGCCCAGCCGGAGGAGGACGACGCGGAGGGCGCGCTGGCCGACCGCATCGGCTACGAGGACCACGGGCTCGAGGGCATCGAGTACGTCGAGTCGCTGAAGCCGCTGATCGCCGAACTTCCGTCCCGGGACCGCAAGATCCTCTCGCTCCGCTTCGTCGCCGGCATGACCCAGTCGGAGATCGGCGAGGAACTCGGCATCTCCCAGATGCACGTCTCGCGCCTGCTGTCGCGGACACTCGTACGGCTGCGCAAGGGGCTCACGGTCGAGGAGTAGTCCTCGCCGGGTGACGCTTGCCCTCCAGGGGGGCGGTCCGAAGTCGGGCCGCCCCCCTTCGGGTTGTGCGCGCCGCTTCCGGTACGGACCATCGCCCTCGCCCGGAACAGCCCCCGGAACAGCCGCCGGTTACCCACGGAAACCTCTTTCCTCGCGGGCCCCGTTCCACCACTATGAGGCACCCCGCAAACTGGCCGGTACGTCAGGACCGGCACCGTGGAGTCGCGGGGTGCGAGGAGGCGGACGGATGGCTCGGGGCGACGGGACCGACGGTGGCGCCCAGGCCGGCGAGGAGATGTACGCCGGCGCGTCCGACGCGCGGCTGTCCGAACTGCTGCGCGCCGACACACCCACCGCCTATCCGGCGCTCCAGGAACTCCGCGCACGGCATCAGCCCTCGGTGCTCGCCTACGCCCGCCTGTGCGCGGCCGGCGAGTCCACGGCACGGCAACTGGCCGCGCGCGCCTTCGCACTGGCGGCCCGTCAGGCCGCCCGCGGCACCGACGCCGGTGGGCCGTGGCGGCACCGACTCCTGCTCCTGACCGGTGAGACCGCGGCCGAGTGGGCGGCCGACGAACGCTCCGCCGGACTCGACGCCGGACTGCTCCTCGTGCTGAACACGGCGGGCACCGGCTGCCCGGTCCCGCCCATGCTCGCGGCCTTCCGTTCCCTGCCGCCCCGCGCCCAGGGCATGATCTGGTACGGAGTGGTGGACCGGGAGCCCGCCGACCGGACGGCCGCACTGCTCGGCCTCGGCCGCCAGGACGTCACGTACGGCACACAGCCCGCGCTCCAGGCACTGGCGCAGGCCTGTCTGCGGTCCCGGCTGGCCGCCTCCGAGGACCCGCGCTGTGTGGGCTTCCGGCGCCTCATCGAGGAGTCGGTACGGCCCGACACGCCCCGGGACAGCGCCGACCTGCGCGCCCACATGACGCACTGCCCGCACTGCACGGCGGCGCACGAGGAGCTGTGCACCCTGCGGGACGCCCCGCGCACGGCCCTGGCCGAGGGCCTGCTGCCGTGGGCGGGCACGGCGTACGCGGCGCGGGGAGCGGACGAGCCGGGCGGCGTCGCCCCGCCGGCGATGTCCGGGCCCTGGCCGCCGTCACGCCGCTTCGCGCTGGCCTCGGCGGCCCTGGGCGTGGCCCTGGCGCCGCTGCTCCTCCTGGTGCTGTCGCCGGACGACCCGCCGTCCCGGCCGGCGGCGAACGCGTCGTCACGTCCCCCCGCCGGGCCACCGCCGGTGACGGTGACGGCGACCGTCCCGGCTACGCCGTCCTCCCCCACGCCGTCGCCGTCGCCCTCCGCGTCGTCGAAGGCCCCCGCGCCGAAGCCGAGTCCGACGCCCTCGCGCACCGCGCGGCCGTCGCCGACGCCGTCCACGCCGTCGTACCGGGCGCCGGGCGGGACGTACGCCCAGGTGGTGAACGTCGCCTCGGGCCGGTGCCTGGACATCGACGGCGGCATGGAGAAGGGCACGGACGTCGTCACGGCGCCCTGCACCTCGTCCCACACCCAGCTGTGGCGGGTCGACGCCGGGCGCGGGGTGGTCCAGTCGTACGCCGACGAGGACTACTGCCTGGACAGCCGCGGCTCCGTGGAGAAGGGCGTCGGCGTCTGGGAGTGCGACTCGGTCGACGGACGCAACGGCCGGAACCTCCGCTTCTCGGTGGACGCGCGGGGGGTGATCCGCCCCGGCATCGCCCCGGACCGCGCGGTGACGCCGGGCGGGGGCGACGCGGTGGTCCTCGTCGGGACGGGGTCGGGGCGGACGGACCAGCGGTGGCGCGCCGGGGCCTCCTGAGCGGTTCGGGCGGGAGTCCGGGCGGCGGTCAGACCACGCGTACGCCGCGCCGCCAGACCTCGCTGACCAGCGGGACGCCGGGCCGGTAGGCCAGGTGGACGTGGCTCGGGGCGTCGAGGAGGGTCAGGTCGGCGTACGCGCCCGGGGTGAGGCGGCCGATGTCGTCGCGGCGCAGGGCGGCCGCGCCGCCCGCGGTGGCCGACCAGACCGCCTCGTCGGGGGTCATCCCCATGTCCCGTACGGCGAGCGCGACGCAGAACGGCACGGAGGACGTGAAGGACGAGCCGGGGTTGCAGTCGGTGGACAGCGCGACCGTGGCACCGGCGTCGATGAGGCGCCGGGCGTCCGGCCACTCGGCGCGGGTGGAGAACTCGGCGCCGGGGAGCAGGGTGGCGACCGTGCGGCTGCCGGCGAGGGCGTCCACGTCGGCGTCGGTGAGATGGGTGCAGTGGTCGGCGCTGGCGGCGTCGAGTTCGACCGCCAGCTGGACGCCGGGGCCGTAGGAGAGCTGGTTGGCGTGGATGCGCGGGTGCAGGCCCTTGGCCCGGCCGGCGGTGAGGATCGCGCGGGCCTGGTCGCCGTCGAAGGCGCCCTTCTCGCAGAACACGTCGATCCAGCGGGCGTGCGGGGCGCAGGCGTCGAGCATCTCGCCGGTGACGAGGGCGACGTAGGCGGCCGGGTCGTCGGCGAGTTCGGGGGCGACGATGTGGGCGCCGAGGAAGGTGACCTCGTCGGTGTGGCGGGCGGCGACGCGCAGGGCGCGGGACTCGTCGGCGGTGGTCAGGCCGTAGCCGGACTTGGTCTCGAAGGTGGTGGTGCCCTGGCGCAGGGCCTCTTCGAGGTAACGGGTGAGGCCCGCCTCCAGTTCCGCGTCGCTCGCGGCGCGGGTGGCGGCGACGGTGGTGCGGATGCCGCCGGCGCTGTAGGGGCGGCCGGACATGCGGGCGTTGAACTCCTCGGTGCGGTCGCCGCCGAAGAGGAGGTGGGAGTGGGAGTCGACGAAGCCGGGGAGGACCGCCCGGCCGCCGGCGTCGACCCGGTTGTCAGTGGCGGGTGCTTTGCTTGATTCACCGGTCCACGCGACGCGGTCGCCGTCGATGACGACGGCCGCGTCCCGGACCAGTCCGAGGGGGGAGTTGTCACCGAGGGAGGGGTCGTTGGTGACCAGCGCGGCGATGTTGGTGATGACGGTGCTGCTGCTCATGGTGTCCGTGACGTCCTCGTGGGAGCGGGGGCGGGGGCGGGTGTTCGTCGCTATGCGCGCAGGGCTTCGACGGCCCGCGCCAGGGTCTGCGGCACATCGGGTACGAGGGTGTGCGCCCCGTCGCGTACGACGTGCCGGCCGCCCACGATCGTGTGCCGTACGTCCGCTGCCGTCGCGGCGAATACGGCCGTCTCGGCGCCGAGCCTGGGCAGCGGCCCCGCTGTTCTGACCGAGTCGAGGGCGACCGTGGTGAGGTCGGCGCGGGCCCCGGCCTCGATGGTCCCGACGTCGCCCCAGCCGAGGGCGGCGTGGCCGTCGGCGGTGGCGGCGCGCAGCAGGGCGGCGGCCGTCCAGTGGCCGCGGGTGCGGGTGCGCAGGCGCTCGTTCAGCTCCATGGCGCGCGCCTCCTCCAGCAGGTCGACGACGGCGTGGCTGTCGGAGCCGAGGGAGAGCGGGGAGCCCGCCCGCTGGAGGGCGGCCGCGGGGCCGATGCCGTCGGCGAGGTCGCGTTCCGTGGTGGGGCACATGCAGGTGCCGGTGCGGCTGCCGCCGAGCAGGGCGACGTCCTCGTCGGTGAGGTGGGTGTTGTGAACGCCGGTGGTGCGGGGTCCGAGCACGCCGTGGTCGGCGAGGAGCCGGGTGGGTGTGCGGCCGTGGGCGTCGCGGCAGGCGTCGTTCTCGGCGGTCTGCTCGGACAGGTGCACATGCAGCGGGGCCCGCCTCTCCTCGGCCCAGCGCGCCACGGTCGCCAACTGGCCGGCGGGCACGGCCCGTACGGAGTGGATCGCCGCCCCGATCCGTGCGTGATCCCGTTCCTTGAGGACTGAACAGCGTTCCGCCCAGGCGTCCGCCGTCCCGTCGGAGAAGCGGCGCTGGTGGGTGTTCGGGGGCTGCCCGAAGCCGGCGGACAGGTAACAGGTGTCGAGGAGGGTGATGCGGATGCCGGCTTCGGAGGCGGCCTCGATGAGGGCCTCGCCCATCGCGTTGGGGTCGGCGTAGGGGGTGCCGCCGGGGGCGTGGTGGACGTAGTGGAACTCGCCGACGGCGGTGATGCCGGCGAGCGCCATCTCGGCGTACACCGCGCGGGCGAGGTCGTGGTACGTCTCGGGGGTCAGCCGGTCGGCGACGGAGTACATGACCTCGCGCCAGGTCCAGAAGGTGCCGGAGCCGACCTGGACGGTGCCGCGCAGGGCGCGGTGGAAGGCGTGCGAGTGGGCGTTCGCCAGTCCCGGGAGGGTCAGTCCGCGCAGGACCTCGGTGCCGGGCGGCGGGGCGGGGGTGTCCTGGCGGACGGCGGTGATGCGGCCGTCGTGCACGTCGAGGGCGACGCCCGGCTCGACGTGGGTGCCGAGCCAGGCGTGCTCCAGCCAGTACGTCCGCTTGGTGGGGGTCACGTGCGGGCCAGCCCTTCCAATACGTCGGCGAGTGCGCTCACCCCGGCCACGCAGTCGTCCTCGGCGGCGTACTCGGCCGGGGAGTGCGAGACGCCGGTGGGGTTGCGCACGAACAGCATGGCGGTCGGGATGCGTCCGGAGAGGATTCCGGCGTCGTGTCCGGCGCCGGTGCCGAGGACGGGGACCGCGAGTTCCGTGGTGCTGCCGAGGATGCGGGCGAGTTCGTCGCGCAGGGCGTGGTCGAACTCGACGACGGGGGTGAAGGACTCGCGTACGACGTCGAGGTCGACGCCGTGGGCGGCGGCGTACTCACGGGCGGCCTTCTCCACCCCGCCGACCACGGTGTCCAGGCTTTCCTGGTCGGCGGCGCGGGAGTCGAGCCAGCCGCGCACGAGGGACGGGATGGCGTTGACGCCGTTGGGCTCGACGGTGATCTTGCCGAAGGTGGCGACGGCACCGGCGAGTTCCGCCTCGCGGCGGGCGGCGAGCACGGTCTCGGCGTAGGAGAGCATGGGGTCGCGCCGGTCGGCGAGGCGGGTGGTGCCGGCGTGGTTGGCCTCGCCCCGGAAGTCGAAGCGCCAGCGTCCGTGCGGCCAGATGGCGGACGCGATGCCGATCCGGTCGCCGGACAGGTCGAGGGCGCGGCCCTGTTCGACGTGGAGTTCCACGAAGGCGCCGATGCGGGCCAGCCGCTCGGGGTCGGGGCCGATGGTGTCCGGGTCGAACCCGGCGGCCTCCATGGCCCGCGGGAGCGTGATGCCGTCGCCGTCGGTGAGGCGGTGGGCCTGCTCGGCGGTGAGCGCGCCCGCGGTGAGCCGGGAGCCGACGCAGGCGAGGCCGAAGCGGGCGCCCTCCTCGTCGCCGAAGTTGACGATGCCCAGCGGCCGGGTGAGCCGCGCTCCCCTCCCGCGCAGTTCGTCCAGGGCCGCGAAGGCGGAGACGACACCGAGGGGCCCGTCGAAGGCGCCGCCGTCGGGCACGGAGTCGAGGTGGGATCCGGTGACGACGGCGTTCCCGGCGGCGGGGTCGCCGAGCCAGGCCCACTGGTTGCCGTTGCGGTCGGTCTCGTAGGTCAGCCCGCGGGCCTCGGCCTGCTCCCGGAACCAGGCCCGGCAGTCGGTGTCGGCGCCGGTCCAGGCGTAGCGGCGGTAGCCGCCGGAGGCGGAGCCGCGGCCGACCGGCAGCAGCTCCGCCCACATGCTGTGGAAGCTCACGCGTCGTCACCCTCGCGGGTCTCGGCGCCCTCGCGTGTCCCGTCACCCTCGCGCATCGGCACCCGCACGTCCCGTTCGGCGGCCACCGATTCCGCGATGTCGTACCCGGCGTCGACGTGCCGGATGACGCCCATGCCGGGGTCGTTGGTGAGCACCCGGCGGATCTTCTCGCCGGCCAGTGCGGTGCCGTCGGCGACCGTGACCTGCCCGGCGTGGATGGAGCGGCCCATGCCGACGCCACCGCCGTGGTGGAGGGAGACCCAGGAGGCGCCGGAGGCCACGTTGACCATGGCGTTGAGCAGGGGCCAGTCGGCGATGGCGTCGGAGCCGTCGAGCATGGCCTCGGTCTCGCGGTACGGGGAGGCGACGGAGCCGCAGTCGAGGTGGTCGCGGCCGATGACGATCGGGGCGGACAGCTCACCGCTCGCGACCATGTCGTTGAACCGCTCACCCGCCTTGTCGCGCTCGCCGTAGCCGAGCCAGCAGATGCGGGCGGGCAGGCCCTGGAAGTGGACCCGCTCCCCCGCCATCTTGATCCAGCGGGCCAGGGACTCGTTCTCCGGGAAGAGGTCGAGGATCGCCTTGTCGGTCCGGGCGATGTCGGCGGGGTCGCCGGACAGGGCGGCCCAGCGGAAGGGGCCCTTGCCCTCGCAGAACAGCGGGCGGATGTAAGCGGGGACGAAGCCGGGGAAGGCGAAGGCCCGGTCGTATCCGGCGAGCTGGGCCTCGCCGCGGATGGAGTTGCCGTAGTCGAAGACCTCGGCGCCGGCGTCCTGGAAGCCGACCATGGCCTCGACGTGCCGGGCCATGGACTCGCGGGCCCGGGTGGTGAAGCCGGCCGGGTCCTTGGCGGCGGCGTCGGCCATGTCCTCGAAGGCGATGCCGGTGGGCAGGTAGGCCAGGGGGTCGTGGGCCGAGGTCTGGTCGGTGACGATGTCGATGGGGGCGCCCATGGCGAGCAGCCGCGGGACGAGGTCGGCGGCGTTGCCGAGGACGCCGATGGACAGCGGCTCGCGCCGGTCCCGGGCCTCGGTGGCCAACTGGAGGGCGTGGTCGGGGGAGTCGGCCTTGACGTCGAGGTAGCGGTGCTCGATGCGGCGGTCGATGGCGCGCGGGTCGCAGTCGATACAGATGGCGACGCCGTCGTTCATGGTGACCGCGAGGGGCTGGGCGCCGCCCATGCCGCCGAGGCCGGCGGTGAGGGTGATGGTCCCGGCGAGGGTGCCGCCGAACTGCTTCGCGGCGACGGCGGCGAAGGTCTCGTAGGTGCCCTGGAGGATGCCCTGGGTGCCGATGTAGATCCAGGAGCCGGCCGTCATCTGCCCGTACATGGTGAGGCCGAGCTGCTCCAGGCGGCGGAACTCCTCCCAGTTCGCCCAGTCGCCGACGAGGTTGGAGTTGGCGATGAGGACGCGCGGGGCCCACTCGTGGGTCTGCATGACGCCGACCGGGCGGCCCGACTGGACGAGCATCGTCTCGTCCTGCTTGAGGGTCCTCAGGGTGCGGACCATGGCGTCGAAGGAGCGCCAGTCGCGGGCGGCCTTGCCGGTGCCGCCGTAGACGACGAGCTTGTCGGGGTGCTCGGCGACCTCGGGGTCGAGGTTGTTCTGCAGCATCCGCAGGGCGGCCTCCTGCTGCCAGCCCAGGGCACTCGGCGTCGTACCGCGTGGCGCTCGGACAGGACGAGGGGGCGGACCGGAGGGCCTCGGTTGAGGGCTGTGGCGGGAGACGGGCGGGCGGGGTCCGGACATGGTCTGCCTCCTGGTGGCTTGCTCCCGGCGGATTGTTACTGCGGATATTCATATCCTCGTCTTGTGAATAGAACTAGTCAATACGTCCGTGTCCCGGCACGAACGCGTCGCGGGTGTTTGGCTGGATGTGCGGGGCAGGCAACGAGACAGGTCGGCGGGCGACGAGGGGTCGGAGGACCACGTGAGTGACGGCACGAGCATGAGCGGCGGCGGTCCCGGCGGCACGGGCACTGGCGGTGGCCGCGGCGGCTCCGACGCGGAGCGGGCGGCGCGGCGGGACGAGGCGGTGCGGGCGGCCGTGGAGCAGGGGCTGCTCGGGACGGACGCCCCGATCCTCGGACTGCTGGACGTGGCCGGGATACGGGAGTCGGCGGCGGCGCTGCGGGCCGCGTTCGAGGCGGTGACGGCACCCGGGACGCCCGTGCTGCACGCCTTCGCGGTGAAGGCGACCCCGCTGGTCCCGGTGCTGCGGCTGCTGCACGAGGAGGGCATCGGCGCGGAGGTCGCGAGCCCGGGTGAGGTGGCGCTGGCACGGGCGGCGGGGGTGCCGCCGGAGCGGACGGTGCTGGACTCGCCCGCCAAGACGCCGGCCGAGCTGCGGGAGGCGCTGGCGCTGGGCATCGCGGTGAACGCGGACAACCCGCAGGAGCTGGCGCGCCTCGACGGTCTGATGGCCGGGGGGACGAGCCGCTCTCCGCTCGGCATCCGGGTCAACCCGCAGGTCGGCGGGGGTTCCATCGAGGCGCTGTCGACGGCGACGGCGACCTCGAAGTTCGGGGTGGCGCTGCGCGACGAGGGGGCGCGCGAGTGGGTGGTGCGGGCGTATCTGGACCGGCCGTGGCTGACCCGGCTGCACGCGCACACCGGGTCGCAGGGCATCCCGTTGGCGCTGATGACCGAGGGCGTGGCCGAGACGTACGCGCTCGCCGAGGAGATCAACGAGCGGGCCGGGCGCCGGCAGGTCGACACGCTCGACATCGGCGGCGGGCTGCCGGTGAACTTCGCGTCGGACGAGACGACTCCGACGTACGCCGAGTACGCGCGTGTGCTGCGCGAGGCGGTGCCGGGGCTGTTCGACGGGCGGTACGGGCTGGTCACCGAGTTCGGGCGGTCGCTGCTGGCCAAGCACGGCACGGTGGTGGCGCGCGTGGAGTACGCCAAGAGCGCCGGGGGTCGGCCGGTCGCGGTGACGCACGCGGGCGTGCAGGTCGCCACGCGGACGGTGTACGCGCCGGGGGCGTGGCCGCTGCGGATCGCCGCGTACGACGGCAAGGGGCTGCCGAAGGAGGGGCCCGCCGTGGTGCAGGACGTGGCCGGACCGGCGTGCTTCGCGGGGGACCTGCTGGCGACGGGGCGGGCGCTGCCGCTGCTGGAGCAGGGGGACTACGCGGCGGCGCTGGACACGGGGGCGTACTACTTCGCGCATCACTACGCGTACAACTCGCTCGCGCGTCCGGGGGTGTACGGGTTCGGGACGGACGGTTCCGGGAGCGTCACCTTCGCGACCGTGCGGGAGGCCCAGTCGGTGGCGGAGATAGTGGCGGAGGCGGGCGGGGCGCACGCGGACGCGCTGACGTCACCGTCCGGGTCATGACGCGGCCGAGGTGACACCCTCCAGGGCACGGGAAACCGCGCGACCAGCCACGACACGCCGACACCCGACGGACACCCGCACCGGCGCCCCGCACCCGCTCCGACGCCGACACCCGCACCGGCACCCCGCACCCGCTCCGACGCCGATACCCGCACCGACACCGACACCGGCACCGGCACCGGCACCGGCAGCCTCCGCGTCACACAGGCGCCGCCGTCTTACGCCTCGCCCCGCCCGGCGCGGCGTCGCCCGCCGCGATGCCCGTGCTGCGGTAGGCGCGGACGGCCTTGCCCGCCGGGCGGCCGTTGCCGCCGGCGAGCCAGTCCACGCGGACCCACAGGAGGGCTTCGCCGTCCTGTTCGCGGCGGCCGATCCAGGCGGACTTCAGCCACAGGCCGACGCCGCAGCCGGCCATCAGCAGTCCGCCGGCGGCAGGGACGGCGAAGGCGCTGCCCAGGGCGGCGAGGAAGGCGAGGAGCAGCCACCAGCGGTGACCACGGCGCCAGTTGCGCAGTGTCACCGCGCGATCCTGGAGCACGTCGTGCTTGCCCGCGCGGTCCGCCGAGCGGGCCAGGGCGGTGTACCGCTTTCGGCGCACGGACGCGACGGCCGCCGCCGCGACGATGAACAGCGCGGCGCCCGCCAGGACGCCGATGCGGCGTCCGGTCAGCCCCGGCACCAGCACCCCGATGCCCGCCGCCAGTACGCCCAGCCACCACAGCGGTGCCGCCCCCGCCCGTACGACTACGGCGACCCGAGCCAGCCCCTGTCCTCCGCGCGCCACGTCCGGCCTCCTGTCCCGTTCTGCTTCCGCAATGCGTCTGAAGGGTGTGCGGCGAGGCAGGTTAGCGGGAGAAGGTGAGACGAATCTGAGAACGCGGCCGCCGGTGCCGGCGCCCGCGTCAGTCCACGAAGAGCCCCCGCACCGCCGCCTTCGTGTCGAACTCCTCCAGCCGGGCCTGGGCGTCCGGCAGGTCGTCGCACATGGCCTCCAGCAGCACCCGGCCGAGCAGCATCGGCGCGCAGGCGGTGTCGAAGGCGAGGCCGGTGCCGACGGCGGCGGGCAGCAGCAGGTCGGAGACCTTGGCGACCGGCGCGAAGGCGGAGTCGGCGACGGTCACCACCGTGAGCCCCGTCTCCTTGGCGTGGGCGAGCGTGTCGACGACCTCGCGCGGGTGACGGGGCAGGGCGAAGCAGAGCAGGGTGGTCGCGCCGGCCCGGACGGCGGCGTCGATGCGGTCGTGGACCATCGTGCCGCCCTCGTTCAGGAGCCGGACGTCCGGGTGGACCTTGGCGGCGAAGTAGGCGAAGCCGTGCGCCTGGGACGCGGCCGCCCGCAGTCCGAGGACGGGCAGGGGCCGGCTCCCGGCGAGGAGGCGGCCCGCCTCCCGCACCGGACCGGGGTCGGCGAGCGCCTCCGCCAGATGGCGCAGGTTCTCGATCTCGGCCTCCACGGCCTGCTGGTACTCGTTGCAGGAGCCGGTGTCCGCGGCCGGTTCCGCGGGAGCGACCTCGCGCAGGTGGCGGCGCAGCGCCGGGTACCCGTCGAAGCCGAGAGCGACGGCGAAGCGGGTCACGGACGGCTGGCTGACCCCGGCCAGCTCGGCGAGCTCCACGCTGGACAGGAAGGGCACCTCGGAGGCGCGCCGCACCATGCTGTGCGCGATGCGCCGCTGGGTCGGCGTCAGCCGATGCCCCTCGAAGAGCGCCTGCAACCGCACGGCCGGGCTGTCGGTCCCGCTGTTCCCGCTCATGACGTGCTCCCCCTCGCCGCTATTCACCGTCCCCGATTCCTGCATACCGTTATACAGCGAGGCGGCGCCCCGCACGACGCCGAGCGTCCCCCTGAGGGCCGCCCCAGCCACGAGACGGGGGCTAACCCCAGTGCCGCCGACGCCCCGGCTGCCTACCGTGGGAGCCATGACGGGAACGGACGGGCGGGACACCGACCTCAAGAAGGAACTCGACGCCACTCTGCAGACCCGCAGGGAACTCGGCGAGGAGTACGAGTCCGCGCTGGTCGAATCCTTCCTGGAGAAGGTCGACCAGCGCATCGACTCAACGGTCGAGCGCCGGGTGCGCCGGCAGCTCGCCGAGCAGCAGATGGCGGCGGCCCGGGACAGCCGGTCGCCGAGGCCCACGGACTCCTTCGGCGAGCGCTTCGGCTTCGGCATCGTCTCGCTGGTCCTCGCGGTCCCGCTGTCCGCGATCGGCGGCGGCGTCGCCGACCTCCCCGGACTGCTCGTCGCCTGGGCCGGCATCGTCGGGGTGAACGTCGTCCAGGCCGCCCGGACCAGCCCCGGCCTCTTCGGACGGCTCCGGCGCGCCGACAAGGACGACAACGCCTGGCAGGACTGAGAAAGAACTGCGCGGGGACCGCCGCACCCCCATCACTGGGGGGCGGGACGACGGCGGTCCCCGCGGGGACGCGCGCGGTGCCGGGCCTCACGGCCGGGGCGGCGCGTCCGTGGCGTCCATGGAGGTCCGGGAGCCGCTCCGGAAGGTCCTTGACGCCGTTCGTTGCCGCCGGGACGGGGAGCCGCTCCCGCCCTGCCGACAACCACCACTGTGCCGGGCCCGTGTTAAGCGTGTGCTGCGCGAACGTGACGTGCGCGTACCACTTCCACGAAGTCCGCGGAGATCATCGGGCGCCCCGGATCCGGCCGCACGGCCGCCCGTTCACCCGGCGTTCACCGCGGCTTCCCGCTACTTCCCACGGTCTGCTGCGGCTTCCCGCTACTTCCCGCTCTTCGCGAGGAAGGACAGCAGGTCCTGACGGCTCACCACGCCGGTCGGCTTGCCCTCGACGAGGACGATCGCCGCGTCCGCGACACCGAGCACCGACATCAGGTCCGCGACCGGCTCGCCGGAACCGACCTGCGGCAGCGGCGCGGACATGTGCTTCTCCAGCGGGTCCTCCAGCGAGGCGCGCTTGGCGAACAGGGCGTCCAGCAGCTCGCGTTCCACGACCGAGCCGACGACCTCGGCGGCCATCACGTCCGGGTGACCGGCGCCGGGCTTGACGATCGGCATCTGCGAGACGCCGTACTCGCGCAGCACGTCGATGGCCTGGCCGACCGTCTCGTCCGGGTGCATGTGGACGAGGGACGGGATGTGGCCGCCCTCCTTGTGGTTCAGGACGTCGGCGACGCGCGCGCTGGGGCCGGCGTCCTCCAGGAAGCCGTAGTCGGCCATCCACTCGTCGTTGAAGATCTTGCTGAGGTACCCGCGCCCGCTGTCCGGGAGGAGTACGACGACCACGTCGTCCTCGCCGAGCCGCGCGGCCACCTCCAGCGCCGCGACGACCGCCATGCCGCAGGAGCCGCCCACCAGCAGGCCCTCCTCCTTGGCGAGGCGGCGGGTCATCTGGAAGGAGTCCTTGTCGGAGACGGCGACGATTTCGTCGGCGACGTTCCGGTCGTAGGCCGTCGGCCAGAAGTCCTCACCGACGCCCTCGACGAGGTAGGGGCGCCCCGAGCCGCCGGAGTACACCGAGCCCTCGGGGTCGGCGCCGACCACCTTGACCGCGCCGTCGCTGGCCTCCTTGAGGTAGCGCCCGGTGCCGGAGATGGTGCCGCCGGTGCCGACGCCCGCGACGAAGTGGGTGATCTTCCCCTCCGTCTGCTCCCACAGCTCGGGGCCGGTCGAGTGGTAGTGGGAGAGCGGGTTGTGCGGGTTGGAGTACTGGTCCGGCTTCCAGGCGCCCGGCGTCTCGCGGACCAGGCGGTCGGAGACGTTGTAGTAGGAGTCCGGGTGCTCGGGGTCGACCGCCGTCGGGCAGACGACCACCTCGGCGCCGTACGCGCGCAGCACGTTGATCTTGTCGGTGGACACCTTGTCAGGGCAGACGAAGATGCACTTGTAGCCCTTCTGCTGGGCCACGATCGCGAGACCCACGCCCGTGTTGCCGCTGGTCGGCTCGACGATCGTGCCGCCCGGCCGCAGGGCACCGCTCTGCTCGGCGGCCTCGATCATGCGCAGGGCGATGCGGTCCTTCACCGAGCCGCCCGGGTTGAAGTACTCCACCTTGGCCAGGACGGTCGCCCTGATGCCCTTGGTCACGCTGTTGAGCCGCACCAGCGGGGTGTTGCCGACGAGGCTGATCATCGAGTCGTGGAAATGCACCGTGGTCTCCGGATGCCGCAAAGGATGTGTCGTTATCGGTCCGGCCAGCCTATGGCCTGCGGATGCCCCGTGACGGTCGTTCACTCCCCGTTGAGATTGGGCGACCGTCCGTACGGGGCAAGCAGTGGGTGTACGGGTTGGAGGAGATGGCGGCGACGTATGACGAGCATGTCGAGGGCGAGGGTGGCCCGGCGGATCGCGGCCGGCGCGGCGTACGGCGGCGGCGGCATCGGGCTGGCCGGTGCGGCCACGGTCGGTCTGCTGCTGGCGGAGGTGCAGCTGGCCAGGCGCCGGGTGGGCATCGGCACACCCGACCGGGTACCGAACGCGCAGGGGCTGTACGGCGGCATTCCGCCGACGGCGGGTGAACCGCCGCTGCGGCTGATGATGCTGGGCGATTCCACGGCCGCCGGGCAGGGCGTGCACCGGGCCGGGCAGACGCCGGGCGCGCTGCTGGCGTCGGGGCTCGCGGCGGTGGCGGAGCGGCCGGTGGAGCTGGGGTCGGTCGCGGCGCCGGGGGCCTGTTCGGACGACCTGGACCGGCAGGTGGCGCTGGTGCTCGCGGATCCGGGCCGGGTGCCCGACATCTGCGTCATCATGATCGGCGCGAACGACGTCACCCACCGGATGCCGGCGACCACCTCGGTCCGGCACCTGTCGGGTGCGGTACGGCGGCTGCGCACCGCCGGTGCGGAGGTGGTGGTCGGCACCTGCCCGGACCTGGGCACGATCGAGCGGGTGCGGCAGCCGCTGCGCTGGCTGGCCCGGCGGACCTCGCGGCAGTTGGCGGCGGCGCAGACCATCGGTGTGGTGGAGCAGGGCGGGCGCACGGTCTCGCTGGGCGATCTGCTGGGCCCGGAGTTCGCCGAGAACCCGCGGGAGCTGTTCGGCCCCGACAACTACCACCCCTCCGCCGAGGGGTACGCCACGGCCGCGATGGCGGTACTGCCGTCGGTGTGCGCCGCGCTCGGCCTGTGGCCGGCCGAGGAGGAGCGCCCCGACGCGCTGCGCCGCGAGGGCTTCCTGCCGGTGGCGCGGGCGGCCGCGGAGGCCGCGTCGGAGGCGGGCACGGAGGTCGCGGCGGCGATGCCCACGGGGCCGCGGGGGCCCTGGGCGCTGCTCAAGCGCCGGCGGCGGCGCCGGGTGGCGGAGGCGGAGCCGGCGACGTCGGCGCAGCCGAGGTAGAAGGGCGCGGCACTCACCGGCGCTCGCCGGGTGCGGCTGCGCCCACCCGTGCCGCCCTGGGGGCACCTCTCGGGCCGTTCGGGCACTGGGGGAGGCACGACTGCCCGCGACTACGACGGCGCCAAGCAAGCGCTTAGAAAGTTGCGGTCCATGTCACACACCCAGACCCGTGACCCAGGCCATACGTCCGGGTAACTTCCCCAGCAGCCGCCCAACCTCTCTCTCCCGCCCGCCGCCCGACCACCATCCCTCAACGAGGCGCTACGCGCCGCATCTTCTTCATTGGAGCCGTGATGCCCGAAGCCGTGATCGTCTCAGCCACCCGCTCCCCCATCGGCCGCGCCTTCAAGGGCTCCCTCAAGGACCTGCGCCCCGACGACCTCGCCGCCACGATCATCCAGGCCGCTCTCGCCAAGGTTCCCGAGCTGGACCCCCGGGACATCGACGACCTGATGCTCGGCTGCGGCCTGCCCGGCGGCGAGCAGGGCAACAACCTCGGCCGGATCGTCGCCGTCGAGATGGGCATGGACCACCTGCCCGGCTGCACCGTCACCCGGTACTGCTCCTCGTCCCTGCAGACCTCCCGGATGGCCCTGCACGCGATCAAGGCCGGCGAGGGCGACGTCTTCATCTCGGCCGGTGTCGAGATGGTCTCCCGGTTCGCCAAGGGCAACTCCGACAGCCTGCCGGACACCCGGAACCCGCTGTTCGCCGAGGCCGAGGCCCGTACCGCCGAGGTCGCCCAGCAGGAGGGCACCACCTGGCACGACCCGCGCGAGGACGGCCTGGTCCCCGACCCGTACATCGCGATGGGCCAGACCGCCGAGAACCTCGCCCGCGCCAAGGGCATCACCCGGCAGGACATGGACGAGTTCGGCGTCCGCTCGCAGAACCTCGCCGAGGAAGCCATCAAGAACGGCTTCTGGGAGCGCGAGATCACCCCGGTGACCCTCCCCGACGGCACGGTCGTCTCCAAGGACGACGGCCCCCGCGCCGGCGTCACCCTGGAGGGCGTCCAGGGCCTCAAGCCCGTCTTCCGCCCCGACGGCCTGGTCACCGCCGGCAACTGCTGCCCGCTCAACGACGGCGCCGCCGCCCTCGTCATCATGAGCGACACCAAGGCCCGGGAACTGGGCCTGACCCCGCTCGCCCGCATCGTCTCCACCGGCGTCTCCGGCCTCTCCCCCGAGATCATGGGCCTCGGTCCGGTCGAGGCGAGCAAGCAGGCGCTGTCCCGCGCCGGGCTGACCATCGACGACATCGACCTGGTCGAGATCAACGAGGCGTTCGCCGCGCAGGTCATCCCCTCCTACCGCGACCTCGGCATCCCGCTGGAGAAGCTCAACGTCAACGGCGGCGCCATCGCCGTCGGCCACCCCTTCGGCATGACCGGCGCCCGCATCACCGGCACGCTGATCAACTCCCTCCAGACGCACGACAAGCAGTTCGGCCTGGAGACCATGTGCGTCGGCGGCGGCCAGGGCATGGCCATGGTCATCGAGCGCCTGAGCTGACCGGAACCCCGCTGCCGGAAGACGGTCGGTAGCGCCTGGGAGACCCAGCGTGACAGCACGGCCCGGAACCCCGTACGCCCCAGGGTTCTGGGCCGTTTTGTGACCCAATCTCCCTCAGGATGTGACCTACCTCTCCCTCCCCCTTGATTTACGCAGGTCAGACCAGCCACACCCCTACCTTCCGGGCCCAAAGTCCTGTCCGTTTCGTGACGTTACGCACTGACAGGCGGATAGTCCTCCCTTCAAGCTGATGTAGGAAGTCGGGGGTCGACTTTGAACCGGGAGTACGTCAGTGAGCGCCATGCCGATCGCCCTGCTGCTCACCACGGCCGCCACCGGCGCCGTGGGCGTCGCCGTCCTGCGCAGCATTCTGGTGCTGCGCCGGCAGGTGGCGGCGCTGCGCACCGAGCTGGCCGAGAGCCGCGCCGCCGCCACGCGCGGCCGCGTGCCCGCAGCACGCACCACCGCCGACGCCGAGGAGATACGCGCCGCCGTCGCGGACGCGCTCGCCGAGGAGCGCGAGCGCGAGCTCGCCGAGGCGCGGGCCTTCTGGGCCGCCCAGGAGTCCCGGGACGCCTCCGACGCGCCCCTGCTGCTCGGCCTGTCCGACAGTGAGCTGTTCCTGCCCCGCCAGGCGGATTTCGCGGGTCTGGAGCCCGTGATCGAGCCGGGCGCGGACACCGACGAGCCGTCCGCGATGGACGCGGGCCCCAGGGAGTCCGCCGAGCTGGCCGCCGCCCGCCGCCGGCACCCCTCGCACCCGGACTTCGTGCCGAACCCGTCGCCGGCCGTGGGCGACCACGAGCGCACCGTCGCCACGCTCGAGGAGCTGGCCGAGTCGAGTGTCGCGCTGGCGGACGTCCGCCCGGGCCCGCTGGGCACCCTCGACGTGTACGTCTTCGCCGACGGCACCACGCTGTGCATGACCCCGGGTCACCGCGAGACCGCGGAGCGCCTGGCCGCCGCGCTGGGCGCGGGCCAGACGCCGTACCTCCTCGGCGGCTCGGGGATCTCCGGCGCCTACACGCTGACCTTCGCCTGCGGCGAGGAGAACGTGTACATCCTGGCGGACCGCGTCATCGCGTCCCTCTAAACACTTCCCTGACCAGGCACTTCCCGGTCAGGTGACTTCCCTGACCGGGTGTTTCCGGTCCGGCCACTTCCCTGACCGGGTGTTTCCGGTCCGGTCACTCCCCGGCTTTCCGGGGCGTCAGACCCCGGCCCGCTTGCGGGCCTCCTCCACGAGCCCCACCGCTTCCTCCACCTGGCCCTCGTCGCTCAGCACGAGGGCCAAGTCGTGTGCGGCGACGGCGATCTGGTCGGCGGCGGCGAACATCCCCGCGTCCGGCATCTCCCGCGGCTCGGTCCCCGGTTCCTCCACCAGCTGGGCGCGCCGGGACAGCTCCCTGGCCAGCTCCAGCGCCTCGGCGGCGGCCCCGCGTTGCAGTCTGCTCTGCGGGGCGGCCCGCAACCGGTCGGCGAAGTCGTCCACGGCACGGGTCAAAGGCGTCGTATCAACCACGGCGCGAGCGTACGCGCCCCTCCGGGACTGTTGCCAACGGGCGAACGCTCAGGCACGGTGACCTGAAGGACCGGCTTACATCCCCTTTCGCCCGGAGGCGCCGATGTCCCAAGTCTTCTCCGCGGAGACCCATCGCAACATGCTCGCCCGCATCCCCCACTGCACCGGTCGTGAGATCTCCGACTGGCTGCGCACCGTCGAGGACGGCCCCTCCCTCTTCCGCTTCGAGGAGAAGGTCAGCTGGCTTCGCCACGAACACGACCTCGCGTACGGCCACGCGAAGGCGATCATCCACGAGTACGACCTGAGAAGGGCCGCGCGCAAGCTGCGCTGAGCGCGCGCCTCGGCCACGACGACGAAGGGCCCCGGGCACAAGCCCGGGGCCCTTCGTCTCCGACACCGGCCGCGACTCGTCGAGTCGCCGCCGGGTCGGGTACCGCTAGTCGCTGCTGTTCAGGATCGCGATCAGCCGCAGGAACTCCAGGTACAGCCACACCAGCGTCAGCGTGAGGCCGAAGGCGGCGAACCAGGCCTCCTCGCGCGGGGCGCCGTAGGCCAGGCCGTCCTCGACCTGCTTGAAGTCCAGGGCCAGGAAGCAGGCGCCGAGGATGATGCCGACGATGCCGAAGACGATGCCGAGCGTGCCGCTGCGGAAGCCGAGGCCGTCACCGCCGCCGAAGACGGCGAACAGCAGGTTCACCATCATCAGGAAGACGAAGCCGAGCGCGGCCGCCATCACGAAGCCGTAGAAGCGGCGGTTGACGCGGATCCAGCCGGCCTTGTAGGCGATCAGCACACCGGCGAAGACCGCCATCGTGCCGATCACGGCCTGCATGGCCGCGCCGTCGGCGATGCGGTTGTCGACGACGCTGGAGACGACGCCGAGGAAGACACCCTCGAACGCCGCGTAGGACAGGATCAGCGCGGGCGTGGGCTTGCGCTTGAAGGACTGGACGAGCGCCAGGACCATGCCGATCACCGCGGCACCGATACCGATGCCGTAGGAGCGGCCGATGTTGGCGTCGTCCACGGGCAGCAGCGCCCACGCGAGTGCGGCCGTCACCACGAGTACGCCGAGCGTGCTCGCCGTACGGATGACGACGTCGTCCATCGTCATCCGGCCGGTGGTGGCCGGCGCCTGCGGCGGCGCGCCCTGCTGCAGGTCCTGCTGGGCGTACGGGTTCTGCGCGTACGGGTTCTGCGCGTACGGGTCGCCGGCGGGCTGGGCGTACGGGTTGCCCTGCGTGCCCTGCGCGTACGGGTTGCCCTGCGTGGCGACGGCGGGACCCCCGGCCTGCGGCGCGGCGTTGAAGCCCGCGTAGCCGTTGTCGCGGCTGAACCCCCGTCGCGAGAAGACCGGGTTTCTGCTCCTCATTTCACTCCTCCATGGCCACACGACGCAGCCTTGGGCTCAAGAGTAATGGAACGGCAAAGGAATGACCCTACTGCTTGGGGAGGATCTTTCCCTGCTCCTGCCGGACAACACGCTACGCGGAACCGTGATTCCCCTCACCGGCGGGGGCAGGCGGGCGGGTGTCCGTTCACCCGATCGGGAAACCGGTGTACGCCTCGGCGAGGTCGGTCTCGGCGGCGCGGGAGGAGACGATCCGGTCGAGGCGGGCCAGCTGGAGCCGGTTCTCGAAGGGGGTGGCGTCGGGGGCGGGGTGCAGGAGGGTCGTCATGTCGTACGAGAACCGCTCGGCCTGCCAGACCCGGCGCAGGCAGGTCGCGGAGTAGGCGTCGAGGAGTTCGTCGGAGCCGGTCCCGGTGCGGTGGGCCAGCGCCCGCGCGAAGGTGACGACGTCGCCGACGGCGAGGTTGAGGCCCTTGGCGCCGGTGGGCGGCACGATGTGCGCGGCGTCACCGGCCAGGAAGAGGCGGCCGTGCCGCATGGGCTCGTGGACGTAGGAGCGCATGGGGGTGACCGACTTCTGGGTGATCGGGCCCCGGTTCAGGACCCAGTCGTCGTCGGTCTCGAAGCGGCGTTCCAGCTCGGCCCAGATCTCCTCGTCGCTCCAGCTCTCGGCGTCCGTGTCCGCGGGCACCTGGAGGTAGAGGCGGGAGACGGACGGGGAGCGCATGGAGAGCAGGGCGAAGCCGCGGTCGTGGCGGGCGTAGACCAGCTCGTCGTGCGAGGGGGTGACGTCGGCGAGGACGCCGAGCCAGCCGAAGGGGTACGTCCGTTCGAAGGTGCGGCTCAGTCCGGCCGGGACCGCCGCCCGGGCCACGCCCCAGAAGCCGTCACAGCCGACGACGTAGTCGCACTCCAGGACATCCTCGGCGCCCCCCTGACGGAAGCGGACGCGTGGGCGGTCGGTCTCGGCGCCCTCCACGGCCAGCGCCTCGGCCTCGAACAGCAGCCGGCCGCCCTCCTCGAGCTGGAGGGCGATGAGGTCCTTGCAGACCTCTGTCTGGGCGTAGACCATGACGGACCTGCCGCCGGTGAGCGCGGGGAAGTCCACGCGGTGGCGTCGCCGGTCGAAGCGCAGCTCGATGCCGTCGTGGGGCAGCCCCTCCCGGTCCATCCGCTCCCCGGCCCCGGCCGCGCGCAGGACGTCCACGGTGCCCTGCTCCAGGATTCCGGCGCGCTGCCGCCGCTCGACGTAGGCGCGGTCGCGGCTCTCCAGGACGACCGAGTCGATCCCGGCGTTGTGCAGCAGCCGGGCGAGGAGGAGTCCGGCGGGGCCGGCCCCGATGATGCCGACGGTGGTGCGCATCGGTCGTTCCCTTCGATTGGCGTCGTTGCCGCGAGGAGGTTCGCTGGTGTTCGCACAGCGGTTGTTCGCGTAGTGAAAATTCCTTCACCGATTACCGGGAGGAGTTTCCGGCCGCGCGCACCCCGCTGTCAACGGTTCGAGGGGAAGTTCCGGAGGATCGACGACCTCGGAAGTGCCCGGAGCCGGACTTGAACCGGCACGCCCCCGAGGGGGCAGCGAGGTTTAAGCTCGCCGTGTCTGCATTCCACCATCCGGGCAGGCCATGGGCTCCGCGTCGAGTGCCCCGAGCCTATCGGGACGCCCCCCTCGAACAGCGGGCGGGCGGACCGATGTTGTCTTATTTTATTGGCGCCTGAGGGGGCATCAGCTCCGGGGACAGGCCATCCACACTCGCCAACACCCTCGCGTGCGTGGGTCGGCCACGCATGCGGAATGACGGAATTTCACCGTCTCTACAAGGGCGCCCGCCCCGTTCTCGCGCCGGCGGCTCCGCGGCGGGCCCGTCGGGGTCGCCCGTCATCCGCAGGTATGACACCGGCCCGCGCCGTCCGACCGAAGTCGCCCCTCGAAACCGGAACAGCGGCTGACTACACGCCGCCGTACGGCCGGAAGGATGGAGAACGTCCCCGAACACACGCCGTACCGACAGGAGCACCCTTCCCGTGACCACCGCACCCATCGCCGACCGGTCCACCACCGTGGCCGCACGCGCCACGGAGCTTTCCAAGATCTACGGCCAGGGCGAGACCCAGGTGGTCGCCCTGGACCGGGTCTCCGTCGACTTCCGGCAGGCCGAGTTCACCGCGATCATGGGCCCCTCCGGCTCCGGCAAGTCCACGCTGATGCACTGCGTCGCCGGGCTGGACACCTTCTCCTCCGGCTCGGTGCGCATCGGCGAGACGGAACTGGGCTCCCTGAAGGACAAGCAGCTGACCAAGCTGCGCCGGGACAAGATCGGCTTCATCTTCCAGGCGTTCAACCTGCTGCCGACGCTGACCGCGCTGGAGAACATCACCCTCCCGATGGACATCGCGGGCCGCAAGCCGGACAAGCAGTGGCTGGACTCAGTGATCCGCATGATCGGACTGTCCGACCGGCTCGGCCACCGTCCCTCCCAGCTCTCCGGCGGCCAGCAGCAGCGCGTGGCCGTGGCGCGGGCGCTGGCCTCCCGGCCGGAGATCATCTTCGGTGACGAGCCGACCGGAAACCTCGACTCCCGCTCGGGCGCCGAGGTGCTGGGCTTCCTGCGCAACTCGGTGCGGGAGCTGGGGCAGACCGTGGTGATGGTGACCCACGACCCGGTGGCCGCCGCCTACGCGGACCGGGTGGTCTTCCTCGCGGACGGGCGCGTCGTCGACGAGATGTACGGGCCGACGGCCGACTCGGTGCTGGACCGCATGAAGCAGTTCGACGCCAAGGGCCGCACCAGCTGACGTCCCGCCCGCCTCTCCCCCGTACGTCTGGACAGAGAAGACCCATGTTCCGTACCGCCTTGCGCAACGTATTCGCGCACAAGGCCAGGCTGTTGATGACCGTGCTCGCCGTGATGCTCGGCGTGGCGTTCGTGTCGGGCACCCTGGTCTTCACCAACACCATCTCCGACGCCCTGCAGAACAGCTCCGCCAAGGGCTTCGACCAGGTCGACGTCGCCGTGACCACCGAGTACCAGGAGGCGAAGGGCGACAAGGTCGGCGAGGCCCCCGAACTGACCGACGCCCTCCTCGACGACAGCGCGAAGGTGCCCGGCGCGGCCTCCGCCATCGGCGTGGTGACCGGGTTCACCGCCGTCGCCGACAAGGACGGCGACCTGATCGGCGACGGCTGGAGCACGCAGGGCGGCAACTACTGGGGCGCCGAGGACCCCCGGTACCCGCTGACCGACGGGCACGCCCCGAAGGGCGCCGGCGAGATCCTCATCGACTCCGAGACCGCCGAGCGCACCGGCTACGGCGTCGGTGACACCGTGCGGATGTCCGTGGACGGCCCGGTCATCACCCCGAAGGTCGTCGGCGTCTTCACCACCGAGGACGGCAACGTCGCGGCCGGCGGCAGCCTCACCCTGTTCGACACGGCGACCGCGCAGAAGCTGTTCGGCAAGGTGGGCACGTACGACGAGATCGACGTCAAGGCGAAGGCCGGTGTCACGCAGGCCGCGCTGAAGGCGCAGCTGGACGAGGCGCTGCCGAAGGACCTCGTCGAGACGACCACGGGCAAGGAACTGGCCGACGACCAGGCGGAGACGATCGCCTCGTCGATGAGCGGCATGAAGCAGGGACTGCTGGTCTTCGCCGGCATCGCGCTGTTCGTCGGCACGTTCATCATCGCCAACACCTTCACCATGCTGGTCGCCCAGCGCACCAAGGAGCTGGCCCTGATGCGGGCCGTCGGCGCCTCCCGCCGGCAGGTCACGCGGTCGGTGCTGATCGAGGCGTTCGTGGTCGGTGTCGTCGCCGCGGTGACCGGCCTGCTCGCGGGCATCGGCATCGGCGCCGGGATGCGCTCCCTGATGGACTCGATGGGGGCGGTCGTGCCCGACGGGCCGCTGGTGGTCTCGCCCGGCACGATCGTCACGGCCCTCGCGGTCGGCGTCCTGGTCACCATGCTGGCGGCGTGGCTGCCCGGCCGCCGGGCGGCGAAGATTCCGCCGGTCGCGGCGATGAGCAGCGTGCACGCCAAGGCCACGACGAAGTCGCTGGTGCTGCGCAACACGCTGGGCGCGCTGGTCTCGGCCGCCGGTGTCGCGGTCGTCCTCGCGGCCACGACGATGAGCGGCTCCGACGGGCAGGCCCCGATGGGCCTGGGCGCGGTGCTGCTGATCATCGGCGTGTTCATCCTGACGCCGCTGCTCTCCCGCCCGCTGATCGCCGCAGCGGCTCCGGTGCTGCGCGTGTTCGGCGTCTCGGGCAAGCTCGCCCGGCAGAACTCGGTGCGCAACCCGCGCCGCACCGCCGCCACCGCCTCCGCGCTGATGATCGGCCTCACCCTGATCACCGGCATGACGGTGATGGCGGGCAGCCTGCAGAAGTCGATCGACAAGATGGCGTCGGCGTCGATCGAGGCCGACTACGTGGTCTCCATGGCCAACGGCAACCACCTCGCCCCGGACGTCGCCGAGAAGCTCGGCAAGGCCGACGGGATCACCGCCATCAGCCCGCTGCGCAACGCGGAGTCCCGTATCAACGGGGAGACCGAGTACCTCACCGGCGTCAACGGCTCCACCATCGGCGAGCTGACCGACCTCAAGGTCGAGCAGGGCGCCTTCGAGGTCGGCGGCACCGACGTCGTCGTGGACGCCGACACCGCCGAGGACCACGGCTGGAAGGCCGGCTCCGCCTTCACCGCCTCCTACGAGGACGGCGAGAAGCAGCGGCTGACGGTCGCCGGTGTCTACGAGGGCAACGAGATGATCCGCGGCATCATGGTCGACCTTCCGACCGTCACCCCGCACCTGTCGGACCCGGTCGACATGCAGGTGATGGTGAAGATGTCCGACGGGGCCTCGGCGGCCGCGAAGGACAGTCTGACGCAGGCGCTGGACACCAACCCGGCGATCAAGATCCAGGACAAGAAGGACATCTCCAACGAGATCGCGAAGATGTTCACGCTGATGCTGAACATGCTCTACGGCCTGCTGGCCATGGCGGTGATCGTGGCCGTCCTCGGTGTCATCAACACCCTGGCCATGTCGGTCTTCGAGCGCTCCCAGGAGATCGGGATGCTGCGGGCGATCGGCCTGGACCGCAAGGGCATCAAGCGGATGGTCCGCCTGGAGTCCCTGGTGATCTCCCTGTTCGGCGGGGTGCTCGGCATCGGCCTGGGCGTGTTCTTCGGCTGGGCGGCCGGTGAGCTGATGGGCACCACGATGGCGACGTACGAACTGGTCCTGCCGTGGGGCCGGATGGGCGTCTTCCTGCTGCTGGCCGCCGTGGTGGGCGTCCTGGCGGCGCTGTGGCCGGCCCGCAGGGCGGCCCGCCTGAACATGCTCGACGCCATCAAGGCCGAGTAGCCGGTACGTGTGGACAGGGCCCCGTTCCGCAGGGAGCGGGGCCCTTCGCCGTGCGCTCGGAGGTCAGTTCCAGGTGCGGGCGCGCAGCGGCATCCCGGAGCCGCCCGGCTCGGGGGTCTTCACGGCGAGGACCTGGTTGACGCCGATGCGGTTGCGTTCGAAGGCGAGCGCCGAGGCGGCCATGTACAGCTGCCAGACACGGGCGCGGCCGGGGCTGACCAGCCGTGTGGCCGCCGCCCAGTGGGACTCCAGGTTGGCGACCCAGTGGCGCAGGGTGAGCGCGTAGTGCTCGCGGATCGACTCCACGTCACGCACCTCGAACCCGGCGCGCTCCAGCTGGGTGACCGTGGTGCCGACCGGGGCCAGTTCGCCGTCGGGGAAGACGTAGGCGTCGATGAACTCGTCCACGTGGTAGGCGGTCTCGTCCCGCCGGGGGCGGCGGGCGATCTGGTGGTTCAGCAGCCGCCCGCCCGGCTTGAGGAGCTTGAACAGGTCGACGGCGTACTCCAGGTACCGCTCGGCGCCGACGTGCTCGGCCATACCGATGGACGAGATGGCGTCGTACGGCCCGTCGGCGACGTCCCGGTAGTCCTGGACGCGGATCTCCACCCGGTCGGTGAGCCCCTCGTCGGCGACGCGCTTGCGGGCGAACGCGGCCTGCTCCTGGGACAGCGTGACGCCGACGACGTGCACGCCGTGCTCGCGGGCCGCGTGGATCGCCATGGAACCCCAGCCGCAGCCGACGTCGAGGAGGCGCTGACCGGGACTCAGGCCCAGCTTCCGGCTGACCAGTTCGAGCTTGTCGCGCTGGGCGTCCTCCAGGGTGCCGCCCTCGGCCGGGAGGGCCGGCCAGTAGGCGCAGGAGTACACCATGGACGGACCGAGGACCAGCTCGTAGAAGTCGTTGCCGACGTCGTAGTGGTGGCTGATGGCCCGTCTGTCGGTGCGCTTGGTGTGCAGGTGGCCGCGGGCCCGGCGGACCTCCTCCGGCGGCGGGGCGGGCGGCAGCGGCGGCCCGGCGAGCCTGACCAGGCCGCGTACGGCGGCCCGGACCTCGGGGTCGCGGAGCGCCTCGACGAGGCCGCGGGCGTCCTCGTCGCGCTCCCAGAGGAGACCGGAGAGGAGACCGAGGGCGGCGTAGAGGTCGCCGTCCACGTCGAGGTCACCGGCCACCCAGGCCCGGGCCAGGCCCAGTTCGCCCGGCTTGAACAGCAGGCGGCGCAGGGCCCTGCGGTTGCGGACGACGAGGGTCGGCGCGCCCGGCGGCCCCGCCTGCGAACCGTCCCAGGCGCGGATGCGCACCGGGAGTGGTGCTCCCAGCAACTGTTCGAAGAGGCTCTGCAGCCGCAGCGCGGCGTCAGCCATGGCGTACCTCCGTGACGAGCGATCCCGGAATGTCCAACACCACGTAAACACCTGGGAGCCCGCCGTACAGTCCCCGGCGCGCGTTACGACTGGGCAAAGTACCTGTACACACCACGAGGTTTTTCGCCCCGTCGGCGCAGCGCGAAGGGGCCGCCCGCACCACGGATGGCGGGCGGCCCCTTCGGGGGACTACTGCTGGAGGCGACCGGAGGTCAGGAGGCCTTGGCCTTCTCCTCGGACTTCTCCGACTTCGCGGCCTGCTCGCCCTTGTCGGCGGCCTTCGGCGCGGCGGCCGGCGCCGGCTTGGCGGCCTCGTAGAACTCCTCGCGCGGGGTCTCCATCGCGCCGAGGGAGACGACCTCGCGCTTGAGGAACATGCCGAGCGTCCAGTCCGCGAAGACGCGGATCTTCCGGTTGAAGGTCGGCATCGCCATGCCGTGGTAGCCGCGGTGCATGTACCAGGCGAGGCGGCCCTTGAGCTTGATCTTCATCTTGCCCATGACGATCATCGCGACGCCCTTGTGCAGGCCGAGGCCCGCCACCGCGCCCTTGTTGGCGTGGCTGTAGTCCTTCTGCGGGAAGCCCCGCATACCGGAGATCACGTTGTCGCCGAGGACCTTGGCCTGGCGCAGCGCGTGCTGGGCGTTCGGCGGGCACCAGGCGTTCTCGTTGCCCGCCTTGCGGCCGACGAGGTCCGGCACCTGGGCGTTGTCGCCCGCGGCCCAGATGTAGTCGGTGCCCTTGACCTGGAGGGTCGGCTCGCAGTCGACGTGGCCGCGGGGACCCAGCGGCAGGCCGAAGCGGGTCAGCGCCGGGTTCGGCTTGACGCCGGCCGTCCAGACGATGGTGCTGGAGTCGACCTCCAGGCCGTTCTTCAGCACCACGTGGCCGTCGACGCAGGAGTCCATGGAGGTGGACAGGTAGACCTCGACGCCGCGGCCCTCGAGGTGCTCCTTGCCGTACTGGCCGAGCTTGGGACCGACCTCGGGGAGGATCTTGTCGGCGGCGTCCACGAGGATGAAGCGCATGTCCTCGCGGGAGACGTTCTTGTAGTACTTGGCCGCGTCGCGGGCCATGTCCTCGACCTCACCGATGGTCTCCGCGCCGGCGAAGCCGCCGCCGATGAAGACGAAGGTGAGCGCTTTGCGGCGGATCTCCTCGTCGGTGGTGGAGTCGGCCTTGTCGAGCTGCTCCAGGACGTGGTTGCGCAGGCCGATGGACTCCTCGATGCCCTTCATGCCGATGCCCTGCTCGGCGAGGCCGGGGATCGGGAAGGTGCGGGAGACCGCGCCCATGGCGATGACCAGGTAGTCGAAGGGCAGCTCGTACGCCTCGCCCACCAGGGGGGAGATCGTGGCGACCTTGCGGTCCTGGTCGATGGTGGTGACCCGGCCGGTGAGGACCTCCGCCTTCGGAAGCACGCGCCGCAGGGGGACGACGACGTGCCGCGGGGAGATGTTGCCGGCGGCGGCTTCGGGGAGGAAGGGCTGGTAGGTCATGTACGACCGCGGGTCGACGACGGTGACGGTCGCCTCGCCGTAACGCATCTTCTTCTGGATGCGTCGAGCTGCGTACAGGCCTACGTACCCACCGCCTACTACGAGGATCCTGGGACGCTCCGTGGTGCTCATGCCATCGAGTATCCACCCGCTTGAGGGGGGTGGTTCGTGCGCCCCTTCACAAGCTTCGGTGGGGGCTGTGCTACCATCCGCGACCCACGTGACGGAGATCATGGCGGAGAGTGGAACCAGCGTGTAGTGCACCCCGTTGTCAATGCCGCGTGAGCTGCTCCTCCGCACTTCCGCGGACGGTGGACCACCCCCTCCGGATGCCTCCCGGAGACCCCTCCGAAGCACCGTCCTGAACATGTTCAAAGGGCAGTTGAAACCCCAAAAGGGTCAACCGGCGCGCTTTCGTCGTCCCACAGGGCCCAATTCCTTGTGAAGAACTTCACGAAGTTTCCCGACGGGATGTCACCGAGGGGCCCCGAAGGACCCCTCGACACCCGCTCAATCGTCGTACGTCCTGCTCAGACCGCGACCGCCGGCGCCTACGCCACCGACCACGCGATGCCGTCGAGGATGTCGTGCTCGCTCACGACGACCTCCTCCGCGCCCGTCCGCTCCATGATCGAGAGCAGGACGAGCGCGCCCGCTCCGATCACGTCGACGCGCCCCGGATGCATGGAGGGAACGGCCGCGCGCTCGGCGTGCGTGGAGCGCAGCAGCCAGTCGGTGATCTCCCGGACCCGGTCGCGGGAGACACGCGAGTGGTGGATGGCGGCCGAGTCGTACTCCGGCAGCTCCTGCGCGATCGCCGACACCGTCGTCACCGAGCCGGCCAGCCCGACCAGCGTGCGCGCCTCGCGCAGCGGCACCGTCTGCTCGGCGAGGTCCAGGGCCGCCTCGATGTCGGCCCGCATCGCCGCGACCTGCTCGGCGGTGGGCGGGTCGGTCACCGCACCGCCGTTCACCAGGTGCCGCTCGGTCATCCGCACACAGCCGACGTCCACGGAGCGGGCCGCGCGCACGTGGTCGCCGCCGACGACGAACTCGGTCGAGCCGCCGCCGATGTCGACGACCAGGTACGGCTTGTCGAGGTGGTCGCGGCCCGCCAGCTCCTTGGTGGCGCCGGTGAACGAGAACTCCGCCTCCTGGCCGCCCGAGATGACCTCCGGCTCCACGCCGAGGATGTCCAGCACCCCGCGTACGAAGTCGTCCCGGTTCTCCGCGTCGCGGGAGGCGGAGGTCGCCACGAAGCGCAGCCGTTCGGCGCCGTGCTCCTTGACGACCTCGGCGTACTCGCGGCAGGCCGCGAAGGTCCGCGCCAGCGCCTCGGGGGCCAGCCGGCCGGTCCGGTCGACGCCCTGACCGAGCCGCACGATGGTCATGCGGCGGTCCAGGTCGGTCAGCTCACCGGTCGCCGGGTCGGCGTCGGCGACCAGGAGCCGGATGGAGTTCGTACCGCAGTCGATGGCGGCGACACGGGTCACTGGGCGTCCCCCTGGTCGGTGGGCGCCACACACGGCCCCTTGCGCCACCACTCCGGCAGCATCGCGATCGCCTCGTCGCCCAGCGGGTTGACGCCGGGACCGGCCGCCAGCGAGTGGGCGACCAGGACGTGCAGGCACTTGACCCGGTCGGGCATGCCGCCCGCGCTCGGGAAGCCGGCCAGCTCCTCGATCTCGTCACGCCGCCGGATGTAGTCCTCGTGCGCGGCGCGGTAGGCGTCGGCCAGCTCCGGGTCGGCGGCGAGGCGCTCGGTCATCTCCTTCATCACGCCGTTCGCCTCCAGCGTGCCGATCGCGGAGGCCGCCTTCGGGCAGGTCAGGTAGTACAGCGTGGGGAAGGGCGTGCCGTCGGGCAGCCGCGGCGCCGTCTCCACGACGTCCGGCTGTCCGCACGGACAGCGGTGCGCGATGGCGCGCAGGCCGCGCGGAGGGCGCCCGAGCTGCTGCTTGAAGGCCTCGACGTCCGCGTCGGTGGGCTCGGTGCGCGGGGTGGTCGGCGGGGGAGTCTGCATGACTGTCTTCTGCTGGTCTTCCTGTTGAGTCACTGCCGGCGCGGTCGGTTCACGGCCGGCGGGCGGCGGCGTCGGCCTTGTCGACGCCGTCCCAGACGTTCCGGTACCAGGGGCGGTCGGCCCCGCCGGCCTCGGCACGGGCCTGCTTGGCGGCGTCCGGGTCGACGACGACGAATCCCGTCTCCCCCGGCATCACATAGTGCAGCCTCAGCCGGATCTGCTGCTCGGCGTAGGCGTCGTCCTGCCAGCGTGCCTTGAGGTCGCGCAGGTCCTCGACCCGGTCCCGGGTCTCCTGCCGCTCCCGCTGGAGATCGGCGATCTCGGCGCGCTGGGCGACGTACTGCCGTATCGGATAGGCGAGCGCCACGACGAGCGAGCAGAGCACCATCGCGAGCAGCGCGGCCCGGCCGGTCAGCCGGGAGCGGCGGGCCTGGCGCTTGGTCTGCGAGCGGTAGACCCGGGCCGCGGTCTGCTCCCCGATGATCCGGATCCTGGTCGCGGTGGAGAAACGGTCCCGGTCCTTCACCGCCATGTCTGTCCCCGCCTTCAGTCCACACGTGCGTACGTCCCCGCACACGGTACGGGACCGAGTACGGGGACGTACGTACGACGCTGCCTACCGGCGGGTGGCGCTCAGCCCTTGCCGCGCCTACTGGCTCGCGGAGCGCTGTGCCTACTGGTTCGCAGAGCGCTGTGCCTACTGGTTCGCAGTGCGCTGTGCCTACTGGTTCGCAGAGCGCTGTGCCTACTGGTTCGCAGAGCGAAACCGCGGGAACGCGCTGCGGCCGGCGTACACCGCGGCGTCGTCGAGGATCTCCTCGATGCGCAGCAGCTGGTTGTACTTGGCGACGCGCTCGGAGCGGGCCGGGGCGCCGGTCTTGATCTGGCCGCAGTTGGTGGCGACGGCCAGGTCGGCGATGGTGACGTCCTCGGTCTCGCCGGAGCGGTGGGACATCATGCACTTGAAGCCGTTGCGCTGGGCCAGCTCCACGGCGTCCAGGGTCTCGGTCAGCGAACCGATCTGGTTGACCTTGACGAGCAGGGCGTTGGCCGAGTTCTCCTCGATGCCGCGGGCCAGGCGCTCCGGGTTGGTGACGAAGAGGTCGTCGCCGACGAGCTGCACCTTGTCACCGAGCTTGGCGGTGATGGTGTTCCAGCCGTCCCAGTCGTCCTCGAACAGCGGGTCCTCGATGGAGACCAGCGGGTACGCCTCGACCAGCTCGGCGTAGTACTCGGTCATCTCGGCGGCAGTGCGGTTCTTGCCCTCGAAGGCGTAGGAGCCGTCCTTGTAGAACTCGGACGCGGCCACGTCGAGCGCGAGGGCGATCTGCTCGCCGGGGGTGTAGCCGGCCTCCTTGATCGCCTCGAGGATGAGGTCGAGGGCCTCGCGGTTGGAGCCGAGGTTCGGGGCGAAGCCGCCCTCGTCGCCGAGACCGGTGGCCAGGCCCTTGCTCTTCAGGACCTTCTTCAGGGTGTGGTAGACCTCGGCGCCCCAGCGCAGGGCCTCGGAGAAGGACTCCGCGCCGATCGGGGCGATCATGAACTCCTGGATGTCCACGTTCGAGTCGGCGTGCGACCCGCCGTTCAGGATGTTCATCATCGGCACCGGCAGCAGGTGCGCGTTCGGACCGCCCAGGTAGCGGAAGAGCGGCAGGTCGCTGGCCTCGGAGGCGGCGTGGGCGACGGCGAGCGAGACGCCGAGGATGGCGTTGGCGCCCAGCGAGCCCTTGTTGTCGGTGGCGTCCAGGTCGAACATGGCCTGGTCGATCAGGCGCTGCTCGGTGGCGTCGTAGCCGACGAGCTCCGGGCCGATCTGCTCGATGACGGCGAGGACGGCCTTCTCCACGCCCTTGCCCAGGTAACGGTTGGCATCGCCGTCACGGAGTTCGATGGCCTCGAAGGCACCGGTGGAGGCGCCGGACGGGACGGCGGCACGACCCGTGCTGCCGTCGTCGAGGCCGACCTCGACCTCGACCGTGGGGTTGCCTCGGGAGTCCAGGATTTCCCGGGCTACGACGACGTCGATGGACGGCACGAGCATCTCCTTCTTCAATGTGACGCTTCGGTGTGACGCGCGGGTCCCGCGGGACCGCAGCGGCTCTGCGGGACCGAGCCTAACCGGCTCCGGGCGATCGGCCAGCCGATCGCCCACCCGCTGGACAGAACCGAGAGTAAATTGTTTCCGAACGGAACAAAGACGTTTCCGGAAACCCGTTCGGGATGCGGGCGTAAAAATCCCGCCCCGGTGCGTACGGGGGAACACGCACCGGGGCGGGAGTCGCGGGAGCCGCCGCTTACTTCAGGTGCAGCTGCTGGCCCGGGTAGATCAGGTCGGCGTCGTCGACGATGTCGTCGTTCAGCTTGAACACCTTCGCCCAGCCGCCCTTGACGTCGTGCTCCTCGGCGATCGAGCTGAGGGTGTCGCCCTTGACGACCTTGTACTCGCCGTCGCCCTTCTCGACCTTCTTGCCGGTCGGGGTGGTGACGGTCTTCTTCTCGGCCTTCGGCTCGGCGGCCGGGCGCTCGTCGGAGCGGGAGGCCTTCTGCTCGGAGGAGCGGTCGGCGGTGGAGCCGCTGCTCTCGCTCTGCGAGCTCTCGGAGCTGCCGGAGCTCTGCGAGGAGCCGCTGTCCTGGCTCTCGCCGGAGCCGCCACCGGTGTACGCGGCGCTCGACAGGCCGGTGCCGCAGACCGGCCAGGCACCCTTGCCCTGACCCGCGAGCACCTTCTCGGCGATCTCGATCTGCTGCGCCTTGCTGGCCTGGTCGGCGGTGGCGGCGTACTGCGTGCCGCCGTAGCCGGCCCAGGTGGAGGCGGAGAACTGCAGACCGCCGTAGTAACCGTTGCCGGTGTTGATGGACCAGTTGCCGCCGGACTCGCACTGGGCGACGGCGTCCCACTCGGACGCGGTGGCGGCGGAGGCGTTGCCGGCCGCCATCAGCGGGGCGGCGACGGCGGCACCGGTGACGCCGGCGACGGCGATGACACGGGTGGCCTTGGACGGGCGGCGGTGCTTGCCCTTGCCGGAAAACAGCATGGTTGATCCCCTCACCGACGCCTGCGAGGTGAGCTGTCGGGTTCGGGCCGGTTGAGTTGCCCGGCCGGGTTCCTCGCGGAACTCGGCTCCACCCCTAGCCGCTCCGGCTCAACTGCCCGGTGCGGCACTTACCTTGGGTCCCCCGCTCCTGCCTTCGGCGCTTGCGCGACGACTGTTCCCGGACGGCCGCTGGCAGGATTCGGCGTTGCGGCAGCCGGGGCCCGCGATGGCGAGCGGTCACGACCGTAGACACGCACTCCGCGGATTTTCAAAGACGATCACGGCTTCTGAGACCTATCTCTCACGTGATCCAAAACGGACATACAGTCTCGAACCGTGACGCGAACTGCCCCTACTTTTCGCCCGATTCGCCCGTGACCGTGAGCGTCTGACCGGGCAGAATGTGGTCCGGGTCGATGCCGACGACCTCCTTGTTGCCGGCGTACAGCGAGCGCCACCCGCCGTCGACCTCAAGGGAGTCGGCGATGCCCCAGAGACTGTCGCCGGAACGGACGGTGTACGAGCCGTCCACGACCTCTCGCGACTCGCCCTCACCGCGGGAGGCGTGCCGCCCCGACGACTCGGCCGCGCGGCCGCCCGCCACACCCTCGTCGGCACTGTCGCCACGATGCCGGCCCGCGCCGGAGTCCTCGGGGTCGGTGAGCACCGAATTCCCGCCGCCCTGCCCTGCCTTGTCCGTTTCGTCGACCTCCGGAGAGGCCGTGGGTGAAGCGTCGGCGCCCTGAGAGCCGACACTCTCCGTGGACTGGGTGTCGGGGGACGTGTCGGACTTGGTCGAATCGTCCCCACTGTCCGACATGGAGTCAGACGTGGGAGCCGAAGAGGGCGAAGACGGCGAAGACGGCGAAGGGGACGAAGAGGGTGCGCCGGAGGTGGGCTCCGGCGACTCGGTCGTGCCGGACGACTCGGTCGTGCCCGACACCTCCGGCTCCGCCGACGCGCCGTCACCCGTCGAACCCGTTCCGTTGTCCGTGGACGCCGAGTCGTTGCCCATGCCCGCGAGCAGGGCGCAGGTCGGCCAGGCGGCGATGCCCTGGTCCGCGCGCAGCTTCTCGGCGATTCTTATCTGCTGGGAGCGACTGGCCTGATCGGCGCTCGGCGCGTACTCCAGACCGCCGTACCGCACCCAGGCGTCCTGGGAGAGCTGCAGGCCGCCGTAGTACCCGTTGCCGCTGTTCTGGCTCCAGGCACCGCCGGTCTCGCACTCGGCGACGCGGTCCCAGTTCGCCCCGTCCGCCGCGTGGGCGCCGGTGGCGCCGAGAAGCGGGATCGCGATGGCGGAGCCGGTCACTCCGGCTGCGACGACCAGGGCGGGAGCCTGGCGGGGGCGGCGGTGACGACCGTTCCCGGAGAGCATGCGACGACCTTTCACGAGACAACGGGGAACGCGCGGCGGACGATGCTCGGCGCCACGCTGGTTCGTGAACGTATAGGCAGATGATCGCTTGTCACAAGTTCATGCCGCGCAGATCACGTGAAGATCACAGAGCTGAGCGCGTGTCACTTTTGCGTCGGCGACGAACCGTTGTCGGACGACCGCGTGACCGATGACTCGGCCGACGACGGGGCCGGGGTGAACGACACGGGCAGGGTGCGCAGGCCGCGCATGATGAGCCCGCCGCGCCAGCGCAGTTCGGCCGGGTCCGCGGCGAGGCGCAGATCCGGGAGGCGGGTCAGGAGCGTGGCGAGCGCGGTCTGTCCCTCCAGCCGGGCGAGCGGGGCGCCCAGGCAGTAGTGGATACCGTGGCCGTACCCGAGGTGCTGGCTGTCCCGGCGGGAGAGGTCCAGGGTGTCCGGGTCAGTGAACCGCTCCGGGTCCCGGTCGGCGGCGGCGAGGACGACGAGGACGGGGTCGCCGGCCGCGATGTCCTGCCCGCCGATGGTGAGCGGCCGAGTGGCGAAGCGCCAGGTGGCCAGCTCCACCGGACCGTCGTAGCGCAGGAGTTCCTCCACTCCGGTTTCCAGCAGGGAGCGCTCGCCGGCGGCGAGGGACGTTTGCAGACGGGACCGCTGCTCGGGGTGGGTGAGCAGGGCGTACGTGCCGTTGCCGATGAGATTGACCGTGGTCTCGAAACCCGCGAAGAGCAGGATGAAGGCCATCGCCGCCGCCTCGTTCTCGGTGAGGTGCTCACCGTGGTCGGAGGCGCGGATGAGCGCGGAGATGAGGTCCTCACCGGGGCCGGGCTCGGGCGGCAGCGCCGCGCGCTTGCGGTGGATGAGGTCGGCGAGATAGCCCCGCATCTTCTTCACCGACCGCGCGACCCCGCCCCGCGGGCCGCCACCGTGGCGGATCATCATCCCCGCCCAGTCCCGGAAGTCGTCCTGGTCCTCACGGGGAACGCCGAGCAGGTCGCAGATGGCGTAGATGGGCAGCGGGAAGGCGAACTCGTGGATCAGGTCGGCGGACCCGGTGCCGGCGAACCGGTCGATGAGGTCGTCGGCGAGCTCCTGCACCCGGGGCGCGAACTCGGCGACCCGGCGGGGCGTGAACGCCTTGCTGACCAGCCGGCGCAGCCTGGTGTGGTCCGGCGGGTCGATGTTCAGCAGGTGGGTCATCAACTCGGCCTTCCGCTCCCCCGGAATGCCGGTCTTGCCCTTGGCGTGCGCGGGCTCGTCGTGGTGCGCCGGGTTCTTGGACAGCCTCGGGTCGGCGAGGGCCTGCTTGGCGTCGGCGTACCGGGTGACCAGCCAGGCCTCCACACCGCTGGGCAGCCGCGTCCGGTGCACCGGGGCGTGCTCGCGCAGCCAGGCGTAGGCGGGGTAGGGGTCGCTGGCGAACTCCCAGGTGAAGAGCTCGGGGGCGGGGCGGTCGGGCGTGGAGTGGTCGGTCACCCCTTGACCGTATCCGGGGCGCCGGAGACGACCGGAGCGGACGCCGGAGACGACCGGAGCGGGCACCGGGGACGACCGGAGCGGACGCCGGAGACGACCGGAGCGGACGCCGAAGATGACCGGAGCGGGCGCCGGTGGCCCATCCTCAGCGGACCCGGACGGCACCGGTCTCAGCCACCGGCGCGCTCCGTCTCCATGATCGCGTCCCGGTACGCCCGTGCCGCCGCTCTCAGTGCCGCCTCCGGGTCCGTGCCGTCGGCCTCGGCACGTGCCGCCAGGGCCAGCAGTTCGTAGCCGATGCCCTCGCCGGAGGGCAGCGGGACCGGGAGGCCCGCCGTGCGCACCCGGGAGGCGAGCTTGGCGGCGAGGGCGAGGCCGGGCTGGCCGAGGGGGACGCCTTCGGTGACCGAGGTGCGCTGCTTCTCGGCCGCCTTGGTGCGCAGCCAGTGCTCCCTGACCTCCTCGGGGGTGGTCGCCGTCTCGTCGCCGAAGACGTGCGGGTGGCGGTGGATCAGCTTGGCGACGATCGTGCCGGCCACGTCGTCGATGGAGAACGGCGCGTCGGGGTCCTCCTCCGCGATGCGGGCGTGGAAGGCGACTTGGAGGAGTACGTCGCCCAGTTCCTCGCGCAGTTCGTCGCGGTCGCCGTCCTCGATCGCCTCGACGAGCTCGTACGCCTCCTCGATGGCGTACTTGGCCAGGCCCTTGTGCGTGCGCTGCGAGGACCACGGGCATTCCACGCGGATGCGGTCCATGACCTGGACGAGGTCGAGCAGGCGGGCGCCCGGCAGGTCGTAGGAGGCGGGGAGCAACTCCAGGTCCGGCATCCGGACCCGGCCCGACCCGGCGAGACGGGCCAGTCCGTCGGTGAGGGCGGGGTCGCCCTCACCGGTCGCCACGACCACCACCGTGTGACCGCCGGCGCAGGCGGCGACCAGCTCCTCGGCGGTGGGGGCCGTCTCGTCGACCCGTAGGCCCGCCTCGCGCAGATACGGCAGCTGCGGGTGCGCGCCGTCGGCGCACAGCACGCGGTCGGCGGTGCGCAGGGCCTGCCAGGCGGGCCAGGACAGCAGGCCGGGCGCGACGCGGTGGCTGGTGGTGAGCAGGACGACGCGGCCGGGGTCGGGGGCGGTGCCGGGAGCGGTGTCGGCGGTGGTTGCGTTCACGATCAGAACGTAACGCACGCGGCGGACGGCCCCGTGAGTTGTCCACAGGGGCGGCGGAGCGCCCCCGCAGGACCGTTACGCCGTCTGCTGGGTCCGCGCGGCCGTGATCTCCCGCACCCACGGCACCTTGGTGTCGACGCGGCTGCTCTTCTGTACGTCCCAGGCGCCGTAGCGCGGGTTGAGGTCGACGTCGAGCTTCTTGGAGGCCTTGGACAGGGCCTGCCAGAACTCGGGGCGGCTGGTGTCGGTGCCGAGGCTCTCGGCGAGCTTCTGGGCCTCCAGCTGGAGGCGGAGGTTGTCGTCGAGGCGCTCGGGCGGGACGCCGTACTGCTGCAGCCAGACGGTCTCCAGCTCCTTGGCGCCGCCTGCCTGCTCCTCCAGGCCGCCGCGCATCTCCTGCACCTCCCTGCGGCTGACGCTCACGCCCGCGTCCTGGGCGGCGCGGTGCAGGACCCGGTCGAGGACCATGCCGTGCAGGGTGTCGCGGGTGAGGGTGCCGGTCCGGGCGACGACCTGCTGGTACTGGGCGTCGTCGGGGACGGCGGCCCGCTGTGCCTCGCGTACCTCGTCGACGCGGTTCTCCAGCTGGGCGACGGTGATCCGCTGGTCGCCGACGACGGCCGCCGCGCCCGGATGCGCGTCGTTGCCGCAGGCGGTGAGCAGGGGCGCCGCGGCGGCGATCGCCGCGGTGAGGAGGAGCGCGGTGCGACGGCGGCGGTGCAAGGAGACCTCCCGAGGAGATTGTGCGACGGTGCACAAAGTCTTGCGATGATCGATGGTAGGCAGTGGCCCGGCTCTGGCCAACCCATTCGACCAACGATTCACCAGGACTTCGGGCACCGCCGCGCCCCGGCCGGGGTGGTGGCCGTCAGCCGCGTACCTGGCCGAGCCACTGGAGGGTGCGCCGGATCTCGGCCGCCAGCGGGTGGCCGGGGCCGTGGACGCGCTCCACGTCGTGCAGCAGCCGGGCCAGCGTCTCGTGGGCGGCGGCGCGGTCGCCGAGGGCGAGGAGCAGGTGGCCGATGCGGCGGCGGACGTCGTGGGCGAGGTCGGGGTCGCCGGCGACGTACTGGTTCTCGTAGTAGGGCAGCAGCGTGCGGTACTCGGCGAGGGCGGCGGCCGGTTCGCCGAGCTGTTCCAGGCACTGGGCGGCGTCGTAGCGGTGGCGCAGGGACTGCGGGTCGGCCTGGCCCGCCTCGGCGGCGCGTTCGTCGGCGAGGCGACGCAGCTCGGGCAGGGCGCGCCGGTACTGGCCGTCGTCCATGAGGGTGGCGGCGTACTGCTTGCGCAGGGTGCGGACGACCGGGGAGCGTTCGCCGTGCTGTTCGGCGGCGGCGGGCAGGATGGCGCCGAGGATGTCGACGGCCTGGGTGATGCGGCCCTCGCCGAGGAGGCGCTTGACGTCGTCGACGGCGCGGGCGACGTCCGGCCTCTCGGCCTCGGCGACGGGCGGTACGGGGGCGGGCTGGGGCGCGGGGGTGCGGGCGCGGTCGGGCCAGGGGGCGTGCGGGCGGACGAAGGGGCGGGTGGGGTCGAGGGGCCCGCCGGTGGGCATGCCGCGCGCGGGCAGCAGCAGGGCCAGGTGTTCGTAGACCTCCTGGGCGGAGGCGGGGCGGTGCTGGGGGTCCTTGGCGAGCAGGCGCAGGACCAGGGCTTCGAGCGCCTCGGGGACCTCGGGGCGGATGCGGCGCACGGGCAGCGGCGGTTCGTACAGGTGCCGGTGGAGCACGCCGAGGGCGGTGGAGCCGGCGAACGGGACGTCTCCGCTGAGCAGTTCGTGCAGGAGTACGCCGAGTGCGTACAGGTCGGTGTACGGGCCGACCGCGCCGCCCATCGCCTGCTCGGGCGCCATGTAGGCAGGCGAGCCTATGGGGGTGCCGGTGTGGGTGAGGCGGGTGGTGTCGGCGTCCATGACGGAGGCGACGCCGAGGTCGAGGACGGTGACGGTGCCGTCCTGCTTGACCATCACGTTGCGCGGCTTGAGGTCGCGGTGGACGATCGGCACGGCGTGCACGGCGCTCAGTACGGCACACAGCTGGGCCGCCACCGCGACCGCCCACTGCCAGGGGTAAGGGTTGTGCTCGGCGAGGTGGTCGGAGAGGTCGGCGCCGTCGACGTACTGCATGACGAGGAAGAGTTCCTCGCCCTCGCTGCCCGCGTCGTGCACGGTGACGAGGCCGGGGTGGTCGACCTGCGCGGTCACCCGGCACTCGCGCACGAACCGGCGGCGCAGTTCGTCGGCCTCCTGGCCGGCCACCTTGTCGGGGCGCAGCAGCTTCACCGCCACGCGCCGGTCGAGCCGCCGGTCGTACGCCGTCCAGACCTGGCCCATGCCGCCCTGGCCGATGAGGGTGGACAGCTCGTACCGGTCGGCGACGACACGTCCGGTCGCCACGGTCACCGTCCGCCCTCGTGGCCGCCGTTGCCGTCGTGCTTGCGCAGGTAGTCGCTGAGCTCGTCGAGTTCGGCGCGGACCTGGTCGATGCGGGCGGGGGCGTGGTGCTGGGGCGGCGGGGTGGGGGCGGGGCCCTGGGGCACGGGCGTCTGGGGCACGGGCGTCTGGGCCACCGGTGCCTGGGAGACCGGCGCTCGGGGCGTCGGGGGCCGGGGCGTCTGGAAGCCGGGGTGGGCGGGGTGCGGGGCCGAGGTGTGCGGGGACTGCGGTACGAGCGTGGGCGCGTACGGTCCCGCGGGGTGCGTCGGGCCGTAGTGGGCGACCGGGGCCCCCGGCGGCGGGGGGAAGCCGGTGAACGGCCGCGGTACGGCGTGCAGGCGTATGTCGAACACCAGGAAGTACGCGCTGGCCGCCGCTCCGATCAGCAGCAGGGCGGCCATGGCGACGTCCGTCCGGCGGTCGCTCTCCGGCAGCGAACCGACCACGGCGAGGCAGCCGATGGACGCCGGCAGGCTCAGCCAGGCCACGGTCCAGTCGAGCCCGCGGCCGCGCAGCACGGCGATCCGGAACAGCGGGACGCAGGCGAGCAGACCGCACGTCAGGAACCCCGCGGCGGCGAACAGCACGCGCAGGATGATGACGGTGGCCGCCCCGCGGGAGGGCGGCGGCCCGGCAGCGCTGTTGCCGTACATGACTGCTCCTGGACGATGATGCCGACGTGCCGAACGGGCGAACGGGCCGTTCGGCGTGAAAGTCCGAGCGTATAGGCCGGGGCCGACAGTGGTCCCCGGTTGTACCGAACCGTTGCCGTACCGATCACCAGCAGGTCATCGACCGGGTGACACCGTGCCGTCCGTGAGCCCGTCGTACCTCCCCCTTCTGACCGCCGCCCTCACCCGGCGCCCCGGTGCCGGCTTCAGCCGCCGCACTGCCGCAACATCGTCTGCCGGTCCGGTGCGGTCACCGCCAGTTCGTACTTGGCGGCGACCTGCGCGAAGCGGACGGCGTACGCGCACCGGACCGGCTTGGCGGGCGGAAGCCAGGAGGCCGGCCCCGAATCGCCCTTGGCGGAGTTGGCGCGGCCCTGGACGGGGAGCAGGTTGAGCGGGTCGTTCGCGAGTTGTTCGCGCTTGTTCTCCGGCCACCGCGAGGAGCCCATCTGCCAGCTGTACGACAGCGGGACGACGTGGTCGATCTGGACCTCGCTCGCCTCCTGCTTGCGCCACTCGATGGTCGTGCCGGTGTACGGATCGTCCAGCGTCATGGCGACGACCACGCAGTCGGAGCCGGAGCGGAAGCGCAGGTCCTGGCCGTCGCGCCGCAGGAGGTCGTTGCGCGTGTCGCAGCCGTTCCGGGCGAGCGGCACGCCGTCGGCCGAGTCCATCCAGGCGTAGCCGAACTCGTCGCGGTCGTACCCCGTCCTGGGCCCGCGCCCCTTGGTCTTCAGGCCCTCGATGAGCCCCCGGGCCGTCGCCTCGTCCGTGTCGCCCGTGACCGGGGCGAGGCCGGGGCCGGTCCCGTCCGGGTTGCGCAGCGGACTGACGGCCTGTCCCGCGGCCGGTGCCTCGGCGCCGCCGCCCGAGGACGAGGTGCCGTCGCCCTCGGTGCCCTCGCATCCGGTGACCAGGGTCAGAGCGAGGACCGCGACCGCGGCCCGTCCGGTACGGATCCTGCTGTGCCGCCTCATGCGCGCCCCTCCCCTTGCCGTTCGCCGGTATCACCGTAGCGACGAAGAGGTCCAGACCATAGTGGTCCTTATTGGGCATGTGGGGCATATCTGTCGTACGGTCGACAGTGAGTCACGTCTCGGAAGGAGCTCTGCATGGGCATCCTCGACAAGATGAAGAGCATGGCCGGCAAGGACAAGGACAGGTCAAGGAAGGTGTCCGACGCCGCCGAGCAACAGGTCAACAAGAGGACCGGTGGCAAGCACGAGAAGCAGGTCGACGCCGCGCAGCAGCAGGTCGAGGGCAAACTCGGCTTCGGGCGCGAGCGGGGCGGCCCCGACCAGCAGTAACGCGCACTCCCGCACCTCGAACACCTCGAAGCCGCCCACGGGCCTGTCCCCGTGGGCGGCTTCTCGGACGGCTCTCGGACGGCTCCGCTCCTCGGACGGCTTCTCGGACGGCTTCTTCAGCGGGCGAGCCGGTGGCTACGCACCCGGGATCGAGGTCAGGAACTCCCCCACCCAGCCGAGCAACTCGCGCCCGACCAGCGGCTTGCCGCCCACCTTCGCGGTCTTCGGACGGGGTACGAGGACCTGGTGGGCGCCCGCCTTGATGAGGCTTCCGGGGTAGAGCCGCTTGAGCCTCAGCTCCTGGGACTCGCGCAACTCCACGGGCGCGAAGCGGATGTTGTTGCCCTGGAGCACGATCTCGCCGACGGCGCACGCCCGCGCGAGCATGCGCAGCCCCGCGACCAGTAGCAGGTTCTCCACCGGTTCCGGCAACTTGCCGTAGCGGTCGACGAGTTCCTCGCGTACGGCCTTGATGTCCTCCTCGCTGTTGGCGGAGGCGATGGACCGGTACGCCTGGAGCCGCAGCCGCTCGCCGGGGGCGTAGTCGTGCGGGACGTGCGCGTCGACGGGCAGCTCGATCTTGACCTCCAGCGGCGGCTCCTCCTCCACACCGCCCTCCAGGGAGGCCCGGTAGTCGGCGACGGCCTCGCCGACCATCCGCACGTACAGGTCGAAGCCGACGCCCGCGATGTGGCCGGACTGCTCGCCGCCGAGCAGGTTGCCCGCGCCGCGGATCTCCAGGTCCTTCATCGCCACGTACATGCCCGCGCCCATCTCGGTGTGCTGGGCGATGGTGGCGAGCCGCTCGTGCGCGGTCTCGGTCAGCGGCTTCTCCGGCGGGTAGAGGAAGTACGCGTAGCCGCGCTCCCGGCCTCGGCCGACCCGGCCGCGCAGCTGGTGGAGCTGGCTGAGGCCGAAGTTGTCGCCGCGCTCGACGATGAGGGTGTTGGCGTTGGAGATGTCGATGCCGGACTCGACGATGGTCGTGGAGACCAGCACGTCGAACTTCTTCTCCCAGAAGTCGACGACGACCTGCTCCAGGGCCTGTTCCGACATCTGGCCGTGGGCGGTGGCGATGCGCGCCTCGGGGACGATCTCGCGCAGCCGGGCCGCCGCGCGGTCGATGGACTCGACGCGGTTGTGGATGTAGAAGACCTGGCCCTCGCGCAGCAGCTCACGGCGGATCGCGGCGCCGATCTGCTTCTGCTCGTAGGGGCCGACGAAGGTCAGCACCGGGTGGCGTTCCTCGGGCGGGGTGGTGATCGTCGACATCTCGCGGATGCCGGTGACCGCCATCTCCAGGGTGCGCGGGATGGGTGTGGCGGACATGGTCAGGACGTCGACGTTGGCCCTGAGCTTCTTCAGCTGCTCCTTGTGCTCGACGCCGAAACGCTGCTCCTCGTCGACGATGACCAGGCCGAGGTCCTTGAACTTGGTCTCGGAGGAGAAGAGGCGGTGGGTGCCGATGACGATGTCCACCGAGCCCTCGCGCAGACCCTCCAGGGTCGCCTTCGACTCGGTGTCGGTCTGGAAGCGGGACAGCGCCCGCACGTTCACCGGGAACTGGGCGTACCGCTCGCTGAACGTCCCGAAGTGCTGCTGCACCAGCAGGGTCGTCGGCACGAGTACGGCCACCTGCTTGCCGTCCTGGACGGCCTTGAAGGCGGCGCGGACCGCGATCTCGGTCTTGCCGTAGCCGACGTCGCCGCAGATCAGGCGGTCCATGGGGACGGTCTTCTCCATGTCCTCCTTGACCTCGGCGATGGTGGTGAGCTGGTCCGGGGTCTCCGCGTAGGGGAAGGCGTCCTCCAGCTCGCGCTGCCAGGGGGTGTCCGCGCCGAACGCGTGCCCGGGCGCCGCCATCCGCGCGCTGTAGAGCTTGATCAGGTCGGCGGCGATCTCCTTGACCGCCTTCTTCGCCCGGGCCTTGGTCTTGGTCCAGTCGGCGCCGCCCAGGCGGTGCAGGGTGGGGGCCTCGCCGCCGACGTACTTGGTGATCTGCTCCAGCTGGTCGGTGGGGATGTAGAGCCGGTCGCCGGGCTGGCCGCGCTTGGCGGGGGCGTACTCCACGACCAGGTACTCGCGGGTGGCGCCCTGCACGGTGCGCTGGACCATCTCGATGTAGCGGCCCACGCCGTGCTGCTCGTGGACGATGTAGTCGCCCGCCTCCAGGGTGAGCGGGTCGATGGTCTTGCGGCGCCGGGCCGGCATCCGGGCGCCCTCGCGGCCGGCGGCCTTCTGCCCCGTCAGGTCCGTCTCGGTGAGCACGGCGAGCTTGAGCGCCTGGTCGACGAAGCCGTAGTCGATCGAGCCGCAGGAGACGTGCACGACGGAGGGGCTGAGGGTGCCGAGGTCGTTGTCGAGACGGGCCGCGATGCCCTCGCCACCGAGTACCTCCACGGTGCGGGCGGCCGGGCCGTGGCCCTCGGTGACGTAGACCGCGCGCCAGCCGTCGGCGAGCCAGCCCTTGGTGTCGGCCAGCGCCTTGGCGGTGTCGCCGCGGTAGGTCTCGGGGGCGTGCATGCCGAGCTTGAGGGTGTCGGCGTCGTCGAGCGCGTCGTCGGCGGCGAAGGGCGAGACCGACCACCACATCATGTCCAGCTCGCGGGCGCGCTCCCGGACGTCGGCGATGGACCACAGGGAGGCCGCGTCCACGTCGATCGGCGCCTCGCCGCCGCCCGCGGTGGCGGCCCAGGACGCCTGGAGGAACTCCTGGCTCGTGGCCACGAGGTCGGCAGCGCGCGTCCGCACCCGCTCCGGGTCGCACACGAGCGCCATGGAGCCCTTGGGCAGCACGTCCAGCAGCAGTTCCATGTCGTCCACGAGGACGGGGGCCAGGGACTCCATGCCCTCGACGGCGATACCCTCGGCGATCTTGCCGAGCAGTTCGCCCAGCTCGGGGTGGTCCTCGGCGAGGACCCGGGCGCGCTCCCGTACGTCGTCCGTGAGCAGCAGCTCGCGGCAGGGCGGGGCCCACAGGCCGTGTTCGGCGACCTCCAGGGAGCGCTGGTCGGCGACCTTGAAGTAGCGGATCTCCTCGACGTCGTCGCCCCAGAACTCGACGCGGAGGGGGTGCTCCTCGGTCGGCGGGAAGACGTCCAGGATGCCGCCGCGCACGGCGAACTCGCCGCGCTTCTCCACCAGCTCCACGCGCGCGTACGCGGCGGCTGCCAGGGCCTTGACGATTGCGTTCAGGTCGGTGCTCTGGCCGGAGCGCAGGGCGACCGGCTCCAGGTCGCCGAGGCCCTTGACCTGCGGCTGGAGCACGGAGCGTACGGGGGCGACGACGACGGAGACCGGGCCGGTCTCGGGGTCGTCGGGGCGGGGGTGGGCCAGGCGGCGCAGGACGGCCAGGCGGCGGCCGACGGTGTCGCTGCGGGGGCTGAGGCGCTCGTGCGGGAGGGTCTCCCAGGAGGGGTACTCCACGACGCCCTCCGGGGGCAGCAGGGAGCGCAGGGCGGCGGCCAGGTCCTCCGCCTCGCGTCCCGTCGCGGTCACCGCCAGCACGGGGCGGCCCGTCTCGCGGGCCAGCGCGGCGACCGAGAAGGCGCGGGCCGCGGGCGGGCCGACCAGGTCGACGTGCATGCGGTTGCCGTCTGCGGCCGCCGAGATCGCTTCCGCGAGGGCGGTGTCCTTGACTACGGCGTCGAGCAGACCGTGCAGGCTCATGGAGGGGGCGCTTCCGTCCTGGGGTGCGGGGTGAGGGGTGAGGGTGCGGGGTGGGGGTGCGGGGGGTCCGGGTGCTGGGAGGGACAACATGCTGGGGTGGACAACACGAGTAACCCGGCGGTGTGACGGCCGGGGGTGTCCAGCGTACGACGCCGCGCTCGCCTGCGCCGGGGGCTGTGGATGACGCCGGGTGCGTGGTGGCCGGCGTCATCGTGGCCGTACCAGGGGGCTCCGCCCCTGGACCCCCGGCCTGCGCCCACCCCACCACCCGAGTCGGTCGGCCGAAAGGGGACCCCTCAGGGCGTCGGCCGCCGGACGGCCGGTAAGGACCCGGCGCGGAGCGCCCGGACGGGCGGAAAGCGCAGACGCGGAGCCCCTGGCACGGGCGAAGAGGGCCCGGCATGGATCGAAGAGGCCGGTGCGGAGCCACCGGCACGAGCGAAAGGGACCCGGCACGAACCAAAAGGGCCGACGCGAAGCCCCCGGCGCGGATCGAAAAAGGGCCCGGCGCCGGAAGTCCCGAAGGGCTTCCGGCGCCGGGCCTTTCCCCCGCAACCCCCGTATGCGGTGGCTGTCGGGTCGGTCGCTACTCCGTCGCGATGGCGTTCAGGACGTTCATGCGGCCCGCCCGGAACGCCGGGACCAGGGCGGCGAACAGACCCACGAAGGCCGAGCCGATGAAGACGCCGATGATCGTCGGCCAGGGGATGTCGAGGACGTTCAGGCCCTCCAGGGCGAGCAGCTTCTGCGCCGTGGCGCCCCAGCCCATGCCCAGCCCCAGGCCGAGCAGGGCACCGAAGAGGGCGATGACGACGGACTCCATGCGGATCATGCGGCGCAGCTGGCGGCGGGAGAGACCGATCGCCCGCATCAGTCCGATCTCGCGGGTCCGCTCGACCACCGAAAGCGCCAGCGTGTTCACCACTCCGAGGATCGCGACGATGATCGCCAGGGCGAGCAGGCCGTAGACCATGTTCAGCAGCTGGCCGACCTGGTCCTTCAGCTCCTGCTTGTAGTCGGTCTGGTCGGCCACCTGGTACTGCGGGTAGGCGTCCAGCGACTTCTTCAGCGCCGCGTACGCCTGCTCCGACTGGCCGTCCTCGGCCTTGGCGAACATGATCGTGTTCGGCGGGACGCTGTCGGCCGGCAGGTACTTCCGCATCGTCTCGATGCTGATGTACCGCGCGCCCTGATCGATGGCCACGTCGTCGTCCGTGATCGCGGCGACCTTGAGCTCGGCGGTCTCGCCGCCCTTGAAGGCGACGGAGATCGTGTCGCCGACGTGCACGCCGTGCTTCTTCGCGTAGTCCGCGCCGACCGACATGGCGTCGGTGCCGTAGGCGGCGGAGAGCTTGCCCTCGGTCGTCGCGCGGTTCACGTCCTGGGCGTAGGTCGGGTCGGCGGCCGTGACACCGTCGTCGTCCGTCTTGCCGTCGGGCGAGGTCAGCGTGGCGTCGAGCATCTTGTAGCGGGTGACGTGCTCCAGGTGGGGCGTGTCCTGCATCGCCTTCTCGGCCTGCGGCACGATCCGCTGGTTGCCCTGGACGATGAAGTCGGCGCCGACGGTCTTGTCCAGCTCGCTGGTGGCCGAGGCCACCATGGAGGAGCCGACCACCGAGAGGCAGGCGACCAGCGCGAGGCCGATCATCAGGGCGGCGCCCGTGGCGCCGGTGCGGCGCGGGTTGCGCAGGGCGTTGCGCTCGGCCAGGTGGCCGACCGGGCCGAAGGCCCGCAGCAGGACCACACTGATCACCCGGACCACGAAGCCGGCGAGCAGCGGGCCGATGACGACGAAGCCGATGAGGGACAGCACGATGCCCGCGCCGAGCATCAACGAGCCCTCGCTCGCCTTGTCGGCGGCGGCCGCCGTGAACAGGGCGGCGGCACCGGCGCCGGTGAGGACCAGGCCGATCAGGCCGCGTATCCAGCCGGCCTTGCCGTCGGCCGGTGTCCCGGCGTCGCGCAGGGCGGCCATCGGGGAGATCTTGCCCGCGCGGCGGGCCGGCAGGTAGGCGGCCAGGACGGTGACCACGATGCCGAGGACCAGGCCGACCACGGGGGTCGCCGTCTTGACGGTCAGGTCGTCGGTGGAGAGGTTCATCCCCGCCGCCGACATCAGCTTCATCAGGCCGACGGCGATTCCGACACCGGCCGCGACGCCGAGGACCGAGCCGACGATGCCGAGGAGGAGGGCCTCGACCAGCACCGAGCGGTTGACCTGCCGGCGGGAGGAGCCGATGGCCCGCATGAGGCCGATCTCGCGGGTGCGCTGGGCGACCAGCATGGAGAAGGTGTTGATGATCAGGAAGATGCCGACCAGGAACGCGATCCCGGCGAAGCCGAGCATGGCGTACTTGATGACGTTCATGAACTCGCCGAGTTCCTTGCGGTTCTCGTCGGAGTTCTCCTTCGCCGTCTGCACCTTGTAGGTGCCGTCCATGACCTGGGTGACGCTCTGCTTGAGCCGCGCGTCCGAGACACCGTCCGCGGCGGCGACGTTGAGCTGCGTGAACTTGCCGGTTGCGCCGAGCAGTTCGCGCTGGGCGGTGGGCGTGTCGAAGTAGACGACGGCGGCACCGGGGTTGGTCACCGTGAAGGAGGCGATGCCGACGATCTCGGCCTTGAAGTCGCCGGTCTGCGAGATGGTGCGCAGCTCGTCTCCGAGCTTCAGGTCGTGCTTGTCGGCGGTGTCGGCGTCGACCATCAGCTCGGTGGGCCCGCGCGGGGCGTGCCCGGAGGTGATCTCCATCGACCGGAGGTCGTTCTTCGTCCAGTTGCCGGCGATCGTCGGGGCGCCGTTGGTGGCGCCCACGTTGTCGTTGTCACGGTCGACGACGGTCACGTTCATCGAACTGACCACGCCCTCGGCGGACTTGACGCCCTCGGCCGTCCGGACCCGCTCCAGCGCGGACGCCGGCAGCGACTCGGGCACGCCGTTCTGCGGGGCGTCGTCGCTCTTGGCCTCCTTCGGCATGACCGTCACGTCCGAGGAGGTGACCGCGAAGAGCTTGTCGAAGGTGGTGTTCATGGTGTCCGTGAACACCAGGGTGCCGCACACGAACGCCACCGACAGCAGCACCGCCACCGCCGAGAGCGCCATCCGGCCCTTGTGCGCGAGGAAGTTGCGCATCGAGGTCTTGACGACGGTCATGACGTGCGCCCCCGGGCGTCGAAGTCCTTCATGCGGTCGAGGACGGTCTCCGCGGTCGGCTTGTACATCTCGTCGACGATCCGGCCGTCGGCGAGGTACAGCACCCGGTCGGCGTAACTGGCGGCCACCGGGTCGTGGGTGACCATCACGATGGTCTGGCCCAGTTCGGTGACCGACCGGCGCAGGAAGCCCAGTACCTCCGCGCCGGCGCGCGAGTCGAGGTTTCCGGTCGGCTCGTCACCGAAGATGATCTCGGGCCGCGCGGCCAGCGCCCGCGCCACCGCGACCCGCTGCTGCTGGCCGCCGGAGAGCTGGGTCGGCCGGTGCTTCAGCCGCCCGGCGAGTCCCACGGTCTCCACGACCCGGTCCAGCCACGCGCGGTCGTACTTGCGCCCGGCGATGTCCATGGGCAGCGTGATGTTCTCGAGCGCGTTCAGCGTCGGGAGGAGGTTGAACGCCTGGAAGATGAAGCCGATCCGGTCCCGGCGCAGCTGGGTGAGCTTCTTGTCCTTCAGGCCGGTGATCTCGGTGTCGTCGAGGTATATCTGCCCGCCTGAGACGGTGTCCAGGCCGGCCAGGCAGTGCATCAGCGTGGACTTGCCGGACCCCGACGGCCCCATGATCGCGGTGAACTGGCCGCGGGCGATGTCCACGTCCACGTGGTCGAGGGCGACCACCCTGGTCTCGCCCGATCCGTACGCCTTCACGACCTGCCGCGCTCGCGCGGCAACGGCCGTACGCCCTCCAGTGCTCCCGTGCGTGGGAATACTTACGGCCGATGTCATGTCAAGTCTCCTATGTCGGTCATCAGATGAGCCACCGGTGCCGCCGGCGGGCACCGAGCGGTACCCGTGAACGGATGTACTCGGTGCCGTCCTGCTACGTCGAAGAGTCTGGCCGGAACCGGGGGTCGACCGCGCTGGTGTTCAGCGCACTCTTTTCCTGGGGAAAACCCCACCCCCGCGGGTCCGGTTCGCCGCCCCCCAGCGGCGTAAGGCCAGATTAAGGACCCCACCGGGCCCGCCTCGTCCTCCGTCGGTACGAACCCTCCCCAGGCCGTAGTACGGAGGTACCCCTAAGGGCTGTCCACCCTTCGGTGGAGCGGATCTCGGGGTTGTCCTCCACCCCAGGGCCCCCGGAACACGTCGAGCCTCCACCCTCCCGCGACGTCAGGGTCAAGTGCGAAGCTGACCCCGGCAGATGGATGCAAGGGGAACGCAAGGACGGAGGCACCCGGGTGGACGGCGTGGACAGCACCCGGCCCGCGGTATCCGAGGCCGGAGCGGGCGCGGGCCCGGACCGGCGCGGCGCCGTCGTGGCGGCCCTGATGCTCGCGATGGCGCTGTCGGCCCTCGACGCCACGATCGTCTCCACCGCCGTCCCGCAGATCGTCGGCGACCTCGGTGGCTTCTCCCTCTTCTCCTGGCTCTTCTCCGGCTACCTGCTGGCCGTCACCGTCACCCTCCCCGTGTACGGCAAACTCTCCGACTCCTTCGGCCGCAAACCGGTGCTGGTGGCCGGGACGGCGCTGTTCCTTCTCGGCTCCCTGCTGTGCGCGCTCGCCTGGAACATGGGCGCACTGATCGCCTTCCGGGTCCTGCAGGGCCTGGGCGGCGGCGCACTCCAGGGCACCGTGCAGACGCTCGCCGCCGACCTGTACCCGCTCAAGGACCGGCCCAGGATCCAGGCCAGGCTGTCCACGGTGTGGGCGGTGTCCGCGGTCGCGGGCCCCGGCCTGGGCGGGGTGCTGGCCACGTACGCCGACTGGCGCTGGATCTTCCTCGTCAACCTCCCGATCGGCGCTCTCGCCCTGTGGCTGATCGTCCGTCATCTGCACGAGCCCGCCCGGGAGGCGTCCGGCACGCGCGCGCGTGTCGACTGGGTCGGCGCGCTGGCCGTGTTCGCCTGCGGCGGCGCCCTGCTCACCGCACTGGTACAGGGCGGGGTGGCGTGGCCGTGGCTGTCGGCGCCCTCGCTCGCTCTGTTCGGGACGGGCCTCGCCCTGGTGGCGGCCGTGGTAGCGATCGAACGCCGGGCGGTGGAGCCGATCATCCCCGGCTGGGTGTGGCGTCGCCGCACGATCGCGGCGGTGAACCTCGCGCTCGGCGCACTGGGGCTGCTGATGGTGGCGCCGACCGTCTTCCTGCCCACCTACGCCCAGTCGGTGCTGGGCCTGGCACCGGTGGCCGCCGGTTTCGTGCTGTCCGTGTGGACGCTGAGCTGGCCGGTGTCCGCGGCCCTGAGCCAGCACGTGTACCGCAGGATCGGTTTCCGGAACACGGCCATGCTCGGCATCGGCGCCGCGTCCCTGATCCTGTTCGCCTTCCCGCTCCTGCCCTATCCCGGCGAGGCCTGGCAGCCGACGCTGCTGATGCTGCTGCTCGGCGCCGCGCTGGGCCTGTTCCAGTTGCCGCTCATCGTCGGCGTCCAGTCCACGGTCGGCTGGTCGGAGCGGGGCACGGCGACCGCGTCCGTCCTCTTCTGCCGCCAGACCGGGCAGACGATCGGCGCGGCGGTCTTCGGCGCGATCGCCAACGGGGTGCTGGCCGCGCGTCTCGGCGGGGCGGGCGACCTCGGTGCCGGCGGCCTCGACTCCGTGACCGGGGCACTGGGTTCGGGCACCGCGGACGAGTCCGTGCGGCGGGCGATCGCCGACGCCGTGCACGCCGTCTACCTGGGGGCGGCGAGTGCGGCGGCGCTGGCGTTCCTGGTGCTGCTGGTGGTGGCGCCGCGCCGGTTTCCGGTCCTCCCGGACTGAACACGCGGACGGGCGCGCCCCCGAAGCGCCTGGTTAACGCGGGTAACACCCGCCCTCGGAGCCGCACCTGCATACCGACCGATCAGTTTGGCCAAAACGCCGCGCATGGCCGAACCGGCGAGTAGCGTGCGTGGCTCGCCGCCCCCACCTCCCTGCGGTCCGCCACACCGGACCCGAGCCGCGCAAGGAGCACCGGGATGTCCTACGACCCGCCCCCGTCGTACCCTCACCGGCCCCCACCCCCGTACCCGCGCCCGCCGCACCACCCCGCGCCGTCCCCCTACGACGCCCACCCCTGGCAACCCGCGCGGCCTCCCCACTACGCCGACCTGCCCCCGGCACATCCTCCCCGCCCCCACGCGGACCCGGCCGCCCCCGGGCCCGCCACCCACCGCGCACCGCGCCGGGACGCGCTCGGGCACCACAGCGACCTGCGGGTCCTGCGCAGCGCGTACCGCTGGCAGCGGCGCACCGCCACGCTCACCGCGCTCGGCTACTTCACCCTGTTCCTGATCCTGTCCGCGTACGCCCCCGGGTTCATGACCGGCACCCTCGCCGACGGCCTGCCCACCGGACTGGCGCTCGCCCTGCTCCAGCTCCCCGTCACCTGGCTGGCGATCGCGCTGTACGAGCACACCGCGCGCCGCCGCGTCGACCCGCTCGCGGACCGCATCCGCAAGGAGGCCGAACTGGACGCCCGGCGGGGGGCGGGACGGTGACGGAGTTCCCGACGACCGAGTTCGCGACGACCGGGTCCCCGACGACCGAGTTCGCGACGACCGAGTCCCCGATGACCGAGTTCGCGACGACCGGGTTCAGCGGCGACGCCCAGACCATGTCCCTGGTCGGCTTCACCGCCGTCGCCACCGTCACGCTGCTGCTGTGCGTGATGACCGGCCCCGACCGGGACGACCTCGACGAGTTCTACACCGGGTACAGCTCCCTGTCCCCCATGCGCAACGGCCTCGCGATCGCCGGCGACTACATATCGGCGGCGACCGTGCTCGGCACGTGCGGCGTCATCGCCCTCTTCGGCTACGACGGCATCGTGCTGGCGCTCAGCACCGCCCTGTCGCTGATGCTGCTGATGTTCCTGCTGGCCGAACCCCTGCGCAACGCGGGCCGGTTCACCATGGGCGACGCGCTCGCCCGCCGGATGCCCGGACGCGGTGTCCGCGTCGCCACCTGCGTGGTGACCATCGCCGCGCTGCTGCCGCTGATGCTGGTGCAGCTCGCGGGCACCGGACAGCTGCTCGCCTTCGTCCTCGGCTTCTCCGGCGAGTCGCTGGAGACCGGCTGCATCGTCGGCCTGGGCGTGCTGATGATCAGCTACGCGGCGATCGGCGGCATGAAGGGCACCGCCCTCATCCAGATCCTCAAGATCGTGATGCTGCTCGGCTCGGGCGCCGTGGTCGCCGTACTGATCCTGCACCGCTTCGACTGGGACCCGGGCGCGCTGTTCGCCTCGGCCGCCGACCGCAGCGGCGCGGGTTCGGCCTTCCTGAACTCGGGACTCCAGTTCGCGGGCGGGCCCCACTCCGAGGCGGACATGATCACCTCGCAGCTGACGGTCGTCCTCGGCGGCGCCTGCCTCCCCCACGTCACCATGCGCATGTACACCGCGTCCTCCGCCCGCCAGGTGCGCCGCTCGATGTCCTGGGCGGTCTCCAGCGTGGCGCTGTTCGTCCTGGTCATCACGGTCGTCGGCTTCGGTGCCACCGCACTGGTGGGGCGGGCGGTGATCGCGGGGATCGACCCGCAGGGCAACACCGCCTTCCTGGTCGGCTCCCAGGCCGCGTTCGGCGCACAGGTGTCCACCGCGGAGACCTTCCTGTTCACGACCGTCACCACGGCCGTCTTCCTGACCCTGCTCGCGTCCGTCGGCGGCATGATCCTCGCCTGCGCCAACTCCCTCGCCCATGACGTGTTCGCCACCCGCGTGCAGGAGATGTCACCGCGCCGCGAGATGACCCTCGCCCGCGTCTGCGCCCTGGCCGTCGGCATCCCCGCGATCCTCCTCGCGACCCTCGTCCAGCACCGCAGCCTCCAGCCCTTGGTCACGCTGTCCTTCTGCCTGGGCGCGTCGGCCCTCGCACCCGCCCTGGTCTACGGCCTCTTCTGGCGCCGCTACACCCGCGCCGGGCTGCTCAGCACCCTCATCGGCGGCTCGCTGGCCGTGCTGCTGCTGATGCCGGGCACCAACCTGGTCTCCGGCTCGCCCGTCTCCGCCTTCCCCGACGCCGACTTCAACTGGTTCCCGTTCACCACGACGGGCCTGGTCTCCATTCCCCTGGGCTTCGCCTGCGGCTGGCTGGGCACGATGCTCTCCGGCCGGCGCAAGGCGGAGGAGCAACGCCGCCACTACGAGGCCGTGGAGGGCTCGATCCTGGCGGGGGCGGTGCGCAGGGGCGGCTGACGGCGACCGGCGTCGCGGTCGCGGACCGGCGCCCCCGAAGTCACTCCACGGCCCGCCCCGTCAGCGAACTGAGATTGCTGCGTACGGAGGCCATGTGGGCCTGGAGTTCGTCCCACCGCTCCCCGTGCTCGCGCAGCAACCGCTCGGTGTCGCGAGCGATCCGCTCCTGGCGCGCCCGGGCCTCGGCGACCACCTCGGCCGCCCGGTCCCGGGCCTCCTCCTGCATCCGTACGGCAGCCTTTTCGGCTTCGGCCAGAGCCTCCCCCGCCTCGCCCGCCTTCCGCTCGGCGCGGGCCACCAGCTCCGCGTGGTGCGCGTCCAGGGCGCGTGCCCGCTCGTCCTCCACCCGTTCCTCCGCGGCGCGCCGTTCGGCGAGCTCCCTGGCCTGCTCGGCAAGCAATCCGGTGGTTCGCTTCCGCATCTCGCGCAGCGCGGACAGTGCCTCTCCGCGTCCGGCCTTCACCTCGCGCCGGGCCTCGATCCGCGTCTCGTCGGCCTCCGCGCGCGCCGCCAGCAGCCGATGCCGGGCCCGTTCGTCGGCCTCGGCGCGTACGGCGTCGGCGTGCGCCTGCGCCGCCTCACGCACGCCGGCCGCGTGCGCCCGCGCGTCCGCCATCAGGGCCTCCGCCGCACCGCGCGCCCCCTGCCGTACGGCCTCGGCCTCCTCCTGGGCGAGCTGGAACAGGCGGCGGGCGCTCTCACCGAGCGCCTCGTAGTCCTGCGAGGTGAGCTGTGCGACCACATCCCGCAGGTCCTCCAGCTCCTCCTCCATCTCCCGGGCGAGCACGGTGAGCCGGGCGGCCCGTTCCCAGGCCGCGTCGCGCTCCTGGGAGAGTGCCTCGGCACACGCCTCCACCTGTTGGGGACGGTAGCCGCGCTCGCGCCCGCGTACGGTCACGAAGCCGTGGGGAGGTGCCGATGCGCTGCTCATGCTCATCACCCCTGTGGTGAACCTGCCGCACTAAATGGACTTACCCGACTTTATGGACCGTTCGTAAGCCCTCATAATGCGACACACCGCATGCAAACGGGCGGGGCCCGGTCGCCTCACAGGTCGACCGGGCCCCGCCCGTCGGGTACGTCAGGGGTACGTCAGCGGCGTGGGCGCCTCACAGCAACCCGTCCCACATCTGCTCCAGCAGCACCGACCACCAGCTCTCCGGCGAGCCGAGCGCCGCCGGGTCCAGCGCGGCCAGCTGCGCCTGGAAGTCCACCGTCCAGCGGCCCGCCTGCTCCTGGTTCAGACCGAACCTGAGCCGCCACATCCGGCCCAGCAGCGCCAGGCAGCGCGCGAACTCCGGCAGCCCCGAGTTCACGAACTGCGGCGGCACGGGCGCACCGCCCGGCCCCGCCTCCACCGGCACCGCCACGATGGCCGCCGTGCCGTACTGCACACAGATCGCCCGGCCGAAGTCACTGCCGACGACGAGGTACGAACCCGCGTCCGAGGCCGGCTGCACCCCTCGCTCGGCCGCCAGCTCCGCCAGCGTCGGCACCGGACGCCCGGGCTGGGCCTGGGCCCAGAAGAACGGGCCCATGTCCATCGGCAGACCCGCCGCCACCAGCGTGTGCGCCACGACCGGCGGCACACCCTGCCGGGAGACCGCGGCCTGCTCGAACCGGAAGACACCCGGCCCGAACGCGCCGCCCAGCTCCTGCCCGATGACCTCCGGCGGAACCGGCGGCACCGGCTGCACGTGCGGCAGCGGCGCGCGTACCGGCGCCGGACGGGCCGGCCCGTCGGCCACCTGGTGCAGCTCGCCCTGGTGCTCCAGCAGTTGCCGCATGCCCTGCTGCCGGCTCGCGTGGTCCGTGCCGTACGGCGCGATGGAGGTGATCCGCGCCTGCGGCCACTGCTCCCGGATCATCCGCGCGCAGTACGCGCCCGGCAGCTCGCACGACTCCAGCTCCGTGTGCAGCTCCAGCACCTGGTCCGGCGGCACGTTCATGGCACGCAACTCGTGGAAGATCTGCCACTCCGGGTGCGGCGTACCCGGCGCCGAACGCCGGATCAGCTGCTGCTCGGAACCGTCCTGCGCGCGATAGCGCAGCACGGCCTGGTAACCGGGACCGACGGTCGGCAGACCGGCGGGCTGCTGCGGATAGCCGTACGCCGGCGGCTGACCGGGGACGGGGCCGCCAGGCGGCGGCACGGCACCCGGCGCACCGGGGGCGCCGGGCGGCATGGGCTGCGCGGCACCCGGGCCACCGGGGACGCCAGGTCCGCCGGGACCACCGGCCGCACCGGGCACGCCCGGAGCACCCGGAGGCGGTGGAGGCGCGCCGGGGCCACTCACCGGGGGTGCGGCCAGCACGGTCTGCGCGTGGTGCACGGCACCACCCGCGCCAGCCGAGGAACCCTGCGGGCCGGGCCCGCCCGGAACTCCGGGCGCGCCAGGGGCGGCAGGGGGCGGCGGCGTACGCGGACCACCGGACGCGCCCGGTACGCCAGGAGGCGCGGGAGGCGCGGGAGGACCGGGCGGACCGGGTGGCTGGGACGCACCGCTACCCGTCCGGCCCGGGTCGGCCAGCATCGTGGCGGCATGGTGCATCCCGCCCGGGGGCGTCCCACCGGGGGCGCTCGGCGGAGGCGGCGTACCCGGCATGCCGGGGGCACCCTGACCGGCCGGAGGCTGCGGCGCGTTCGGCGGAGGCGGCGTACCCGGGCCGCCCGGACCACCCGGGCCGCCCGGACCACCCGGGCCGCCCGGGCCCTCGGGGCCGAGCGACGACACCATCTGCGTCGGCACGTAACCGCCCGCGGGCGCACCCGGCGTACCCGGCGTGTGGGGCGGGGGCGTACTCCCCGGTCGCGCGCCCGGCGCACCCGGGGCTCCCGGCGGAGGCGGCGTGGTCGAACCACCGCCACGGCGCGGCGGCGCCGCCTTGCTGGTCGCGGCGTCGGCGATCTCCCCGGCGTTCGGCGCGAGCGGCCGGGCCGGTGTGGCGGGCCCACCGGGACCGGCGGGCGGCTGCGGTGCGGCCGACGGCGCGGGCGGCGGTGTGCCCGCTTCCGCGGACGCGGCCGACGCGTTCGGGTCGTCGATCGCCGGCGAGAGCGCCGTAGGCGGAAGCCCGCTGCCGCCCGACATCAACGCCGTCTTGGCGTCCGGCGTCGCCGCGGGCGGCGGCGTGTCGTCGTCGGCACCGCTCAGCGGCGGCGCGAACACGGTCTCGGGCAGCGGTACGGAACGGTCCTCACCGACGTCCGCGTTGGTGTCCGTCCCCGCCCAGGGCGTCGCCCCGGCAGGCGCACCCGGCACCCCGGACGCACCCGCGCCCGTCCCGGAGCCACCGGCGCCACTCGCCCCGGCGGCCGGCCACGCCGCGCCACTCCCCTGCGCGGCCGCGGGAGCGGCAGGGGCCGACGGCACCCCGGCCTGCGTCTCGGGAAGCGCCCCGGCTCCAGCCCCGGCCGAAGCCCCATCCCCGCTACCGGCACCGGCACCGGCACCGGCCACGACACCAGCACCGGTCCCGCTGGACCCGCCGCCGGTGTCGTGGTCCCCCCGCCGACGGTCCGGGATACCCAGCTTGTCCGCCGCCTCCTGCAACCACTCCGGTGGACTCAGCAGGAACGACGTCTGGTTCAGGTCCACCCGCGCCGCGGGCGCCTGCGCCGGCTCCGCGGCCTCGTCGGGACGGCCGTACTCCTCCTCGTACCGGCGGATCACCTCACCCACCGGCAGCGCGGGCCACAACGTCGCCTCGCCGCTGTCCCGGGCGATCACCAGCCGCTGCGCGCCGCCGTCCGAACGCGGCCCGTCCGCACGGTCCTCGGCCCACACCACGAACCCGAGGTCGAACTCCCGCACCCGCACCTCACGGTGCTGGTACGCCGGCAGCTCGCCGTTGACCCACTCCTCCGCGCGCTCCTGCGCCTGCGCGAACGTCACCATCGTCAGCTCACTCCCCTACAGACGCCGACGTCACGGGCACCGCACGCGCGAAACCGCCGTCCACCATCAGGTTCGCCACCGTCTCCAGCTCCGGCGGGGACCCCGCCAGCCGCGACAGGAACGCGTCGAAGTCCTCACCGCACGGCAGCAGCAGCCGCGCCACCCGATCCGCCGGCGGCACCGAGGGGTCCACGTCCCGCACATCGTCATAGGCGCAGAACCACACGGAACCGAGCCGCTCGCCCTTCACCTTCACGGCGAGCAGACCGCCCTGGACGAACGCGACACCCAGATAGTCTTTGGTCAGGTGGTCCCGCAGACACTTGTTGACATAGACAAGGTCGTTGACCGCCGCCTCCTCACGCACCGTGAAGAACGGCTGGTCGACCAGCAGGCCCAACTCGGCGTCGAGCGCCGTGCCCACCGGCGCGCAGCCACCCGCCGCCTTCAGGAACGAGCGGTAAGGGCCCGGCAGCCGGTAGCCGAGGTCCTCCTCGACGCCCTGCACCTGCTGCTCCGACACGGCGACACCCGACTTCGGCAGACCGAAATGCGCCGGACGCGTCTCCTGGAGGGGCCGCGTCCCGCGCTTCCCCTGATCCACCGCCGCCGTCGCGATCCCGCCGTGGTGGCGCAGCAGCGCCTTCACCTCGACCGGGACCAGCTCCATCCGCCGCGACCCGGCCACGTGGTGCCACGTCCAGCCGTGCGGCGTCGCCACCGCCGGCACCGTGTCCCACAGCTCGTGCCCCGACGCCGACAGCGCGGCGTTCGCCGACACGTAGTCCGTCAGCCGCAGCTCGTCGACCCCGAAACCCTCCGGCGGGTCCGCGATCTCCGCCACCGCGCGGGCGTACGGCGAGAAGACGGGGTAACCGCCCTCGTCCACCCGTACCCCTCTCGGGTGACGTGCCGCCCGCACCGGATCCGGGAAATGTACGACCTGCCCGGCATAGGCCGCGTTCGGCGGCGCGGCGTGTCCCCCGTCCTGGCGGCCGGGAGGTGCCCCCAGCCCGAGCCGACCTGTCGTCATGGCGGTTGCCCCCTGCGGCGTCTGTCTGATCTGCGTCTGTCTGATCTGTCTGCACTGTCCGGTCACCGCACGCGATCGCGGTGCCGACAGCCTATGCGGTACGACGAGACCGGTCACCGGCACCGGACCCCGCACCCGACACCCGCCCCTCCGCTTCCGTGACCTGCCGTCACCCCTCTGTGACGGAACGCCCGTACCCGGGCGTGTCACCACGCCCCAGCTTCCGCAGCAGCCCCGGGATTTGGCACTCTGTGACCTTCGGGGGGATGCTCAGGAGGGGAAGACGATCATGAGTGCGACACAGACGGGACCGCACACCGGGCGGTCCGACGATCCCCGGGGCGGCGACCCCCGCATCGGCTGGAGCGCCGCCGAAGCCCTCCACGCCCCCACCCTCCAGCACCGCCGCGACGGCATACTCCCCACCGTCGCCGCCGCACTCTCCGTGCGCGGCACCACCCTCACGGGCACCGCCACCCGCGCCGACACGCCGCCCGCCCTGCACCACCTCGTACAGGACTTCCTCGACACCCTCACCAGTGGCCAACGCGACCGTTACACCGGCCGCTGCGCCGAGACCATCCTCATCTCCCGGCACCTGGCCACCGCGGACGCCGCCCGCAGCAAACGCGCGGCACGGAAGCCCATGACCAACGGCGAGGCCCGCAAGGCGCTCAAGCACGCCAAACTCACCACCCGCCGCATCCGCGAGGACGGCGACCCCCTGCACGGCAGCTTCGCCGCACCGTGCCGCGCCTGCACAGCCCTCAGCGCCCACTTCGGCGTCCGCATCGTCGACCCCACCGCGCACCACGACTGACCCGCCGACGCCGACGCCGACGACCGACCCGCGCCGCACCAGACGACCTAGACGAACCAAGGGCAGATGCAAGCCGACCGCACCTCCACCACCCGCTTCCCCGTCCCCGTCGACGCCGCCCTGCGCGACGCCGGCTGGCAACCAGGACGCTGGGACATCAAGCAGGCCGAGATCTGGGCCGACGCCCTGCGCGAGCACACCTCACCCGCCGGACACCGGCACACCGTCTTCCCCGCCGCGGTCGAGGCCTGGGCCGAATTCGGCGGCCTGCACATCGCCCCCACCGGGCCCGGCCGCCAGATCGCCCCCGCCACCCTGCACCTGGACCCCCTGCACGGCCTCCACATGGCCCGCACCCTCGGCGACCTCGGCCGCGCCCTCGACACCCAGACCTGCCCCCTCGGCACCGAGACCGACAGCCAGGCCCTCATCGCCATCGACACCGAAGGCCGCGTCTACGCCCTCGACCACACAGGCGACTGGTACCTCGGCCCCGACATCGACCAGGCCCTCGCCACCCTCGTCGCCGGCACCCAGCCGACCCGCCTCACCACGGGCTGACGGACCACCACGGGCCGACGGACCACCACCGGCCGACGGACCACTACGGGCCGACGGACCACCACCGGCCGACGGACCACCACCGGCCGACGGACCACTACGGGCCGACGGACCACCACCGGCCGACGGACCACCACGGGCCGACGGACCACTACGGGCCGACGGACCACCACCGGCCGACGGACCACCACGGGCCGGATCGCCACAGGCCGACAGGCGTCGCGGCCGGCCTCGCGGCTACGACGCCGGAATCACCGCCGACACCCGGAAACCCCCCGCGTCGGTCGGCCCCGACACGAACACGCCGCCCAGAGCGGCGACCCGCTCCTTCATCCCGACCAGCCCGTTGCCGCCCGACGGCAACCGCGCCGACGACGCCGACGACGCCTCCGGCGGCGGCTCGTTCTCCACCTGCATCGCGATCTCCGACACCCGATGCGCCAGCCGCACGTACGTCTTGGCACCCGCCGCGTGCTTGTGGACGTTCGTCAACGCCTCCTGCACCACCCGGAACGCCGTCGACTCCACCTCCGCCGCATACGACCGCCCCTTCCCCTCCACGGACAGGTCCACGACCATCCCGGCCGCCTCCGACTGCCCGATCAACTCGTCCAGCTCGGACAGAGTCGGCCCGTCGGCGGACCCCTCGCCGCCGTCCACGGCCCGTGAGGCCGCCGCCGCCGCGGCCACCCCCACCGCGGCCAACGGCACCGACGCCCGCTCGGCACGCCCGCCGTCCCCGCCGCTGCGCAGCACCCCGAGCATCTCCCGCAGCTCCGTCAGCGCCTGCCGCCCCATGTCCCCCACCAGCGCGGCGTTCTTCACCGCCTTCTCGGGATCCTTCCGCGCCACGGCCTGAAGCGCCGCCGCGTGCACCACCATCAGACTCACCCGGTGCGCGACCACGTCGTGCATCTCCCGCGCGATCCGCGTCCGCTCCTCGTTACGCGCCCACTGCGCGCGCTCCTCCGCACGCTCGGCGAGCAACTGAAGCTCCCGCTCCAGGCTGTCCGCCCGCTCCCGCAGGCTCTCCATCAACCGCCGCCGCGCGCCCACGTACATGCCCAGCAGCAGCGGCGGCGCGGTCATCCCCAGGGACGTCCCGATCGACGCGAACGGAAGGAACCAGTCCCCGAAATCGATGCCGTCCCGCGCCATGTCCTGCCGCAGGCGCACGAACGTCACGATCAACGTGCCCAGGAACGACATCCCGGCCAGCGACGCGATGATCCGCCGCGGCAACTCCGACGCCGCCAGCGTGTACAGGCCGACAACGCCCAGCAGGAAGCCCATCTCGGCCGGCGTGATGGCGATCCCCACCAGCACGACGGCGAGCGGCCACTTCCGCCGCACCACCAGCACCGAACCGGCCAGCAACCCGAAGACGACCCCCGCCGCCAACGGAATCCCGGCGTCCCGCGCGAACGGAACCCCTTCCACCGCGCACTCCAACGCGGACACGGCACCGAGGCTCACATCGAGCACCGCACCGCGCCGCCTGTCCCACCACCAAGGCCCACCCCGGGCCGGTCCGTGGTCTTCCCCCGTCGTGGTCATGCCCTCCAGCCTACGGGCGGGGGGCGGCACATTTCCGGTGACTTTCGACAAGCGATACGACGCGATATCCCTCGAACTGGTGAACCCCACGCCGTTCACCTCCGGAGGCGAAGATTCCGGCCGGACGGTATGCCCATGGCACATTCAGCGAACAAGTACGCGGACTTCGAGGGGCTGCGGGAGCGGGCGGTGGCGCTGCGGCGCGAAGGGCTCAGCCGACGCCAGATCCGCGACCGTCTGCACGTCGACACCGCGGGCGCGCACACGCGAGCGGCACAACCCCCGTACCAACCACAAGAACAGCAACGAGAACTACCGGGATTGCCTGCGCATCCACGTGCGCGGCGGAGCCGACTTGTACCGTCGCATCGAGGGCTGGTGGTACGGCATAGTAGGTCCTGCTCCCGCAGCCGATCTAATAAATCGGACATAGCGGTAATCCCGGGTCGTCTAAGGGCAAGACGTCAGATTTTGGTTCTGATCATGGGGGTTCGAGTCCTCCCCCGGGAGCATTTGCTTGGTTCGGGTCCTGACTGGCGCAAGCCGATGTCAGGGCCCGCACTCATGCCCCCCAAAAACCACCCCGGTATCCTGCGGATGTCCACCCCCACCCCCTCAAAGCCGAAGGGCATCCCGTGAGCGCCATTCGCCCGGCAGCCGTCGTCGTTCTCGCAGCGGGTGAGGGCACCCGTATGAAGTCGGCCACACCCAAGGTCCTGCACGAGCTGTGCGGCCGGTCCCTCGTCGGACACGTGCTCGCCGCCGCCGGTGAGCTGGACCCCGAGAACCTGGTCGCCGTCGTGGGACACGCCCGCGAGAAGGTCACCGCGCACCTCGCCGAGGTCGCCCCCGACGTACGCACCGCCGTGCAGGAGCAGCAGAACGGCACCGGGCACGCGGTGCGGATGGGCCTGGAGGCGCTGGGCGGCGCGGTCGACGGGACCGTGGTCGTGGTCTGCGGCGACACTCCGCTGCTCACCGGCGAGACGCTCCGGGCCCTCGCCGCCACCCACACCGCCGACGGGAACGCCGTGACCGTGCTGACGGCCGAGGTGCCGGACGCGACGGGGTACGGCCGGATCGTGCGGGACGGGGCCTCCGGTGCCGTCACCGCGATCGTGGAGCACAAGGACGCCTCCGAGTCGCAGCGGGCGATCCGTGAGATCAACTCGGGTGTCTTCGCCTTCGACGGGCAGCTGCTCGCCGACGCGCTCGGCAAGGTGCGGACGGACAACAGCCAGGGCGAGGAGTACCTCACCGACGTCCTCGGCATCCTGCGCGAGGCCGGTCACCGGGTCGGCGCGTCCGTGGCCGGTGACCACCGGGAGATCGCCGGGATCAACAACCGCGTGCAGCTCGCCGAGGCCCGCCGGGCCCTGAACGACCGGCTGCTGACGCGGGCCATGCTGGCCGGCGTGACCGTCGTCGACCCGGCGACGACGTGGGTCGACGTGACGGTGACCTTCGAGCAGGACGTCGTCGTCCACCCGGGTACGCAGCTGCACGGCTCGACGCACCTCTCCGAGGGCTGCGAGGTCGGGCCCAACTCCCGCCTCGAGGACACCCGTGTCGGTGCGGGCGCTCGCGTGGACAACACGGTCTCCCTGGGTGCCGTGGTCGGTCCGGAGGCGACGGTGGGTCCGTACGCGTACCTGCGGCCCGGCACCCGGCTCGGGTCGAAGGCCAAGATCGGTACGTACGTCGAGACGAAGAACTCCTCGATCGGCGAGGGCACCAAGGTCCCGCACCTCTCCTATGTGGGTGACGCGACGATCGGCGAGTACACGAACATCGGTGCGGCGAGCGTGTTCGTGAACTACGACGGGGAGAGCAAGCACCACACGACCGTCGGCTCGCACTGCAAGACGGGTTCGGACAACATGTTTGTGGCTCCTGTCACGGTCGGGGACGGTGCCTACACCGCCGCCGGCTCGGTGATCACGAAGGATGTGCCGCCCGGTTCGCTGGCCGTGGCCCGTGGCCAGCAGCGGAATATCGAGGGTTGGGTGGCTCGTAAGCGTCCGGGGAGCGCGGCGGCGAAGGCGGCCGAGGCGGTGTCCCGGGAGGCCGGCGGCGAAGGCTGACCGGAAACCGGCACGCCTGACACGGCGTACCGTGATAAGTGCACATCCGCACCCCACCAGCTGAGACGCCCCCCGCGGCCAGTCGGGAGAGCGCCCGTGACGCTCAGCTGCGAAACCTCTGAGGAGACAGTGCTGTGACCGGGATCAAGACGACCGGCGAGAAGAAGCTGATGTTCTTCTCCGGCCGCGCCCACCCCGAGCTTGCCGAGGAGATCGCCCACCAGCTGGGTATCGGGGTCGTCCCGACGAAGGCCTTCGACTTCGCCAACGGCGAGATCTACGTGCGTTATCAGGAGTCGGCGCGTGGTGCGGACTGTTTCCTGATCCAGAGCCACACGGCCCCGATCAACAAGTGGGTCATGGAGCAGCTGATCATGATCGACGCGCTGAAGCGCGCGTCGGCCCGCTCCATCACCGTCATCGTGCCGTTCTACGGTTACGCGCGGCAGGACAAGAAGCACCGGGGGCGTGAACCGATCTCGGCGCGTCTGATCGCGGACCTGATGAAGACCGCGGGTGCGGACCGGATCCTGGCCGTGGATCTGCACACGGACCAGATCCAGGGCTTCTTCGACGGTCCGGTGGACCACCTGTTCGCGCTGCCGCTGCTGGCGGACTACGTGGGCGCGAAGGTGGACCGCTCGAAGCTGACGGTGGTCTCGCCGGACGCCGGCCGGGTGCGGGTGGCCGACCGCTGGTGCGACCGGCTGGGCGCGCCGCTGGCGATCGTGCACAAGCGCCGCGACAAGGACGTGGCGAACCAGGTCACGGTGCACGAGGTCGTCGGTGACGTGAAGGGCCGGATCTGCGTCCTGGTCGACGACATGATCGACACCGGTGGCACGATCTGCGCCGCGGCGGACGCGCTGTTCGCGCACGGTGCGGAGGACGTCATCGTGACGGCGACGCACGGTGTGCTGTCGGGTCCGGCCGCGGACCGGCTGAAGAACTCGAAGGTGAGCGAGTTCGTGTTCACCGACACGCTGCCGACGCCGAACGAGCTGGAGCTGGACAAGATCACGGTGCTCTCGATCGCGCCGACGATCGCGCGTGCGGTGCGTGAGGTGTTCGAGGACGGTTCGGTGACGAGCCTGTTCGACGAGCAGTGAGCGTCGTGCAGTAACCGTCGTGCAGTAACCGTTCTGCAGGGCATCGCCCCTGATCGTTTTGGGTACGGCCTTCCTCTCCGAGTAGACTGCTGAAGTTGCTCGGCGAGGGAGGCCGTACGCGTTCGTGTACGGCGGTCCGTTATCGACGCGCTCTTCGTAGCAGGCCGTTCGTGGCCGGGTGACCACGTCCGTTTCTACCTCTACGAGGAGTGACCATGTCCGAGGTGAAGATCTCCGCCACGACGCGCAGCGAGTTCGGCAAGGGTGCCGCCCGCCGTATCCGTCGTGACAACAAGGTTCCCGGTGTTCTGTACGGCCACGGCTCCGACCCGCTGCACCTGACGCTGCCGGGCCACGACCTGCTGCTGGCGCTGCGTACGCCGAACGTCCTGATCGCGCTGGACATCGACGGCAAGAGCAACGAGCTGGCCATCCCGAAGTCCGTGCAGCGTGACCCGATCAAGGGCTTCCTGGAGCACGTCGACCTGCAGCTCGTGCAGCGCGGCGAGACGGTCAGCGTCGAGATCTACGTGCAGACCGAGGGCGAGCTGGCGCCGGGCGGCAACCTGCTGGAGCACGTTCTGAACGCGCTGCCGGTCGAGGCCGAGGCCACGCACATCCCGGAGTCGGTCACCGTCTCCGTCGAGGGCCTGGAGGCCGGTGCCTCCATCCTGGCCAAGGACATCCCGCTCCCGGCCGGCACCAAGCTGGCCGTCGAGGAGGACACGGTCGTCCTCCAGGTGCTGGCCGCGCAGGCCGAGGAGGCCCCCGCCGAGGGTGAGGGCGACGAGGCCGCCGAGGCCTGATCCTCGCTACGGTCTTCTTTCGTCGGCCGCTGTTCCCGTGCGGGGCAGCGGCCGACGCGCATGTGTGGACGGGTATGCAGGACACGAAGGATACGAAGGAGACACCGACGTGACGACGGACGCGGGTGCGCCCTGGCTGGTGGCCGGTCTCGGCAATCCGGGCCCTGAGTACGCCTCGAACCGGCACAACGTCGGTTTCATGGTGGCGGATCTGCTGGCGGAGCGGATCGGGGCACGGTTCAAGCGGCACGGCAAGGCGCAGGCGCAGGTGGTCGAGGGGCGGATCGGGCCGCCGGGGCCGGCCAACCGGCGGGTGATCCTGGCGAAGCCGATGTCGTTCATGAACGTGTCGGGCGGGCCGGTGACGGCGTTGCGGGACTTCTACAAGGTGCCGGTCGGCAACATCGTGGCGGTCCACGACGAGCTGGACATCGACTACGGCGTCCTGCGGCTGAAGCTGGGCGGCGGGGACAACGGGCACAACGGACTGAAGTCGATCACGAAGGCGCTGGGTCCGGAGTACCACCGGGTGCGGTTCGGGATCGGGCGGCCGCCGGGGCGGATGCAGGTGGCGGACTTCGTGCTGCGCGACTTCTCGTCCACGGAGCGCAAGGAGCTGGACTACTTCGTGGACCGGGCGGCGGACGCGGTCGAGGCTCTGGTGATCGAGGGGCTGGAGCGGGCGCAGAGCGCGTACAACTCCTGACGGTGCTGTTTCCGACGGGTGACTCCGGACTTGTCCGTCGATGGTGCGCGGGCGAGTTGACCGAGCGCACAGGTATGGCCAATGATCCCGGCCATGCCTGCCTCAGCCGCCACCGCTGCCCGCCCCCGTCAGGCCTCGCGCGCCGTGCTGCGGTTCGGCCGGTTCGCCGCGATGGGCACGGTCACGGCGTTGATCCTGATCGCGGGTGTGTGGGCGTCCTGGGGTACGGCGCAGCACGTGCTGCTGACCAAGGGGCGGGAGCAGGGCACGGTCGAGGTGACGCGGTGCGGCGGGGGCTCGTGCAGTGGGCCGTACTCGCCGGTGTCGGCGGGGTCGCAGGCGCGGGAGCGGGTCGTCATCGAGGATTCGGTCGCCGTGGCGAAGGGGCGGACGTACTCCGTGGTGATGAAGCCCGGCGGTGACGACGTGGTGCGCTCGGGTCCGGCGGGGGTGCTGTACGCGTGGGTGCCGTTGGGCGGTGCGCTGCTGCTGGCGTCGGTGGTGGTGGCGGGCGGCCTGCGGCGGACCCGGGCGGGGTGGGTGCTGGCCGGGGCGGGCGTGGCCTTGCTGACGGCGGCGTTCGTGGCGGTGTGAGGCCCCCGCGCGGACTTACGTGCCGACGTACGTGACGGTGCCCCCGTGCTCCAGGTGAGCGCGGGGGCACCGTCGTGCGTGCGGGGTGCGGGTCAGCCGGTGTTGCGCAGGCCCGCGGCGACGCCGTTGACCGTGAGGAGCAGGGCCCGGGCGAGGAGCGGGTCGGCTTCCTCGCCCGCGGCGGCGGCTTCGCGCTGACGGCCGAGGAGGGCGACCTGGAGGTAGGAGATGGGGTCGAGGTAGGCGTCGCGGATGGTGAACGTCTGCTTGAGCACCGGGTCGGCGTCCAGCAGTTCGTCCTCGCCGGTGACGCGCAGGACCTCGGCGACGGTGAGCTCGTGCTCGGCCTTGATCCGGTCGAAGACGTGCTTGAGCTCGTCCGGGACCAGGGTGTCGACGTAGTGCTGGGCGATGCGCAGGTCGGTCTTGGCGAGGGTCATCTCGACGTTGGAGACGAAGTTGCGGAAGAAGTGCCACTGCTGGTGCATCTCGTCCAGGACGGTGTCCAGGCCGGCCTCGCGCAGGGCCTTGAGGCCGGAGCCGACGCCGTACCAGCCGGGGACGATCTGCCGGGACTGGGTCCAGCCGAACACCCACGGGATGGCGCGCAGTCCGTCGAGCGAGACGCCCGAGCCGGGGCGGCGGGAGGGCCGCGAGCCCAGGTGCAGGTCGGCCAGCTGGTCGACCGGTGTGGACGCCAGGAAGTAGGTGGGCAGGTCGGGGTCCTCGACGAGTTCGCGGTAGGCGGCGTGGGCGGCGTCGGAGACCACGTCCATCGCGGCGTCCCAGCGGGCCAGGGCCTCGTCGGACTGGCGGGGGGCGGTGTGCAGGGCGGACGCCTGGAGCGTGGCGGCGACCGTCAGCTCCAGGTTCTCCCTGGCCAGAGAGGGGATGAGGTACTTGTCGGAGATGACCTCGCCCTGCTCGGTGACCTTGATCTCGCCCTCCAGGGTGCCCCAGGGCTGGGCGAGGATGGCGTCGTGCGAGGGGCCGCCGCCGCGGCCGACGGTGCCGCCGCGGCCGTGGAAGAGACGCAGGCGGACGCCGTAGCGGTGGGCGACGTCGCGCAGGCGGCGCTGGGCGCGGTGGATCTCCCACTGCGAGGTGGTGATGCCGCCGAACTTGGAGGAGTCGGAGTAGCCGAGCATGACCTCCTGGACGTCGCCGCGCAGGGCGACCAGACGCCGGTAGGAGGGGTCGGCGAGCAGGTCCTCCAGGATGGTGTCGGCGGCCTTCAGCTCGTCCGTGGTCTCCAGGAGCGGCACGATGCCGATCTTGGCCCAGCCGGCGTGCAGGTCGATGAGACCGGCCTCCCGCGCCAGCACCGCCGCCGCGAAGACGTCGTCGGCGCCCTGGCACATGGAGATGATGTAGGACTCGATGACCTCGGGGCCGAAGACCTCCAGGGCGCGCTTGACGGTCTGGAAGACGCCGAGGGTCTTCTCGCCGGCGGCGTCGACGGGCGCCGGGCTGGGCGCCAGCGGACGCCGGGACCGCAGCTCCTTGGCGAGGAGCTTGGCGCGGTACTCGCGGGGCATGTCGGCGTAGCGCCAGGACTCCTCGCCGAGCCGGTCGAAGAGCTGGCCGAGGGCGTGGTGGTGGGCGTCGGCGTGCTCGCGGACGTCCATGGTGGCGAGCTGGAGGCCGAAGGCGGCCAGCGTGCGGATGGTGCGGGCGAGGCGGCCGTCGGCGAAGAGGCTGCCGCGGTGCTCGCGCAGGGAGGTCTGGACGAGCCGCAGGTCGTCCAGGAGCTGTGCGGTGCCGAGGTAGTCGCGGCCCTCCTCGTGGGGGGTGCCCTTGGCGAGGCGCTGCTTGGTGTTCTCCAGCTTCTGCCGGATGCAGGTGGCCTTGAGCCGGTAGGGCTCCTCGGCGTTGAGGCGCTTGTAGCGGGGGCTGATCTCGGGCAGCCGCTCCAGGTCGGCGTGGAGGGACTCCAGGAGCTCCTCGGTGGCGCCGGCGTAGCGGATGGAGTTGGAGAGGAAGCCGCGCAGCTCGTCGATCATCTCCAGGGCGTCGTTGATGCCGTGTTCGTGCTGGAGGATGAGGACGTCCCAGGTGACCTGGGGGGTGACGTTGGGGTTGCCGTCGCGGTCGCCGCCGATCCAGGTGCCGAAGGTGAGCGGGCGGGTGTCGTCGGGGAGCTTGACGCCGGCCCGCTCCAGCTCCGCCGTCAGGTCCTCCAGGACGTCGCCGACGGCGCCCGCGTGCAGCTCGTCCAGGTAGTAGATGGCGTTGCGGGCCTCGTCGGCGGGCTCCGGACGGACCACGCGCAGCTCGTCGGTCTGCCACACCAGGTCGATGTTCTCGGCGAGGCGGATGTCGAGGCGGCGCCGGTCGGACTCGATGACCGGGGTGTCCAGGAGGGCGGCGATGCGGCGCAGCTTGTTGAGGACGGAGCGGCGGGCGGCCTCGGTGGGGTGCGCGGTGAAGACCGGCCGGACGTTGAGGTTGCGGACGGTGTCGCGCAGGTGCTCGGGGTCGGCATCCTTCAGGCGGTCGGCCGTACGGGCGAGCAGTCCGCCCTCGGCGGCGCGCTTGGCGCCCAGCTCGCGGCCTCGGTGCACCTGCTCGGTGACGTTGGCGAGGTGGAAGTAGGTGGAGAAGGCGCGGACCAGCTTGGCGGCGGTCTCCAGTTCGGTGCCGCGCAGCAGCTCGGCGGCGGCCTCGCCGTCCTCTCGGGTGAGTCGGCGTACCTTCTCGACGAGTTCCAGCAGCTCGGGGCCTTCCTGCCGGACGAGGGTCTCTCCGAGGAGATCACCCAACCGGCGGATGTCGGCGCGCAACTCGCTGCTGGTCGTCGTGGTGGTCTGGTCGTCGGCACTGCTCACAGGTGCGGCTCCTTGCAGTGTTGAAGCTCGTCTGGGAGGGAACCCGAACGGCGTCTCGCGCGGCGGGCGCCGCTTACGGGCCGGACGTCCGGGAAGAATTCAGAGCGGACCGCGCTGTCCGACCGACTCCAGGATAGGTGTCGACCAGGACGCGCAGGCTCTCGGGCTCTTGCCGCGGGACGACGCGCTGCCATACTTACGTCGCCGTAGGTTACGGGACCGTAGGAAACGTGCATGGTTCCCGAGGCCCGGCACCGGACACAACCCTCGACCCCACAGGGGACGCGCATGACCACGAGTTCCGATGTGATCCCAGACGCTCCGCAGCCCTCCGACGACACCGCCGCCCCCTCCGCGACGCTGGGCGGTGAGCAGAAGCGGTCCCTCGAACAGATCACGCTGCTGCTGTTCATCACCGTCCCGTTCCTCGCGCTGGTGGCGGCGGTGCCGCTGGCGTGGGGGTGGGGCGTGAGCTGGCTGGACCTGGGCCTGCTGGTCTTCTTCTACTTCCTGGGCTGCCACGGCATCACCATCGGCTTCCACCGCCACTTCACCCATGGTTCCTTCAAGGCCAAGCGGCCGCTGAAGATCGCGTTGGCGATCGCCGGCTCGATGGCGGTCGAGGGGCCGCTGGTCCGCTGGGTGGCCGATCACCGCAAGCACCACAAGTTCTCCGACGACGAGGGCGACCCGCATTCGCCGTGGCGCTACGGCGAGACGGTGCCGGCCCTGATGAAGGGCCTGTGGTGGGCCCACATCGCATGGATGTTCGACGAGGAGCAGACGTCGCAGGAGAAGTACGCCCCGGACCTGATCAAGGACCCGGCGCTCCGCGCGATCTCGCGCCAGTTCGTCCTGTGGACGCTGCTGTCCCTGGCCCTTCCGGCGCTGATCGGCGGGCTGGTCACGATGTCCTGGTGGGGCGCGTTCACCGGGTTCTTCTGGGGTTCACTCGTCCGGGTGGCGTTGCTGCACCACGTGACGTGGTCGATCAACTCGATCTGCCACGCGGTCGGCAAGCGCCCGTTCAAGTCCCGGGACCGTTCGGGCAACGTGTGGTGGCTGGCGATCCTGTCCTGCGGTGAGTCCTGGCACAACCTGCACCACGCCGACCCGACCTCGGCGCGGCACGGGGTGATGCGCGGGCAGCTGGACTCTTCCGCCCGGCTGATCCGCTGGTTCGAGCAGTTCGGGTGGGCGTACGACGTGCGGTGGCCGTCACGCTCACGTATCGATTCCCGCCGGAACACGGACGAAGGCGGCTCCCGCCGCCGGAAGGAAACCGTCGAAGCGGCATGATGGGCGCCGTGGCGACCGACTCCAGCAGCACCCCGAGCAATGAGAACCCCCGGCGCGCACGTCGCACCCGGATGACAGGTGCCGAGCGCCGCCAGCAGTTGCTGGAGATCGGTCGCACCCTCTTCGCGGCGAAGGGATTCGAGGGCACGTCGGTGGAGGAGATCGCGGCGAAGGCCGGAGTGTCCAAACCGGTGGTGTACGAGCACTTCGGCGGCAAGGAGGGGCTGTACGCGGTGGTGGTGGACCGTGAGATGCGGCGGCTGCTGGACATGGTGACCAGCTCCCTGACCGCCGGCCACCCGCGCGAGCTGTGCGAGCAGGCCGCCTTCGCCCTCCTGGACTACATCGAGGAGTACACGGACGGCTTCCGCATCCTGGTCCGGGACTCCCCCATCCCGCAGTCCACGGGTTCCTTCGCCTCCCTCATCTCGGACATCGCCACCCAGGTGGAGGACATCCTGGGCCGCGAGTTCAAGAACCGCGGCTTCGACGCCAAGCTGGCCCCGCTGTACGCGCAGGCGCTGGTCGGCATGGTCGCGCTGACCGGGCAGTGGTGGCTGGACGTGCGCAAGCCGAAGAAGGCGGAGGTGGCGGCGCATCTGGTGAACCTGGCGTGGCACGGGCTGGACGGCCTGGAGCCGAAGCCGCGGCTGATAGGGCACCGCAAGAACTGAGCGCCGGCCGGCGGGGCGGCACGTCTCGTCGTCCGACGTCCGTCACCGCTCACCGCTCACGCACCGGAGAGAACCCTGATGCAGCCGCTGCGCGGAGTCACCGTCGTCTCGCTCGAACAGGCGGTCGCCGCTCCCTACGCCAGCCGCCAGCTCGCCGACCTGGGCGCGCGGGTGATCAAGGTGGAGCGCCCCGGGACGGGGGACTTCGCCCGCGCCTACGACACCCGCGTACGCGGCCTGAGCTCGCACTTCGTGTGGGTCAACCGCAACAAGGAGTCCCTCACCCTGGATTTCAAGGACCCGCGCGGCATGGACGTACTGCACCGCCTGATCGCGAAGGCCGACGTCTTCCTGCAGAACCTGGCGCCGGGGGCGGCGGCCCGGGCCGGGCTCGGTGCGGAGGAACTCCGGGCACGGCATCCGCGCCTGATCGTCTGCGACATCTCCGGCTACGGGGCCCCCGGCCCGTACGAGGGCCGCAAGGCATACGACCTCATGGTGCAGTCCGAGTCGGGACTGCTGTCCGTCACCGGCTCGCCGGACGACATGGCCAAGGTGGGCATCTCCGTGTCGGACATCGCCGCCGGGATGTACGCGTACAGCTCGATCCTGGGCGCGCTGCTGGAGCGCGGGCGGACGGGGCGGGGCACGCACCTGGACGTGTCGATGCTGGAGGCCACCGTGGAGTGGATGGGCTTTCCCCTCTACTACGCCTTCGACGGCGCCGAACCGCCACCGCGGGCGGGCGCCGCGCACGCGACGATCTACCCGTACGGGCCCTTCACGGCGGGCGACGGCCGGGTCGTCATGATGGCGATCCAGAACGACCGCGAGTGGCGCGGTTTCTGCGCGGGCTTCCTGGACCGTCCGGAGCTGGCCGAGCATCCCGACTACGCCACCAACGCGGACCGCAACGCGCGCCGGGAGGCGCTGGGCGCGCTGATCGCGGCCCGTTTCGCGGAGCTGACCAGCGCCGAGGCGATCGAACGGCTCAGTGCGGTGCCGGTCGCCAACGCCCGGGTGAACACACTCGCCGAGGTGTGGGACCACCCCCAGCTGGCGGCGCGCGGACGCTGGCACCAGGTGCCCACGCCGGCCGGACCCGTACCGGCGCTCGCCCCGCCGGGCCCGACCGGCGACGCGCCCCGCATGGACGCGGTACCGGCGCCGGGCGAGCACACCCGCGCCGTACTCGGCGAGCTGGGCCTGTCCGAGGAGGCCGTGGACGCGCTCGTCGCGGACGGGGTGGCGTGAGGGGCGCCCTGACCGGCCGCGCCGATCAGCGAGTGCCCTCCTTGCGGGCGACGGCGAAGACGCGGCGGAAGGGGAACGGGGTGCCGTGCGCCCCGGCGGGGTAGGCGGCGCGCAGGACGGTCCGGTACTCCTCGACGAACGCGTCGCGGGCCTCCGGGTCGTCGTCGAGCGCGGTGAGCACGGGCCGCAGCCCCGTCCCCTTCACCCAGTCCAGTACGGCGTCCTCGCCGGGCAGCAGATGGACGTACGTCGTCTCCCAGACGTCGGCGGCGCACCCGGCGGCGGTGAGGTGGGCGAGGTAGGCCTCGGGCGTGAGGACGGCACCGTCGTGGCGCAGGGTGCCGGCGAGGCGGTCCCGCCAGCGGCGGGAGTGGGCGAGTTCGCGCATCAGGCGGTGGCTGGGGGCGTCGAAGTTGCCGGGTACCTGGAAGGCGAGGACGCCGCCCGGGGCGAGCCGGTCGATCCAGTCGGCGAAGCGCTCGACGTGGCCGGGGACCCACTGGAGGGTGGCGTTGCTGATGAGGAGGTCGTACGGCTCGGCGGGGGTCCAGGTGCGGGCGTCGGCGGGGGCGAAGTCGAGGCGGCCGCCCTGTGACGTGGGTCCGGCGTGTTCCCGGGCCCGTTCGAGCATCCGGGGTGAGTTGTCGTAGCCGGTGATGCGGGCGGTGGGCCAGCGGTCGGCGAGCAGGACGGTGACGTTGCCGGGGCCGCAGCCGAGGTCGGCGATGCGGGGCGGGGTGCCGGGCAGGTCCGGGACGCGGGCGAGGAGGTCGGTGAACGGACGGGCGCGGGGCCCGGCGTGCCGCAGGTACTGGGCGGGGTCCCAGGCGGGGGCGGTGGCGGGCATGGAACCTCCAGAGGCTGGACCGGGCCGGGGGGCTGTCCGGGCCGGGGCTGTCCGGGCCGGGTACCCAGCGTCACCCGCAAACTATCTCGACGTCAAGACAGTCAACATCAAGAGACTTCACGTCGACACAACCACTACACTGATCGTCATGGAGGACGAGGTCGATCGGCTGGTCGCAGCATGGCGCCGGGAGCGCCCGGACCTCGACGTGGAACCGCTCGAGGTGCTGAGCCGGGTCAGCAGGCTCGCCCGGCACCTGGACCGCGCACGCCGGCTGGCCTTCTCGGAACACGAACTGGAGCCGTGGGAGTTCGACGTCCTGACGGCACTGCGCCGCGCGGGCACCCCGTACCAGCTCTCGCCGGGACAGCTCCTCACCCAGACCCTGGTCACCTCGGGCACGATGACCAACCGCATCGACCGCCTGGCCAAGAAGGGCCTGGTGGAACGCCTGCCCGACCCCAGCGACCGCCGCGGCGTGCTGGTCCGGCTCACGGACGAGGGCCGGGACCGCGCCGACCAGTCACTCGCCGGCCTCCTGGCGCAGGAGCGCGCCATCCTGGCCGAACTCTCCCGGGCCCAGCGCAGCGAACTGGCGGCGCTGCTACGCCAGCTGACCGCCCCGTTCGACAACATCCCCGGTTAGGTCGGCCGGCCCCACCCCGGCCCGCCTGGCCAGTGCCACGGCGGCGAGGGTGGAGTGGACGCCCAGCTTGCCCAGCACGTTCTGCATGTGCGTCCGCACGGTGTGCGGGGACAGGTACAGCCGCTCGGCGACCGCCTTGCGCCCCAGCCCGGCCACCATGCAGCGCAGCACCTCCCGCTCCCGCGGGGTCAGCGACTCCACCAGCCGTTCGCTCTCGGTGCGGTGCTTGCGGGCGGCGGTCAGCTCGCGCAGGACGCCGGTGAGCAGTGCGGGCGGCAGATGCGTCTCGTCGCGCAGTACGCCCCGTATGACGCTGAGCAGCCGCGACAGCGAGCAGTCCTTCGCCACCCACCCGGAGGCCCCGGCCCCCAGCGCGAGGGCCGCCCGACGGGGGTCGTCCTTCTCGGCGAGGACCACGATCCGTACGCCCGGCTGCCCCGACCGCACCCCGGCGACCAGCGAGATCCCGTCCACCAGCCCGTCCTCGTTGCCGTCCCGCACGGGCACGGCCGGGCGCGCGCCGGGGACGTGACCCCCCAGGTCGGCGTCGACGAGCAGCACGTCGAAACGCCGCCCCTCGGACGCGGCCCGCTCCAGGCAGCGCAGTGCGGCCGGGCCGCTGCCGGCCGCGGAGACGTCGACGTCCGGCTCGGCGGCCAGGGCGGCGGCGAGCGACTCGGCGAAGATGCGATGGTCGTCGACGACCAGGACTCGGATACGAACCACGAAACCCCCTCCCCCGAGCTCCTGGAGGAGCAGGGGATACCCATCGTCTGTCCATCCACGGAACACGGAAGACGACACCGGCACGGGTACGACGCCCGAAGCCCCGTATCCAACTGTGCGCTCGGCACTCCGGGACAGGTCGCCGCAGCCGCACGGCCGCCGCCGTGCAGTAACCGCTACCCCCGCCCCGGGCGCCGTACCCGGCTGTCTCGCCCCCTGAACGACACCGGCCCCCACCGGTGCTGCTCATCAGAGTACGGGCGGGCGCCGGGAGCGGAAGGTTATTTGCAGAACTGACAGCCCGGCACGTTTATGGTGAGCCGCATGTTCCGTCTAGTGACAGAAGTGGACAGGGAACGACGCGATCTGCTGCGCACCCGCCTGCGGGAGACGAACACGACGGCCTCCTCCGTCCTGCGTTCCCTGCGCGGAACCCCTCACGAACGCGAATTCCCCCTGCATGTCTGGGTGCTGGACGAGACGGGCGGCCTGGCGGGCGGCCTCGTCGGCCACACCTGGGCGACCTGGCTCCACGTGACGTACTTGTGGGTGGACGACCGGTGCCGGGGGGCGGGGCTGGGCTCGGCCCTGTTGACGGAAGCGGAACGAACGGCCCACGACGAACGCCGCTGCGCGGCGTCCCGCGTGGAGACCTGGGACTTCCAGGCCCCGGACTTCTACACGCGGCACGGCTACGACGTGATGTGCGTGATCCCCGACTATCCGCCGGGGGTCACGGAGTACACGTTGGTGAAGCGGTTGGGATGAGGAGCTCGCACCGCTCCACGACTCCTCCCGCTACCAACGGTCCGTGGCGAACCCCATGCCCTTCGTGCTGTAACGAGGAAGATCGGTCGTTTCGGCGATCCCGACGCCTCGGTGCTCATAATTTCCGAGAACGACTGCCCGGCCTTAGTTGGCGACGTCGCCCAGGGCCAGCACCGTCTTCTACTGCCGCAAAACAGGTCGTTCCCAGACGGGAGACGGTGGCCCCCGCTGCCCGAGCCGAGAACTGCGGAACCGCCGCCCTCGGAGTCGGCGTGATCAGGCACCCTCCATCAACGGGCCAGGCGAGCCCTGGCCGTCCTCCGTGAAACGGAGGCTTCGTAGGAGGGCTGCCATAACCGGGGCGTAGCACTGCTCCCAGTGGCCAACGTTCGGGGTGGAGAAGGCGATCAGACACACTCGCCGCCCCTCTCCACCTGCCATTTCTGGGATCGGGACCATGGCATGGAACTGGGCGGTGAGCACATCAACAGCCTCACCGTTCGGGGAGAACTCCGGCGACACCGTATAGCCCTGGCCACCTGTGAATACGGCTGCCGGACCACACGAAGTGTGGATGAGAGAACCAGCCCACTCCGGCCCTCTTGACTCCAGGACACCCTGCAGAGCTCCACGAGCCGCTGTGGCTGCGTCACCGCCATACGGAAAGTCGACAACGGCGACTGCCAGAGAGCCCAAAGACGGCTCACCCTGGAACAAATGAAGGCAGTCAGCCGCGTACACGACACCGACCTCCTTAAGGAAGCAGGAGACCTGGTGCAACGCCCGGGCCATCTGGCCCAGCTTCTCCTGGTCGAGGTCACCAGTCATCGACGGTCGCGCGTAGCGTCTGTTCAGCTCGGTCCACGTCGTCTCGAAGTCGGCGCCGATGGGGATGGCCTCAAAATCGACCGGGACGGAGAAGTCGACACGGATCAAGAGCCGTTCCTTCCAGGGTCACCCCACCCGTTGCCTCCGACCGGAGGGGGAGGGGCGGGGGGCGGCGGCGGGCCTGACCGCTGGGACCGCTGCTGGTCGTAACGGGTCACCTTTCGCCGGTTGTACTCGTACCAACTCCTCATCCAGCGAGGAATCAGAGCCGCGACGACGCCCAGAAGCACTGCCACCACAAGCAGGGCGATCGCGCCGCCAAGCGCCTCACGTGCCACCCACGCCAGCACAAGGCTGGCGATGCCGAGGAGGGCCGCGATGATGACCAGCCCTCTCGAGCCATGCGTTTCGTAGGCAGTCATGTTCCGCCGAGCCGAAGCGGCCTCCATTGGAGCGATCTGCCTGCCGGGGACGGGCGGCATTCCCGCAGGGGCCCACACCTGGGGAAACAGGGGACCACCAGCACGCAGTCGGTCCACCGTGTGCTGGGCGCGCCGGCGAACGTCCGGGGAGTCGTCACGCAGATAGATCATGCGCCATTGACCTCGGGTGACGATGTCCGTGTCGTGAAGCTCGTAGCCCAGCTCGAAAGCCACCGCCGCGATTCGGTTGCTCTGCGCCACCTCTCTGCCCCTCAGCGTGATTTCCGCGGTGCCTCGCCCGTCGAAGTAGTTGAGGATCTGTTCATCCTTCATGAGGGCCTTCATTTCTCCTGTTGCGCGGCACGGTCTCTCTCCCTCCCGGCCTTCCAGGCGTTCTCGAATCCCACAAGAAGGAGTCCGCCTGCGCCAGGCATAGCAAGCTCGAACTTCTGACGGTCGTTCTGCGGGGCAAAGTAGCCCAGTGCCGCCGGATCAGCGATAAAGGATGCGACAGTGTCCACCAGACCGAAGTTGGCAGAGGCGTCAGCGGCACGACTTCCGGCGACCACCGCCGACACGCCCTTGAACGCGAGCCCGAACGGGAGAGCGCCCAGAGCATCCTGCGCGAGGGTTCGGTTGGAGACTACGTCCTCGCCCCCTACTGCCCGTGCCGTGCCGTGCAGGGCAAGGGCTCCACCGGCGAAGCCGCCCGCCACCGTGCCCACCGTCACCGAGGCCAGGGCGAGAGGCGGGAAGAACACGCTAAGGCCAAGCATCACGAGCGAGATTGCACCCAGTGCGGCACTCACAGTCGCCAGCACGTCGCCGAGAGCAGCGATCGTATAGGCGTGTTCCGCAAGCCACTTGACCGCGTCGGCCACGGCCGCGCTGACGACCTCGTCCACGATGTCGTCGAGTTTTCCGAGGGCTTTCCCGATGTCGACGATGGTGTCGCCCAGGCTGTCCAGCAAGCCTGGCTCGTTCGGCGCGATGTTCATCGCCTTGTCGAGGCGCCGCGCGACCGTTCGGCCTTCCAGGTCGTAGTCGGTGGCCAGCTTGCGGGCCTGTGCGCGTATTCGGTCGAGGTCGGATTCAGCCGTGCTTGCTGCCAACTGTGCCGCGGAGCGATCCTTCTCGGCCTTCTCCTGCTTGCTTGCCTCGGCGTCGTCCCTCGGCGGCAGGTCGAGCAGCGGTTTGGGCGGCAGGCCGGACAGCGTGTCCTTCGCCGCGCGGAGCGCGTCCTTCGCGTCCTGCGCCTTGCTCTCCAGGGCCTCGGCCTTGCGCTGCCAGGCCGGCATCTCGTCGGCCCAGCCAGTCAGTGCCGTCGCGGCTTTGCCGAAGGATCGTTTCGCCTTGTCGACCTTGGGCCGGAAGTCGTCGTCGAACTGCTCACGGAACGCGTCGGCGTGACGCCCTTTCCAGTCGGCGTCGTCCGTGCCGTGCAGGGCGTCGGATATCTCGTCCAGCGCTTTGGCGGTGCGCTGGACAATGTTCGCGACGTGCTTCGCGGTGTGCGGGTCCCCGGGGCAGGGGACGAACTCGAGGGCCGGAAACCGGTCCTTCAAAGGAGAGGTCTGCGTGGGTGACAACCAGGAGAACGGATCACTCACGCCCGCTGCTCCCTTGCTTTACGCAGCTCCTTGGCCAGCGTGTCGTCGATGTCCTCGAACGCCTTCTTCATCTTGTCGAGCGTCTTGACCGCGGCACCCGAGTACTTCCTGATCTGCTCGATGCCGTAGGACCACTCGTCACCGAAGTCGTTCATGCGCGAGGCGAGCGTGCTCACGCCCATGGACGCGCCGTCGACCTCGTCCATCTCCTTGCCGGGTCGCTCCATGATCTCGCCGATGTGCTCGATGTTGCTCCGCACGCGGTTCAGCACCCCGAAGTCGATGTATATGTCGCTCATCATTCCCCGTTTTCGTGGTCTAGCGGTTCACGGCCTGAATCTCCTGAACCACGACCTCCTGGTCAGCTCCGAACTCGCCGTCGGGAAGGCCACCACCCGCACCGGTCGTGCTCGTCCAGCTGATCTTCCAGGTGACGGTGGCTTGGAGCTTGTACGAGCCGTCGCCGGAGGAGCGCAGGTACTTCACCCCGCACGGCGGGCTCTCGTCGGCCTTGCCCTTGGCAAAGGGCTCACCGATCTGCCCGTCGCGGATCTCACACTGGCCGGAGGCGGGATACGTGATCGCGTCGTCCGTCCCCGGGGTGATCTTCAAGGAGACGGGCTCGGCCGTGGTCGTGGCGCTGAGACCGAGCAGCGGGACGGACGCGGTGACGGAGACCGGCTTGAACTCGGCGGTGTCCAGCCACGCCCACGTCGGAAGGTTCACCTTCGTGGTGTTCGCCGGGGCGAGTTCGACCTCAGTGGAGGGAACGCGGATCTCGGCATACGCGAGCTGGGCGAGCATGTCGGGCGTGATGGCCTGCGGGACATCGGCCGGCGGAGCGTCGCCCTCGTCAACCCAGAAGGGCAGCTCGTCGCAGTCCTGGGCCCCCGGGTCCGACTCCCGCCCTTCGGTGACGTACGCGTCCCACCAGTAGCCCTCGCCCTCCTTGTCCTTGTTGAAGTCCTTGTAGGGCTTGCCGTTGACGAAGTGGTTCTGCGTCTTCAGGGACCACTCGGGGCTGGGGGCACTGCTTTCCCATACCTGGCGCATCTGCGCCTCGATTTCCTCGGGCGTGTACTTCGGCGCGTAATAGCAGGCCGGAGGCGTCCAGGACGTGGTCGACGTGACGACACCGGCTGACTCTCCGCTGCCGTTCTGTGAGCGGTCGTAGACGATTGCACCGCTGACCCCTGACTTGAGGGTGTCACCGGCACGTCCTCCCGAGGCGCTCGCGTCCACCTCCGGACCGGACCCGCCGAAGGAGCCTTCTCCAGGATTGGTCTTGTCCGCGAAAGCGCTGGGCATCGAACACAGCCACATCGAACCTACGGCGACAGCGACAGCGGCAAGGCGGATCAGCCGAGTCACGGCTGACACCCAGCAGCACCGCGAGTCGATGCGATCTTCACGAGCTCCCAGATTCCCTGCTTGTTCTTGGAGACCTCAACGTTGTAAGCCACGTAGCTGTCCTTGGTCACCTTCGTACCCGTGAGCTCACCGGTCTTGATGACCTTGCTGTAGGCCTTGCTCTCGTCAGCGCAGTAGCCGATCGCTGCACTGGTTTCGGACTTCACCTTCACGGCACGGTCGAAGTACCGAGTTGTGCCCGTCACCGTCCAGCCCGCATCCTTGAACCCCTGGACCCACTTCTCAGCGGCAGCAGCACCCTCTCCCTCCGTATAGAACTCCAGGGCTGGGAGGCGCGGATTCTGGGCGACGATCGCCGCGTCGAGCGCGCGGACGAGTTCCGCGTTGTCCCGCAGAATCGCGTCCTCAACGGGCCTTCCGGTCTCTTCGGGCGTGAAGACGTCCTTGACGTCCGACGGCAACTTGATCGTCGGGCGCTCAGCGGCGTCCGACGCACTCGGCGAAGCCGAGGTCGACGAGTCGGCCTCCGTGTCGGCGCCCGCGATCTTGTCGTTGTCCTTGGAGTTGTCCTCACCGCTCCCGCAGGCGGACAGTGACAGGGCCGCAACAGCAGCCAGCGCGACGACTGCAAGCGGGGTGGGACGGCGGTTCACGGATGGCTCCCGGTGGGGCGAGGGTTCTCACGAGTGTGCCAACGCTATCGGCCGGGACTTGAGTGACAACAGCCGCCTTTACGTCACCCCGACTGCCTGAGCAGGTAGGCCCTGGCAGAAGCGGCCGTGACGACAGGGCTTCGGATGTGCTGTTCCGTAACGCAAGCCGCGAACAGCGTGAGTGCCCCGCGCCTTCCGGGTGCCTCGACGGCCTCGGAAGGACGCACGAATTCCAAGCCCCGCAGAGGGTGGAATCCGACCACGGTGGCCTCTCGCCTCACCCCACCCGCCGGGCCCCCGCCGCGGGTACCGCCTCGAACACGCGTGGGGCCGTGTGGCCCGCCGCCGCGAAGGACTCCTCCACCGCCTTGGTGATGGCGTCGACGTCGGATTCCTCCGCCAGGACGATCGCCGAGCCGCCGAAGCCGCCGCCGGTCATGCGGGCGCCCAGGGCGCCGGAGGCGAGGGCCGTGTCGACGACCAGGTCGAGTTCCGGGCAGGAGACGCGGAAGTCGTCGCGCAGGGAGGTGTGGCCCTCGACCAGGACGGGGCCGATGGCGCGGGTGTCGCCGGACTCCAGGAGGGAGACGACGCGTTCGACGCGCTCGTCCTCCGTGACGACGTGCCGGACCAGGCGGAGTACCTCCTCGTCGTCGGCCAGGCGTTCCAGTGCCGCGTCCAGGTCGGCGTACGGCACGTCCCGCAGGGCGTCCACGCCCAGCAGTGCGGCGCCCTTCTCGCAGCCCGCGCGGCGTTTGCCGTACTCGCCCTCGCTGTGGGAGTGCTTGACCTGCGTGTCGACGACGAGCAGGCGCATGCCCTCGGCGGCGAGGTCGAAGGGGATCTGGCGCTGGGAGAGGTCGCGGGTGTCGAGGAAGAGGGCGTGGCCCGCCTCGCAGCAGGCGGAGGCGGTCTGGTCCATGATGCCGACCGGGGCGCCCACGTAGACGTTCTCCGCGCGCTGGCACAGGCGGGCCAGTTGCCAGCCGCGCAGGCCGAGGGCGTGGAGGTCGTTCAGCGCGAGGGCGACCACGACCTCCAGGGCCGCCGAGGAGGAGAGGCCCGCGCCGGAGGGGACCGTCGAGGCCAGGTGGATGTCGGCGCCGGTCAGCTCGTGGCCGGCCTCGCGCAGCGCCCAGACGACGCCCGAGGGGTACGCCGTCCAGGACCTGTCCGACTCGGGGGTCAGGTCCGCGACGCGCAGCTCGACGGGGTCGGCCCCGATGTCCGCCGAGTGCAGGCGCAGGATGCCGTCGTCGCGCCGGGAGACCGCCGCGACCGCGGTGTGCGGCAGGGCGAACGGCATGACGAAGCCGTCGTTGTAGTCGGTGTGTTCGCCGATGAGGTTCACCCGGCCCGGCGCCGCCCACACCCCCTCGGGGTCCGCCCCGTACAGCTCCCGGAACCGCTCGCCGACGGTGCCCGCGACATCCCCTGCGACAGCCTCGCTCATGCCCTGACCCCTCGCCCTTCCCTATGTCCTGGCCCGTAAGTCCTAGCCCGCGCGCCGCTGCGCGAACTCCCACGCGTCCGCCACGATCCCCGCGAGGTCCGCGCGCGACGGGTTCCAGCCCAGTTTCTCGCGGGCCGTGCCGGCCGAGGCCACCAGGACCGCCGGGTCGCCGCCCCGTCGGGGGGCCAGGACCTCGGGGATCGGGTGGCCCGTCACCCGGCGGACGGTCTCGACGACCTCGCGGACGGAGAAGCCGTTGCCGTTGCCCAGGTTGCAGATGAGGTGCTCGCCGGGGGCGGCCGCGTCCAGGGCCAGCAGGTGGGCCTCGGCCAGGTCGGCGACGTGGATGTAGTCGCGGACGCAGGTGCCGTCCGGCGTCGGGTAGTCGTCGCCGAAGACGGAGATGGCGTCGCGCCTGCCCTGTGCCACCTGGAGGACCAGCGGGATGAGGTGCGACTCGGGGGCGTGGCGCTCGCCGTACGCGCCGTACGCGCCGGCGACGTTGAAGTAGCGGAGCGAGACCGCGCCCAGGCCGTGGGCCGCCGCCTCGCCGGTGATCATGTGGTCCACGGCCAGCTTCGAGGCGCCGTAGGGGTTCGTGGGCCTCGTCGGCGCGGACTCGACGATCGGGACCTCGGCCGGCTCGCCGTAGGTGGCGGCGGTGGAGGAGAAGACCAGGCGGCGCACGCCCGCGCCCCGCATGGCCTCCAGCAGGGCCATGGTGCCGCCGACGTTGTTGTCCCAGTACTTCTCGGGCTTCACGACCGACTCGCCGACCTGGGAGAAGGCGGCGAAGTGCAGCACGCCGTCGTACGACGCGTCCAGCCACTTGGCGGCGTCGCGGATGTCGCCCTCGATGAAGGAGGCACCGCTCGGCACGCCCTCGCGAAAGCCCGTCGAGAGGTTGTCGAGGACGACCACCTCGTGGCCGGCCTCCAGCAGGTGCTGGGCGACCACGCTGCCGACATAACCGGCCCCGCCCGTGACCAGGTACTTCCCGCTCATCAACTCGCTACCTCTCGCAGTCGCTCGGCCGCGCGCTCCGGGGGCACGTCGTTGATGAACACGTTCATGCCGGACTCGGAGCCCGCGAGGAACTTCAGCTTGCCGGATGTCCGGCGGATGGTGAAAAGCTCGAGGTGCAGCGCGAAGTCGTCCCGCGCCACGCCCTCGAAGTCCTCCAACTGGCCGAAGGGGGCCTGGTGCCAGGCCGCGATGTACGGCGTCGGGGGCTCACCGATCCCGAAGATCCGGTCGAAGCGCCTCAAGAGTTCCAGATACACCTGGGGGAATTCTGTGCGCGCCGCCTCGTCGAGCCCGAGCAGGTCGGGCACCCGCCGCTTGGGGTAGAGGTGCACCTCGTACGGCCAGTGCGCGGCGTACGGCACGAAGGCCGCCCAGTGTTCACCCTCCAGGACTACCCGCTCACCGGCCAGTTCCTCCTCCAGCACCGCGTCGAACAGGTTCTCCCCGCCCGTCGCCTCCTTGTGGGCGGCCACCTGGCGCAGCATCAGGGCGGTGCGGGGGGTGGTGAAGGGGTAGGCGTAGATCTGCCCGTGCGGGTGACCGAGCGTCACTCCGATCTCGGCGCCCCGGTTCTCGAAGCAGAAGACCTGTTCGACGGAGGGCAGATGGGACAGCTCGGAGGTGCGGTCGGTCCAGGCGTCGAGCACGAGCCGGGCCTGCTCCTCGCTCAGATCGGCGAAGGAGGCGTTGTGGTCGGAGGTGAAGCAGACGACCTCGCAGCGGCCGGAGTCGCCGGCCAGCGAGGGGAAGCGGTTCTCGAAGACCACCACGTCGTACGACGAGTCCGGGATCTCGCTCAGCCGCTCGCCCTGCGAGGGGCACAGGGGGCACTCGTCGGCCGGCGGATGGTAGATGCGGCCCTGGCGGTGCGAGGCGACGGCGACCGAGTCGCCGAGCAGCGGGTCACGGCGGACCTCGGACGTGGTGACGGTCCGGTCCAGCGGACGGCGGTCGACGGCGTCCCGGACGGTGTCGTCGCGCAGGTCGTAGTGGACGAGCTCGCGACCGTCGGCCAGCCGGGTCGAGGTCTTCTTCACTGCCGGACTCCTCTACACCTGCATCCGCACCCAATCACCCAACACAATCAAACATAACACTTCACAACCGACCAGCAACCAACCGGCGACCCGTCAATAGCCCACCACCCCACCGATCATCACAATCAAACAAAGAACATCACCGGACGTGTTCAATTACTGAACGCGGAGGCGTAGGTTCCGCTCGGATCAGTTCGCGCAACGAAGCGAGTTCGTATGCATACCCCCACACATCTAGCCGCGGAGCTTCGACTCCCCACCAACTGGCTCGACTACTCGATCCTCGGGATCTACTTCGTCGTCGTGCTCGGCATCGGCTTCGCCGCCCGCCGATCGGTCAAGACCAGCCTGGACTTCTTCCTGTCCGGCCGCTCACTGCCCGCCTGGGTCACCGGCCTCGCCTTCGTCGCGGCCAACCTGGGCGCCACCGAGATCCTCGGCATGGCCGCCAACAGCGCCCAGTACGGCGTCTACACGACCCACTGGTACTGGATCGGCGCCATCCCGGCGATGGTCTTCCTCGGCCTGGTGATGATGCCGTTCTACTACGGCTCGAAGGTCCGCTCGGTCCCCGAGTTCCTGCTGCTGCGCTTCGACAAGGCATCGCACCTGCTGAGTTCGATCCTGTTCGCCGTGGCCGCCATCCTGATCGCCGGGGTGAACCTCTACGCCCTCGCGATCGTCGTCGAGGCCCTCCTCGGCTGGCCCCAGTGGGTGGCCATCGTGGTCGCCGGCTTCTTCGTCCTGGCGTACATCACCCTGGGCGGCCTGTCCTCGGCGATCTACAACGAGGTCCTGCAGTTCTTCGTGATCCTGGCCGGCCTCATCCCGATCACCGTCCTGGGCCTGAAGAGGGTCGGCGGCTGGGGCGGCCTGTCCGACTCCCTCACCCAGTCCCGCGGCGGCGACTTCATGACGGCATGGGGCGGCACGGGGATCGGCAGCGACAACCCGCTGGGCGCCAACTGGCTGACCATCGTCCTCGGCCTCGGCTTCGTGCTCTCCTTCGGCTACTGGACGACGAACTTCGCCGAGGTGCAGCGCGCCCTGTCCGCGAAGAACCTCTCGGCGGCCCAGCGCACCCCCCTCATCGCCGCCTTCCCGAAGATCTTCATCGTCTTCGTGGTGATGATCCCGGGCCTGGTCGCCGCCGTCCTCGTCCCGCAGATCGGCACGCCCGGCTCGGACCTCCAGTACAACGACGCGATCCCGTACCTGATGCAGCAGCTGCTGCCCAACGGCGTCCTCGGCATCGCGGTCACCGGCCTGCTGGCCGCCTTCATGGCGGGCATGGCGGCGAACATCTCCTCCTTCAACACGGTCTTCACCAACGACGTCTGGGCGAGGTACGTCGTGAAGGGCCGCGAGGACGACTACTACGTCCGCTTCGGCCGTCTGATCACCGTGATCGGCGTCCTGGCCTCGATCGGCACGGCCTTCCTGGCGTCGTCCTTCTCCAACATCATGAGCTACCTCCAGACCCTCTTCTCCTTCTTCAACGTGCCGATGTTCGTGGTCTTCATCATCGGCATGTTCTGGAAGCGCGCGTCCGTGAAGTCCGGTTTCTGGGGCCTGATCGCGGGCACCACGGCGGCGATGGTGAACTACTTCGTCATCTACAAGCAGGGCATCGTCGACATTCCCACCGACCAGGGCGCCAACTTCGTCTCCGCGATCGCGGGCTTCGTGGCCGGTGCGGTCGTCATGGTCGCCGTGTCCCTGTTCACCGCACCGAAGCCCGCCGCCGAGCTCCAGGGCCTGGTCTACGGCACCACCTCCCCCGGCATGTCCGAGGCGCCCGCCAAGGGCGACGACGCGTGGTACCGCAAGCCGGCGCTCCTGGGCTGGGGCGCGGTCGTACTGGCCGCCGCCTGCTACATCCCGTTCTCGTTCTGATCGCGGGAGGATTGAGAGAGCATGTCTGATTCCTACTCCGAGAAGAACGTCCAGGACGAGGTCTCCGAGCTGGAGACCAAGTCCGTCACCGCCGCGCGGCTGTTCGACATCCGGCGGATCATCGGCGGGCTGTTCGTGATCTACGGCGTCATCGTGACGATCGCGGGCCTCGTGGCGTCCGACGACGAGATCGACAAGGCGCAGGGGGTGAACATCAACCTGTGGACCGGGCTGGGGATGCTGCTGCTGGGGCTGTTCTTCCTGGCATGGCTGAAGCTGAGGCCGATGGCTCCGCCGCCGCCGGTCTCTGAGGAGGAACCTCCACGGGAGTGACGCGGGGGCGGTGCGGGTGCGCTGCGTTCGCGGAGGCACCCGGTGCCGGTGCGGGCCGGGGGCGGGTGACGCGGCCCGGCGCTGCGGGGTGCCGCCGCGCCCACCCGTGCCGCCCCAGCGGCACGACTGCCCGCAGCTGGGGGGGGGGCGGAGAGCCGCGTACGGCGAGAAGGGACGTGTCGGGGGGTGTCCGCCCGCAGCGGTTGGCGCGTCAACGCCCCGCACCACTGTGGCCGACCGATTCCGCGCCGTTCCGAGGACGGACACCCCCCGGCGCGGCCCGACCCACCACGCGACAAACCGCGCTACGCGCATCACCACCAAAGCCGCACAGGCCGCCGCAGGCATCGCGCGGTGCTCAACCGCCGACGGTGCCCGCTCGGTCCAGTAGCCCCGTGCGTGCGGCCAGGGCCGCCGCCTCCAGTCGTGATCCGACGCCCAGCTTCATCAGCACCCGCTGGACATGCGTACGCGCCGTGGACGGAGCGATTCCCATGCCCGCCGCGATGAGGCGGGTGTCCTCGCCGTCGGCGACCCGGACCAGGACCTCCACCTCCCTCGGCGTGAGCATCTGCAACAACCGCTGCCCCTCGTCGTCGGGCTGGGCCACCGGATTCAGCAGCTCACCGAACGCCCCCTGCAACAGCGACGGCGCCACCGCCGCCTCCCCGGCCCGCGCCTTCATGATCGCCCGCTCGACGCCCTCTATCCGCTCGTCGTGCCGGACGTACCCCGACGCCCCCGCCGCGAACGCCGCCGCGATCCCGCGAGGGCTCGGCACCGGCCCCAGCACCAGCACCGCCACCTGCGGACGCTCCCGCTTGATCCGCAGCACCGGATCGAAGATGCCCGGCTCGGCCGGTGTCGCCGTCCCCAGCAGGCACACCTCCGGCGCCCGGCTGATCACCAGCTCCGCCGCACCCGCGGCCGGCGCCGCCGCGGCGAGCACCCGGTGCCCGCGCAGCTTCAGCGCCGAAGCCAGCGCCTCGGCGAGCAATCGGTGATCGTCGACCACCATGAGCCGTACTCCCATGGAGCAACCCCCCAGTCACCCGGTCCCCCGGCACGGACGGCAAGGCCCCCACCCCGCCCTTCATGCCCCGGAAGCTACACGCTGGCTCGACGTCGCGCTGCCCCTACCGGCGAGAACCGCCCCGGTACGCCGAAATCCCCCGCAACACGGCCCCGCCCCTGAACAGGGACGGGGCCGCAAACGGGAGCCGGGGAGTCGCCGGCGGGACGTCGAGCGGCGTCAGCCGCCGGCACCGAACCCGATCGCCAGGTACTCCTTCTCGTCCGCGCTGGACGGCTCGCTGGCGTACACCTGCGACATGTACAGGCGCCCCTGCGAGTAGAGGATCTCGGAGTACTCCGGCAGCATGCTCGACTCGACGTCCCGCACCGCCTCCGTCGCCGGGTTCTCCAGCAGCGTGGTCTGCTTGAACGACCCGCCGTCGATGCTCACGATCTGGCCGCCCTTGTCGTACGGCGGGCGCTTGTAGGCGATCACGTTGCCGCCGTCCATGCGCAGCGGGGTGATCGTGTAGCCGTCACCGGCGTCGGCGCGCTGACCGGTCTGCTTCCCGGTGGCCAGGTCGAAGGCGACGACCTCGTTGGTCCGGCTGTACGACTCGCCGCTGCCCTCGTGCTCCTCGGTCGGGATGTAGAGCCGGTCGTTGCCGACGGCGAGCCCCGAGCAGTGCTCGATCTTGGTGATGGTGTCGCAGCGGGCCGCGAACTCCTCGCCCGGCGCGGAGATGCGGGTGAGCAGCTTGCCGGTCTTGTTGTCGATGGAGAAGAAGTCCGAGATGCCGCTGCCGTCACCGGCGGAGTCGCCGACGTCGGCGGCCACCACCAGCGGGTTCGTCGACACGATGCCCGCGTACTCGATGCCCTTGGCCATCTTGTACTCGGAGATCACCTTCCCGCTCTTCGGGTCGATGGTCTGGATGTTCAGCTGCCGTGCGTCGTAGCTGCCGCACTTGCGCACCGCGACCAGCTTCTCGCCGCCGCCGTAGCCGGCGTCGTAGCAGGTGTCGGTGGTCTTCGGGGACCAGAGGATGTCGCCCTTGGCGATGTCGAAGGCGACCCCGCCGTCGGTGCTGCCGGCCGCGACGGTGTCGCCGCTGATGGTGACGTTGTCGAAGGACATCGGCCGGTCACCGGCGGTCTTCGTCCACAGCTTCTTGCCCGCGTCCAGGTCGAGGACCGCTACCTGGGTGCAGCCGTGCGAGGGCTCCGCCTTGGTGGGCATGGCGGGCTGGTGGACGATGACCGTCTTGTTGTCGTCGGTGACGTGCTTGCTGGCCGTGCAGACCGGGCCGGCCAGCTTGATCGTCCACTTCTTGCTGCCCTTGGCGGGGTCGTAGCCGACGATCTCGGCGATGCCGCTCTTGGCGTACACCTTGTCGGTGAGCCACGAGCCGGAGACGACGACGCTGTTGTCCTCCTTGCTCACCGCGGGCGCGGGAACCTGGAAGAGCACCTTGGAGGCGGGGTCGGACGGCACCTTCTCCTCGCTGCCGGAGGGCTTGCCGCCCTCACCGCCCTTCTCGTCCGTGCCGCCCTTGCCACCGGTGCCCCCGCTGGAGGTCGCGGTGTCGTCCTTGCCGCCGTCGTCGGCGGAACCGGCGTACCAGACACCACCGCCGATGATCAGCGCGATCGCGACGACGGCCGACACGATGATCGCCATCTGCGCGTTGATCTTCCGCCCGCCACCCGGCCCGCCGGCCTGGGCCTGCATCGGCACGGTCGCCTGCGGATAGCCGTAGCCGGGCTGACCGGGGTAGCCGGGGTAGCCGGGCTGACCGGGCTGACCGGGCTGGCCGGGCTGGCCGTACGGCGGCGTCGGCTGCCCGTACGGCCCCGGCTGCTGGCCCGGTTGCTGGCCGGGGTAGCCGTACCCGGGCTGGGGCTGGGGCTGCGGCGGGGTCTGCGGATACCCGTACCCCGGCTGCGGCGAACCCGTCGGCGGGGTGGGCGGAGCCGCGGGCGCCTGCGGCGGCGTCTGCGGGTAGCCGTACCCCGGCTCGGGGGCCTTGCCGAGGTTCGGCCCACCGCCCGACGGCGGGGTGGGCGGCTGCGGCGGCCGGCCCTGCGGCGGGCCGAAGCCTCCCCCCTGCGGGGGCTGGTTGGGCGGCGGGGGCGGCGGCTGGGTCATGGCGTGAGTACCTCGGGGAGCGGAGACGACGGGGACGGCCGGGACGGCCGGGCGAACCGGCCTGGGCGGCCGGATCGCACGGGACGGGCGAAGAAGGTCACTTGCCGAAGGCGAGCATCAACTTCTCCTTCGACTCGTCGTTGCCGGTCAGGCGGGTGGTGGAGATGTAGAACCGCCCGTCGACCCAGTCGATGTCCTTGGAGTAGAAGCTGTTCTCGATGTCCGCGACACCCTGCGGGTTCTGCATCAGCTTGACCGGCTTGTGGCCGCTGCCGCCGGTCGCGATCGACACGACCTGGCCGCCGGCGTCGTAGGACGGCTGCACGTACGCGATGAGCTGGCCGCCCTCGACCCGCAGCGGCATCATCGACTCGTCCGCGGGGGACTTCGCGCGCCACTTCTCCTTGCCGGTGGTGAGGTTGATCGCGACGATCTCGTTGGCGCCGCTGGTCGCCTCGGTCGGCAGGTAGAGCGTGTTGTCGGCGACGGCGACGCCCGCACAGCCCTGGAGGTCGCGGTCGAGGATGGCCCAGCCGCACTCGGGGGCGAAGTCCTCGTCGACGCCGACCTGTTCGAGGACCTTGCCCTTGGAGGTGAAGGTGGAGATGTTCCAGACCTTCTTGTCCTCGTTGGTAGCGTAGACGACGAGCGGGTCGACGGAGTAGGCGCGCTCGACCCGCCAGCCCTTCTCGTACTTGTAGGTCCACAGGACCTTGCCGGTCTTGGGGTCGAGCCCCTGGACCTCGTCGTGCTCGTTGTTGCCGCCGGCGCCGCAGGAGGCGACCTGGATGATCGTCTTCGGTCCGCCGGCGAAGCCGGCGGGGAAGCAGGCGTCGCCGTACCGCTTCTTGTCGTACAGCTTCTTGCCGCTGCGGACGTCGTAGGCGGTGCCGGACTGGGAGCGGCCGACCATCAGGATGTCGCCGCTGACGTTCAGTTCGACGGAGAGGGTGGTGTCGAAGAGCTCGCCGTCCTCGACCTCCTCCTTCCAGCCCTTCGCACCGGTGGCGAGGTCGATCTCCTGCATCTGGTTGCACTTGGCACGGTCGCTGGAGCCGCTCATGTAGGCGACGACGATCTTGTCGCCGGCCGTCTTCTCCGGGGTGACCGCGCAGATCTTCTCCGGGAAGGCGATCGGGTCCCAGCTGGGCTTGCCGTCGCCGACGTCGTAGGCGAAGACCTGCTTGTACGCCGCCTTCACCGCGGTCTCGCCGGTGATCCACATGCCGGGGGCGTCGGCGCCGGAACCGGGGGCGTCGGGCGCCTCCTTGTACCAGAGCACCTTGGACTCCCCGGCCTGGCGGCCCTCGTTGAGGTCCTCGGGGTCCTCGCCGCCGTCGCCGCTGCCGTCTCCGGGGTTGACCGGGGCGCCACCGGAACCGGAGGGCTTGGGGTCGTCGCTCTTGCCGGCGACGGGCTTCTTGTCCTTCTCCTCGTCACCGCCGGTCGCGGTGACCGCCCACACGCTGCCGCCGATGACGAGCAGGGCCGCGACGGCAGCGCCGACCACCAGGGCGGGCTTGCCCTTGAAGGGGTTGCGGGACCCGGGGCCGCCGGGCGGCGGGGTGCCGGGCGCGCCCGGGTACTGCGGCGGCGGATAGCCGTAGCCGGGCTGCTGGCCGTACGGGCCCGGCTGCTGGGGCTGGGCGTACGGGCCGGAGTTGTACGGCCCCGGCTGCCCGTAGGGGCCCGGCTGCCCCGGCTGACCCGGCTGCTGCTGCGGGTAGCCGTACCCCGGCTGCGGCTGCTGCGGCGGACCGGACGGCGGGCCCTGCGGGGGCGGCGGGGTCGGCGCCCCGAAGCCTCCCGGTGGTGGATCCTGCGGTGCTCCGAAGCCACCCTGCGGCGGCTGATTGGGCGGCTGGCTCATCAGCGCGTTCCCCCTTATTACTCACTGATTTCTAGCCACGTCCCGAGGTACGCGCTGGCCTCGGAGTCGTTTGACGGCAGTCACTCAGACAGTTCTCGGACGGCCTTTCTATCACCCGGGCCGGACAGCACACCGGGCCGCGTCCGCCCCTGTACCCAAGGGAGAACCGGCCCGTGATGCCTCTGTTACGCGCCTTCACGACGCCTTCACGCCGTGCGCGCCCCGCGCGCAGGGGTCACGCGCAGGGGTCAGGCGTCCTCCGCCAGTTCCAGCCAGCGCATTTCCAGCTCCTCGCGCTGACCGGCCAGTTCCCGCAGCTCGGCGTCCAGTTCGGCCACCTTCGCGAAGTCCGTGGCGTTCTCGGCGATCCGCGCGTGCAGCTTGGTCTCCTTCTCGGAGACCTTGTCCAGCTGCCGTTCGATCTTCTGGAGCTCCTTCTTGGCGGCGCGCACGTCGGCGGCGCTCTTCTCGGGCACGGCCGCGGACGGCTTCGCGGCCGCCGCGAGTACGTTGGCCGCGGCCGCCTCCTCCATGCGCCGGCGCCGCTCCAGGTACTCGTCGATGCCGCGCGGCAGCATCCTCAGCGCGCCGTCGCCGAGCAGGGCGAAGACCCGGTCGGTGGTGCGCTCCACGAAGAACCGGTCGTGGGAGATGACGATCATCGAGCCGGGCCAGCCGTCGAGCACGTCCTCCAGCTGGGTCAGGGTCTCGATGTCGAGGTCGTTGGTGGGCTCGTCGAGGAAGAGGACGTTGGGCTCGTCCATGAGGAGCCGGAGCAGCTGGAGACGGCGCCGCTCCCCGCCGGACAGGTCACCGACCGGAGTCCACTGCTTCTCCTTGCCGAAGCCGAACGTCTCGCACAGCTGCCCGGCGGTCATCTCGCGGCCCTTGCCGAGGTCGACGCGCTCACGGACGCGCTGCACGGCCTCCAGCACCCGCCAGGTGGGGTCGAGTTCGGCGACCTCCTGGGACAGGTACGCGAGCTTGACGGTCCTGCCGACCTTGACGCGCCCGCCCGCGGGCTGCTGCTCCCCGTCGCTGTACGCGGCGTTCGCGAGGTCCCGCAGCAGGGAGGTCTTGCCGGCGCCGTTGACGCCGACCAGGCCGATGCGGTCGCCGGGGCCGAGCTGCCAGGTGACGTGCTTGAGCAGCACCTTGGGACCGGCCTGGACGGTCACGTCCTCCAGGTCGAACACGGTCTTGCCGAGCCGCGACGACGCGAACTTCATCAGCTCGCTGCTGTCGCGGGGCGGCGGCACGTCGGCGATCAGCTCGTTGGCGGCCTCGACGCGGAAGCGCGGCTTGGACGTCCGAGCGGGGGCGCCGCGCCGCAGCCAGGCCAGCTCCTTGCGGACGAGGTTCTGCCGCTTGGTCTCCTCGGTGGCGGCGATGCGCTCGCGCTCGGCGCGGGCGAAGACGTAGTCGGAGTAGCCGCCCTCGTACTCGAAGACGTCGCCGCGCTGCACGTCCCACATGCGGGTGCAGACCTGGTCGAGGAACCAGCGGTCGTGGGTGACGCAGACGAGCGCGGAGCGCCGCTCGCGCAGGTGCCTCGCGAGCCAGGCGATGCCCTCGACGTCGAGGTGGTTGGTGGGCTCGTCGAGGACGACGAGGTCCTGTTCGTCGATGAGCAGCTTGGCGAGCGCGATACGGCGCCGCTCACCACCGGAGAGCGGCCCGATGACGGTGTCCAGCCCCTGCGGGAAGCCCGGCATGTCCAGCCCGCCGAACAGCCCGGTCAGCACGTCCCGGATCTTGGCGTTGCCGGCCCACTCGTGGTCGGCCATGTCGCCGATGACCTCGTGGCGGACGGTGGCGGCGGGGTCGAGCGAGTCGTGCTGCGTGAGCACGCCCAGTCGCAGCCCTCCGGAGTGGGTGACCCGGCCGGTGTCGGGCTCCTCCAGCTTGGCGAGCATCCGGATCATGGTCGTCTTGCCGTCGCCGTTACGGCCGACGACACCGACGCGGTCCCCCTCGGAGACGCCGAGGGACACGCCGTCGAGAAGCGCACGGGTGCCGTACACCTTGCTGACGTTCTCGACATTGACCAGATTGACGGCCATTTCTCTCCTGACTGGGGGATCCACCAGCCTTCAAGCGTAGGCCCTCCGGGGGTGGGGTGACGCGGACGGGGGCGCCACTTGTCTCTCGCGAGAAGGCTTCGGCGTTCACGCGGGAGGAAGCGCATCCGGGTGTCGCGACGCGGCGCGCCGACGCATCCGGTTCCGGGCGCGGAGCGCCCGTACCGCTGCCGCCAACGCCGAGATTACGCGAACGCGTGTGCCCGTGATCGCCGGCCGGGGTGATGGCCGCGAGATCGTGGGGTGTTGGTGCGGCTGCCGTATCAAGGTCGACAGGCCGCATGCCATCGACATCGATCCGGGCGGAATCAGCCAGCACTGACCCAAGCCCCCTCAGACCACCGACGCCCCCGCCACCGCCCCCACCGCCGTACGCACGTCACGGCACGTCCCCGACGCCCGCAGCACCCCGGCGATGTCGGAGGCCGACTTGGCGTCCGTGGCGAGGAAGGCCGTCGTCGGCCCCGAGCCCGAGACCAGGGCCGCCAGTGCCCCCGCCGCGCGCCCCGCCGCGAGGGTGTCGGACAGCTCGGGGAAGAGGGAGAGCGCCGCGGGCTGGAGGTCGTTGGTGGCGGCCACGGCGAGCGCGGCGACGTCGCCCTTGGCGAGGGCGTCGAGCACGGGCTGGGCGGCGACCGGCTCGGGAATGTCCAGGCCCTCCCCCAGCCGGTCGAACTCGCGGAAGACGGCCGGCGTGGACAGCCCCCGCGCGGCCAGCGCGAAGACCCAGTGGAAGTCGCCGCCGACCTCCAGCTCCGTCAGCTTCTCGCCGCGCCCGGTGCCGAGCGCCGCCCCGCCGACCAGGCTGAACGGCACGTCGCTGCCCAGCTCGGCGCAGATCTCCAGCAGCTCGGCCCGTGAGGCGCCGGTACCCCACAGGGCGTCGCAGGCGACCAGTGCGCCGGCGCCGTCCGCGCTGCCGCCCGCCATGCCGCCGGCGACCGGGATGTCCTTGGCGATGTGGAGATGGACGTCGGGTTCGCGGCCGTAGCGCTCGGCGAGGGCGAGGGCGGCGCGGGCCGCGAGATTGCCGCGGTCCAGCGGGACCTGGTCGGCGTCCGGGCCCTCGCAGGTGACGCGGAGTCCGTCGGCGTCCGGGGTCGCGGTGATCTCGTCGTACAGGGAGACGGCGAGGAAGACGTTGGCCAGGTCGTGGAAGCCGTCGGGGCGGGCGGCGCCGACGGCGAGCTGGACGTTGACCTTGGCGGGGACGCGGACCGTCACGCTCACTTGCTCGTCACTCCTTGTGTTCGGCGATACGCGCGAACTCTTCCACGGTCAGCGCCTCTCCGCGCGCCTGCGGCGACACGCCCGCGGCGACGAGGGCGGCCTCGGCGGCGGCGGCGGACCCGGCCCATCCGGCGAGGGCGGCTCGCAGGGTCTTGCGGCGCTGGGCGAAGGCGGCGTCGACGACGGCGAAGACCTCGCGCTTGGAGGCGGTGGTCTTCAGCGGCTCGGTCCGCCGGACGAGTGACACGAGCCCGCTGTCGACGTTGGGCGCGGGCCAGAAGACGTTGCGGCCGATGGAACCCGCGCGGCGGACCTCGGCGTACCAGTTGGCCTTCACGGACGGCACGCCGTACACCTTGTTGCCGGGTCCGGCGGCGAGCCGGTCGGCGACCTCGGCCTGCACCATGACGAGGGTGCGCTCGATGCTCGGGAAGGTGTCGAGCATGTGGAGGAGGACGGGTACGGCCACGTTGTACGGCAGGTTGGCGACCAGCGCGGTCGGGGCGGGGCCCGGCAGCTCGGTCACGTGCATCGCGTCGGAGTGGACCAGGTCGAAGCGGTCGGCGCGCTCGGGCATGCGGGCGGCGACGGTGGCGGGGAGGGCGCCGGCGAGTACGTCGTCGATCTCGACGGCGGTGACCCGGTCGGCGGCCTCCAGCAGGGCCAGGGTGAGCGAGCCGAGACCCGGTCCCACCTCGACCACCACGTCGTCGGGGCGTACCTCGGCGGTGCGGACGATACGGCGGACCGTGTTGGCGTCGATGACGAAGTTCTGGCCGCGCTGCTTGGTGGGGCGTACGCCGAGGGCTGCCGCGAGTTCACGGACGTCGGCGGGACCCAGGAGGGCGTCGGGGGTGGGGCTGCTCACCCCGCAAGGGTAGCCGGGGGCGGCAGCGGACCGTCCGGGGTCGCGCGCGAGGCGCCGAAGCCCCGGATGCCGTGGCCGTCCGGCGTCCGGCGCGGACACCAGGCCCCTGTCCGCCAGGGCCCCGCCCGCCAAGGCTCCGCCCGCCAGGACCCGCCCGCCAGGACCCGCCCGCCAGGACCCCATCCGCAAAGGCTCCGTCCGCCAGGATCTCGTCCATCGAGGCCCCGCCCGCCAAGGTCTCGCCCGCCCGAACCCCGCCCACCAGGACCCCGCGTCAGGCCCCGTACCCGCTGGAGAACGCGAGGTCCCCTGAGCCCGAGGTCCCCGGAGCGCGAGGTCCCCGGTGCCCCGTGTCGGAGGCGCCGGTCAGCCCTGTAGTCGTGCGCCGCAGTGTGGCCAGGCGTCGGCGCCGTTGCGTACGTACAGCTTCTTCGCGCGGTACGTCTGCTCCGATGCCGACGCGTCCTGGGGGCGGCCCTCGCCGCCGAGGCCCTGCCAGGTGCGGGTGTCGAACTGGTAGAGGCCCCCGTACGTCCCCGAGGGGTCGACGGCGTCCGGGCGGCCGCCCGACTCGCACGCGGCCAGGCCCTGCCAGTTCAGGTGGTCGGCGCCCCGCACGGATGCCGGCCGGGCGCGGGTGCCGACCCGCACGATCTGCGGGCTGGGCTCGCGCACCACCTCGGTGTGCAGCCGGCGCGGCTTCTCGCGGACGCCGTTGACGGTGCGCAGCGCGTACGTGGTGCGCCGCAGGCCGGGCCGGCCGGCCTGTTCGACGACCTCGGTGCCCCGGTAGAGGGCGGAGTCCTCGACCCGCCGCACGTCGAACGGGATCGGGTCCTCGTGGACCTCCTCGGAGCCGGTGATCCGCAGCACCGTGACGGTCTGCCCGTCGCGGGGGAAGCCGGTCACCGGGACGGAGGTGGTGTCCTGGCCGCGCAGGGTAATCCCGGCCTCCTCGACGGCCTCGCGCACGGTCGCGGCGTTGGTGCGGACGGTGCGGGCCCGGCCGTCCGCCATGACCGTCACCACCCGCTCGGTCCGTACGTTCAGGGCGAGGCCCTCGCGTCCGATGCGCCGGGAGCCCTCGGTCGACAGGTACGCGCCCTCCGTCCGCACGCCGAGTTGCCGCAGCGCCCCCTCCACCGTCTCCGCGGTCGTCCACACCTGGCGGCGGTGGCCGTCGAGGGTGAGCAGGACGGGCCGTCCGTAGCGGACGGCGACCTCCTCGCCGCTGGTGAGGGGGGTGCCGGGCGCGGGCACGATCACGTCGTGGGCGCCCACCTCGACGCCTTCCTGCGCGAGCAGTTCGGTCACGTCGTCGGCGAAGGTGTGCAGCGTGCGCGGGGTGCCGTCGACGGTCAGCTCGACCGCCTTGTCCTTCGCGACGAAGGCGGTGGTGCCGCCCGCGAGGAACGCCACGACCAGCGCACGCGGCAGCAGCCGGCGCAGGGAGCCGTCCGCGCGCCCGGCGCACCGTTCCCGTCGCCTGCGCGCGGCCCGGCCGTCGCCCGGCACGGGGGCCGGGACCCGCGGAGCGCCCTGCCGGGGCAGCGCGGGCCCGGTCACCCCGTGGGCGGGCCGGTAGGTGTCGCCGTACGCCAGGGTGGGTGCGCTGTGCACGTCGTACGGTGCGTGCGTCTCGTAGGCCGCGAAGGTTTCGAACTCGAACTGCGTTCTGCTCACGCCGACAGCTCCAGGGGTCCGGATCGGGCCCCCAGAACCTAGCGGAGTGCTCGTCACTCTCCAAAGCGCCGCGACTACGCAGCGTGGCGTGTCCGATCGGTGCCCTGTCAGTAGCCGAAGGCGCGGGCCGTGTTCGCGGCCAGGGCAGTCGCCAGCGTGTCCTCGTCGACGCCCCGTACGTCCGCCATGGCACGCACCGTGACCGGCACCAGGTACGGCGCGTTGGGCCTGCCCCGGTAGGGCACCGGTGTCAGGAACGGCGCGTCGGTCTCCACCAGGACCAGCTCCGGCGGGGCGACCGCGAGCGCGTCGCGCAGGTTCTGGGCGTTCTTGAAGGTGACGTTGCCGGCGAAGGACATGTAGTACCCGGCGCTCGCGCAGATCCCGGCCATCTCCGCGTCGCCGGAGTAGCAGTGGAAGACGGTGCGCTCGGGGGCGCCCTCCTCCTTGAGGACGCGCAGCACGTCGGCGTGGGCGTCGCGGTCGTGGATGACCAGGGCCTTGCCGTGCCGCTTGGCGATCTCGATGTGGGCGCGGAAGGACCGCTCCTGGGCCGCCTTGCCCTCGGGGCCGGTGCGGAAGTAGTCGAGGCCCGTCTCGCCGACCCCCTTGACCTGGGGCAGCGCGGCCAGCCGGTCGATCTCGGCCAGGGCCTCGTCGAGCGCCGCGTCCCCGCCGGGCGCGCGCGCCCCCTGCCTCGACCAGCCTCCCCCAGCCCCAGGGGGCTGGGAGGTGCCCCCAGGGTCCCCGTGCACGATGCGCGGCGCCTCGTTGGGGTGCAGGGCGACGGTGGCGTGGACGGCGTCGTGCGCCGCCGCCGTCTCGGCCGCCCAGCGGGAGCCGGCGAGGTCGCAGCCGACCTGGACGACCGTGGTGACCCCGACCGACGCGGCCTTGGCGAGAGCCTCCTCCACCGTGCCCGACTGCATGTCGAGGTGGGTGTGCGAGTCGGCGACCGGCACCCGGAGGGGTTCTGGGAGCGGGGGCGCGTCGTTCTTGTCGGACCGGCCGGAGGCGTTCGAAGGCATGCCTCAGATCCTACGAAAGGTCCCCGGGCCCGGGGACGGCCGTCAGCTCGCCCTGCGATGAAGGTGGAGGGCGGTCAGGAGATCGGCCAGGTGCCGGTGCCGGCGCTGGGGGGCGAGCCCCGGTGCCCCGGTTCCCGGCGCCTCGGGCACCTGCGGCACCTCCAGGGGGCCGGCCGGCGGCACCCGGTGGAGGCCGTGCGAGGCGCCGCGGGCGGAGGCGACCCGCCCCGGCCGCATGATCCGTACGAGGTGGTTGTCGCAGTTGCCGCAGGTCGGCCGGGTGAGCGGGGAGGGCACGACGCGGCCGTCCGCGACGTAGCGCACGAAGTCGTTGCCGTCGGCGCCCTTGTGGTGCTCGATCTCGAACGACTGCTCCCAGCCGTGCCCGCAGCGCATGCAGGCGAAGGAGTACGACTCGTGGACGACGGAGATGGCTCCGGCGCGCGGTCCGGTCCGCGCCGCACTCTCACTCGTGTTCATCCCGGCTCCTTCGGTTCGCTGGGCGATCCGTCTCTCGCCCCTTCCCTCAGTGGACTCCTCCACCAGCGGGAAAGCACCGGATCTGCCGAGTGTTTGAGCCGATTTGGGCCGCCCTTGGCGCAAGGGACCGAATGGTCAGGAACGGGTCAAGCGCGGCCGGATCAGGACCGTCGGAACCCCAGGATCGCCACGACCCGGCGGACCCTCAGGATCGCCGCGCCCCGGCGGAACCCTCAGGAGGCCACGACCCGGCGGAACCCTCAGGAGGCCACGACCCGTCAGGCCCCTCCGGAGGCCACGCCCCGTCAGGCCCCTCAGGCCCCCGCGTTCTTCGCCGCCACCACCGCGTCGAACACTTCCCGCTTGGGCACGCCCACCTGTGCGGCCACCGCGGCGATCGCCTCCTTGCGCCGCTCCCCGGCCTCCTCGCGCACCCGCACCCGGCGCACCAGTTCCTCCGCGCCGACCTCCTCGGCCCCCTGTTCCGGCGCGCCCTCGACCACGACGGTGATCTCACCGCGCACCCCCTCGGCGGCCCACGCGGCCAGCTCGCCCAGCCCGCCGCGCCTGACCTCCTCGTAGGTCTTGGTCAGTTCCCGGCAGACGGCGGCCCGCCGGTCGGCGCCGAAGACCTCGGCCATGGCGGCGAGGGTGTCGTCGACGCGGTGCGGGGACTCGAAGTAGACGAGGGTGCGGCGCTCCCCGGCCACCTCGCGCAGCCGGGTCAGCCGCTCGCCGGCCTTGCGCGGCAGGAAGCCCTCGAAGCAGAACCGGTCGACCGGCAGCCCGGACAGGGCGAGCGCGGTGAGCACGGCGGACGGGCCGGGCACGGCGGTGACCCGCACGTCCCGCTCGACGGCGGCGGCGACCAGCCGGTAGCCGGGGTCGGACACGGACGGCATCCCGGCGTCGGTCACCAGCAGCACGCGCGCGCCGCCCGCCAGCTCCTCGACCAGCTCGGGCGTACGGGCGGACTCGTTGCCCTCGAAGTACGACACGACACGCCCCTTGGGCGTGACGCCGAGCGCCTGGGTGAGCCGGCGCAGCCGCCGGGTGTCCTCGGCGGCGACGACGTCCGCGCCGGCCAGTTCCTCGGCGAGCCGCGGCGGGGCGTCCCGGACGTCGCCGATGGGGGTGCCCGCGAGTACAAGGGTTCCAGTCACGCCCCCATCCTCCCAGGGACGGGCCGGCGCCCTGCCGCGAGGACGCGTTCGGACCACCGGTGAGGGCCATGCGCGGGACGCGCACAGCACGGTTCCCTACGATGGCGCGGTGACCAGTACCGCGTCCTCCACGGACACCCGGCAGGACCAGGCTCCGCACGACCGGCGGCCCCCCTGGCAGCAGCGGCTGCGCCGCTTCGGCTACACGGCGGGGCCCGCGGCCGGCGACGTCCGCGACCGGCTGGTGCCGCCGTACACGAGCCCCGGTCCGCGCCTGTGGGCCTTCCTGGGCCTGGCCAAGGCGCCGGCCGACCGGATCGTGCGCTGGTCGGCGTGGGGCGGGCCGCTGCTGGTGGCGCTGCTGGCGGGCGTGCTGCGGTTCTGGAACCTGGGCAGCCCGAAGGCGGTGATATTCGACGAGACGTACTACGCCAAGGACGCCTGGGCGCTGATCCACCGCGGTTTCGAGGTCAACTGGGACAAGAACGCCAATGACCTGATCCTGAACTCCGGCGGCGACGTCCCGATCCCGACGGACGCGGCGTACGTCGTGCATCCGCCGGTCGGCAAGTACGTCATCGGTCTGGGCGAGCTGCTGTTCGGGTTCGACCCGTTCGGCTGGCGGTTCATGACGGCGCTGCTCGGCACGCTGTCGGTGCTGCTGCTGTGCCGGATCGGGCGCCGGCTGTTCCGCTCCACGTTCCTGGGGTGCCTGGCGGGCGCGCTGATGGCGGTGGACGGGCTGCACTTCGTGATGAGCCGCACCGCGCTGCTGGACAGCGTGCTGATGTTCTTCGTGCTGGCGGCCTTCGGCTGCCTGGTCGCCGACCGCGACTGGGCCCGCGGGAAACTCGCCGCCGCGCTGCCGGTGGACGACGACGGCCGGGTCCGGCCGGACGCGCGCCTCGCCGAGACGTTCCGCTTCGGGTGGCGTCCGTGGCGGCTGGCGGCGGGGCTGATGCTGGGCCTGGCCGCGGCCACCAAGTGGAACGGCCTGTACATCATGGCGGCCTTCTGTGTGATGGCCGTGCTGTGGGACGTCGGCACCCGCCGGGTCGCGGGCGCCCACCGGCCGCATCTGGCGGTGCTGAAATACGACCTGGGCTGGGCGTTCCTGTCGACGGTGCCGGTCGCGCTCGGCACGTACCTCCTGTCCTGGCTGGGCTGGATCCTCTCCCCCGCCGACGGCAGCGGCGGCTACTACCGCGACTGGGCGGCGAACGACGGCAGGAACAGCTCCTGGTCCTGGCTCTTCCCGGACTGGTGGCGCAGCCTGTGGCACTACGAGACGCAGGTGCTGGAGTTCCACACCAACCTCACCTCGCCGCACACCTACCAGTCGAACCCCTGGAGCTGGATCGTCCTGGGCCGTCCGGTCTCCTACTTCTACGAGTCGCCGGCGGCCGGTTCGGACGGCTGCCCGGCCGACGCGGGCGAGAAGTGCGCCCGCGAGGTCCTGGCACTCGGCACCCCGCTGCTGTGGTGGGTGGGCTGCTTCGCGCTGCTGTACGTCCTGTGGCGCTGGGCCTTCCGCCGGGACTGGCGGGCGGGCGCCATCGCCTGCGGCATCGCGGCCGGCTACCTGCCCTGGTTCATGTACCAGGAGCGCACGATCTTCCTCTTCTACGCCGTCGTCTTCCTGCCGTTCCTGTGCCTGGCGGTGGCGATGCTGCTGGGGGCGATCGTGGGCCGGCCGGGCTGCGGCGACGCCCGGCGGGTCGCGGGGGCGACGGGCGCGGGCGTACTGGTGCTGCTGATCGCGTGGAACTTCATCTACTTCTGGCCCCTCTACACCGGCACGGCGATCCCGATGGAGGACTGGCGGTCACGTATGTGGCTCGACACCTGGGTCTGACGACGCCGCGTCTCCATTCGGCCAACAAACGGAAACATCCGTCCCGCCGGTCACGTCCCGCACATTAGAGTGCAACCCACAACTGCTTCTGAACGCGTTCAAGAGGGCGGGCGGAAGTTCTGAACGGGGATCCTGGGACGGGGAGGGACTGCCGATGGGCAGGGGGGTGAAGGTCGCCGTCATAGGCGGCGTGTTCGCCGTGATGGTGGGCGGGGCCGGGTACGGCGCCTACAACGTCGTGTCGGCGCTGGACGGCGGCGGGGGCTCGGGAGCCGCGGGGACGGCGAAGAAGAGCGGACCGCCGAGCGGCGACGAGGTCGGGGAGACGACGGAGAAGTTCTTCACGGCCTGGGAGAAAGGCGACGCGACCACGGCGGCGTCGTACACGAACAACGCCACGGTCGCCGGGACGCTGCTCACCGCCTACGGCGAGGCGGCGCACATCACCGACGTCGAGATCACGCCCGGCACGGCGACCGGCACCGCCGTGCCGTTCACCGTGAAGGCGAAGGTGTCGTACGAGGGCGCTACCAAGCCGCTGACCTACAAGAGCAAGCTGACGGTGGTGCGCGGTGAGACCAGCGGACGCGCGCTGGTGGACTGGGCGCCGTCCGTCGTCCATCCGCGGCTGAAGGACGGCGACACCCTGGTCACCGAGGAGTCGGCGACGCCCCAGATCCAGGCGGTCGGCCGTAACGGCACCGTGCTCACGAAGGAGAAGTACCCCTCCCTCGGCCCGGTCCTGGACACGCTGCGCCAGAAGTACGGCGACAAGGCGGGCGGCACCCCCGGTGTCGAGCTGATGGTCCGGCACACGGCCGCCGAGGCCGCCGACACGTCGCTCCTGACGCTGACCGAGGGCGAGCCCGGAAAGCTGGAGACGACACTCAGCGCGAACGTCCAGGCGGCGGCCGAGAAGGCGGTGAAGCGGTACGACGAGTCCTCGGTGGTGGCGGTCAAGCCGAGCACCGGCGAGGTGCTGGCCGTGGCGAACAACCGCGCGGACGGCTTCAACGCGGCCTTCCAGGGGCGCGTCGCCCCCGGCTCCACCATGAAGATCATCACCGCGGCGATGCTCATCGACAACGGCGTGACCTCGATGAACGGCCCGGCACCCTGCCCGGACACGGCGACCTGGCAGAGCCAGACCTTCAAGAACCTCACCGGCATGAAGGCCAACGAGGGCGCGACGCTCGCCAACACCTTCATGCGCTCCTGCAACACGGGCTTCATCAAGCTCGTCGACGAGGATCCGCTCACGGACGCCTCGCTGACGGCGGAGGCCGAGGAGCGCTTCGGGCTGAAGGGGGACAACTGGCAGACCGGCATCGTCTCCTTCGACGGCAGGGTGCCCGCGTCCGGCGGCCCGGACCGCGCGGCCAACGCCATCGGCCAGGGACAGGTCCAGATGAACCCGCTGAACATGGCGTCCGTGACGGCGACCGCCGTCACCGGCGAGTTCCGCCAGCCCTACCTGGTCCCGCCCGACCTGGACGGCCGTCAGCTCGCCACCGCCAAGGGCCTGCCGCAGAGCACCGCCGCCCAGCTCAAGCAGATGATGCGGCTCACCGCCACGCAGGGCACCGGCGCCGCGGCCATGTCCGGGCTCGGCGGCGACATCGGCGCCAAGACCGGGTCGGCCGAGGTCGACGGGGAGTCCACGTCCGACAGCTGGTTCACCGGCTTCCGGAACGACGTCGCGGCGGCGGCCATGGTCGAGCAGGGCGGCCACGGCGGCGACGCGGCCGGTCCGATCGTGGCGGACGTGCTGCGGGCGGGGGGCTAGGCTCTGTCGCCGCTCTGTGACAGGGCGGACGCGACGGTGCCCCTACTGTGGTGGCCGTCGTTGGAGGCGTGAGGCAACGAGGGCACCGAGGGACCCCGGGAATCCGGGCGCCGCGGAGGAACGGGACGCAGTGAGCAGCAGAAGGGCCGCCGGCGAGCGGCGGAGGACGAAACCCGCCGTGATCGGCAGTGTGGCCGCCGTGGTCGTGGCCGGCGCCGGATTCGGCGCCTACGCGATGTACGGCGGCGGGGCCGGCACCGAGGACGGCGCGCGGACGACGTCCGCGGCGGCCGGGGAGAAGGCGAAGTCGGGTCCCCTGGAGGCGGCCGAGGTCACCACGACGGCCCAGCGGTTCCTGACCGCCTGGCAGAAGGGCGACGTCGCCGGGGCGGCCGCCGCGACCGACGACGCCGAGGCCGCGACGGCCCTGCTCACCGGCTACGCCAAGGAGGCCCGCGTCACGGACGTCACGCTCACCGCGGGCACCCCGGCCGGCGACAAGGTCCCGTTCTCCGTGAAGGCCACCGTCACCCACAAGGAGACGGCGAAGCCGCTGGCGTACGACAGCGCGCTGACCGTCGTACGCCGGGCCGGCGACGGCGAACCGCGCGTCGACTGGCACGCCGCCGTCGTCCATCCGGAGCTGAGGGACGGCGACAAGCTGGTCACCGGGGAGGCCGGGGTCCCGCCGGTCGAGGCACTGGACCGGGACGGCGCGGAGATCACCGCCGCGAAGTACCCGTCCCTCGGCACGGTCCTGGACGGCCTGCGCGAGAAGTACGGCGAGCAGGCCGGCGGCACTCCGGGCATCGAGCTGCGCGTGGTCCGCGGCAAGGAGTCGAAGGCGGCGAAGGCCTCCGACAAGACGCTGCTGGAGCTGAGCGAGGGCACGCCCGGCACCGTGAAGACGACACTGGACCCCGCCCTCCAGGCCGCCGCCGAGAAGCAGGTGGCCGGCAAGGCGCGGGCGTCGGTGGTCCTGCTGCGCGCCTCCACGGGCGAGGTCCTCGCGGTCGCCAACGGCGGCCACGGCTTCAACACCGCCTTCCAGGGCTCGCTGGCCCCCGGCTCCACGATGAAGGTCATCACCGCCTCGATGCTGATCGAGAAGGACCTGGCATCGATGGACAAGAAGCACCCGTGCCCGAAGTACTTCAGCTACGGCGGCTGGAAGTTCCAGAACGACGACAAGTTCGAGATCAAGGACGGCACCTTCAAGGCGAGTTTCGCCCGTTCCTGCAACACCGCCTTCATCAGCCAGGCCCCCGAGCTGGCGGACGACGACCTGACCCAGCAGGCGAAGGAGGTGTTCGGCCTCTCGATGAACAACTGGTCGGTCGGCGTACCCACCTTCGACGGCTCGGTGCCGGTGCAGAGCGCGGCCCCGATGGCCGCCTCCCTCATCGGCCAGGGCGGGGTGCGGATGAACCCGCTGAACATGGCGTCCGTGTCGGCGACCGTGAAGTCGGGCAGCTTCCACCAGCCGTACCTGGTCGCCCCGTCGGTCGACGGGCGCAAGCTCGCCACGGCCTCCCGCACGATGTCGTCGTCCACGCTGGCACAGTTGCGCGAGCTGATGTCCTACACGGCGGCGGCGGGCACGGCCGCGGAGGCGATGGCCGGGGTCGGCGGTGACGCGGGCGCGAAGACCGGCTCGGCGGAGGTCGACGGCCAGGAGAAGCCCAACGGCTGGTTCACCGCGTACAAGGGCGACGTGGCCGCGGCGGGCGTGGTCCAGCAGGGCGGCCACGGCAGCGAGTCGGCGGGCCCGATCGTCGCGGCGCTGCTGAAGAACGCGGGCTGAGACGGCGGCAGGCCTTGGCCGCGAGCCGGTGCGGCCGGTGGCTCAGTGGGCCACCGGCTCGGCCACCGCCGTGTAGGTCCGGCGCAGGAACCGGATGAGCGCCTTGGTCTCGAACTGGACCACGGAACAGCCCTGCGGGGTGTGGAACTCGACGACGGCCTGCACCCGGCCGCACGGCCACACCCGCACCTCGCCGCTGCCGGCGGGGGCGCGCAGGCCCTGTTCCAGCAGCGCCCGGTCGAAGGTCCACTCACGGAAGCCGCGACCGGGACCGCGTCCTCGCGCGGGCAGTCCGACGCGCACCGACCGCGGATCGTGGTCGGGGTCGTAGCGCAGCACGACGGGTATCGCTCCGCCGTCGTCCTCGTCCGGAAGATCCGCGTCCGTCAGGACATGGGCTCGTGCGTACTGTTCGACAACGGACATCGGATCGCCCCTTGCGCTGTGCCACCTGTGCGTATGCTCTGCGTCCACCCCTTCTCCAATGTCCCATATTTCCCGGACCACGCCCTTCGGGGCGTACATCACATGTGAGATCAGCCTTTACCTCGCTCTTGCGAAGGGATTGCAACTGGTCCCTATCATCGAGTCGTGCACGTACCTGACGGCTTCATCAACGCCCCGACCTCCGCCGTGACCGGAGTCGTCGCCGCGGGCGCCATCGCGGTCAGCCTGCGCGGCGCGCGCCGCGAGCTGGACGAGCGGACGGCGCCCCTCGCGGGACTGGTCGCGGCGTTCATCTTCGCGGTGCAGATGCTGAACTTCCCCGTCGCCGCGGGCACCAGCGGGCATCTGCTCGGCGGCGCCCTCGCCGCGATCCTGGTGGGCCCCTGCACGGGGGTGCTCTGCGTCTCCGTCGTCCTGCTCATGCAGGGCATCCTCTTCGCCGACGGCGGCCTGACCGCGCTCGGCGTCAACATCACCGACATGGCGATCGTCACCACGGTCGTCGCCTACGCCCTCTTCCGGGGCCTGGTGAAGGTCCTGCCGCGCACCCGCCGCTCGGTCACCGTCGCCTCCTTCGTCGCCGCCCTCGTCTCCGTCCCGGCCGCCGCCCTCGCCTTCACGTTCCTGTACTGGATCGGCGGCACCACCGATGTCGCCATCGGCAAGGTCGCCACCGCGATGATCGGCGTGCACGTGCTGATCGGCATCGGCGAGGCCGCGATCACCGCGCTGACCGTCGGCGCCGTCATCGCCGTACGCCCGGACCTCGTGTACGGGGCGCGCGGCCTCACGCGGAAGCTCAAGCTGCGCGTGAACGGCGAACTCGTCGACGTCCCCGAGGCGGAGCCGGCCGCCGCGCCCACCGCCGCCCGCTCCCACCGCAAGCTGTGGATCACGGGCCTGGTCACCTCGCTGGTCCTCGCCGGCTTCGTCAGCTTCTACGCCTCCGCCGACCCCGACGGCCTGGAGAAGGTCGCCGCCGACAAGGGCATCGACGAGAAGACCGAGGAGCACGCGAGCGCCGGCTCCCCGCTCGCCGACTACGGCGTCGAGGACATCACCGACGCCCGCGTCTCCGGCGGTCTCGCGGGCGTGATCGGCGTCGGCGTCACGGTCGTCGCGGGCAGCGCGGTGTTCTGGTCGGTGCGCAGGCGGCGCGGCGACGACGCCCCGCCGACGAGCGTCCCGGACCGCACGGACACGAGCGCCTGACGTGGGCGCAGGCCACGCGCACCGGCTCTACCGGCGCGGGGACTCCCCCGTGCACGGTCTGCCGCCGCACACCAAGCTCGCCGCGGCCTTCGCCTTCGTGATCGTCGTAGTGTCGACGCCCCGCGAGGCCATGTGGGCCTTCGGCCTCTACGCGCTGCTGCTCGCGACGGTGGCGTACGCCGCCCGGGTCCCGGCCGGCTTCCTGCTCAGGCGGCTGCTGATCGAGGTGCCGTTCGTCGCGTTCGCGGTGCTGATGCCGTTCGTGGCCGAGGGCGAACGGGTCGAGGTGTTCGGCATGTCGCTGAGCGTGAACGGCCTGTGGGGCGCCTGGAACGTACTGGCCAAGGGCACCCTGGGCGTCGCCGCCTCCGTCCTCCTCGCCTCCACCACCGAGCTGCGCGAACTGCTGCTCGGCCTCCAGCGCCTGAAGCTGCCGCCGCTGCTGGTGCAGATCGCGTCCTTCATGATCCGGTACGGGGACGTCATCGCGGACGAGATGCGCCGGATGCGGATCGCGCGGGAGTCGCGCGGCTTCAAGGCGAGGGGCGTCCGGCACTGGGGCGTGCTCGCCAAGTCCGCGGGAGCCCTCTTCATCCGCTCCTACGAGCGCGGCGAGCGCGTCCATCTGGCCATGGTCAGCCGCGGGTACGCCGGTTCGATGCCGGTGATCGACGAGGTGACCGCGTCCCGGACGCAGTGGTCGTACGCGCTGGCCCTCCCGTGTGCGGCGCTCGTCGTCTGTCTGCTGGGATGGGTGCTGTGATGAGTACGGAGACGGGTGCTGGGACGGGTGCTGTGACCGCTTCTCTGGACGTCTCCGGCCTCGCCTACGCCTACCCCGACGGGCACCAGGCCCTCTTCGGCGTGGACTTCTCCGTCGCCCGCGGCGAGCGGGTCGCGCTGCTCGGCCCGAACGGCGCGGGCAAGACGACGCTCGTCCTCCACCTTAACGGCATCCTGACCGGCGGCACCGGCACCGTCACGGTCGCCGGACTGCCCGTGGACAAGCGGAACATGGCGGAGGTCCGGCGCCGGGTCGGCATCGTCTTCCAGGACCCCGACGACCAGCTCTTCATGCCGACCGTGCGCGAGGACGTGGCGTTCGGACCGGCGGCGGCCGGGCTGAAGGGGGCGGAGCTGGAGCGCTGCGTGGACCGGGCGCTCGCCCTGGTCGGCATGGCGGAGTTCAAGGACCGTCCCCCGCACCACCTCTCCTTCGGCCAGCGACGCCGGGTGGCGGTGGCGACGGTGCTCGCCATGGAGCCGGAGATCCTGGTCCTGGACGAGCCCTCGTCCAACCTCGACCCGGCCTCCCGCCGCGAACTCGCCGACATCCTGCGCTCCCTGGACGTCACGGTCCTGATGGTCACCCACGACCTGCCCTACGCCCTGGAGCTGTGCCCCCGCGCCCTGATCCTCAGCGACGGCGTGATCGCGGCGGACGGCCCGACCGCCGGCCTGCTCTCCGACGACGAGCTGATGCGCGCCCACCGCCTGGAACTGCCCTTCGGCTTCGACCCGCGGTCGGTGTCGGCGAGCGGGTGAGGAATCGCAGGGGGCCGGCGAGGGTTGCACCCACTGTCGCAGGCGATCGGAAGGGACCCGGAAACGTGGACGCGGACGCGGACATGGACGTGCACGGCACAGTGGCCGAGGGCTTCGAGCCGGTCAGGGACGCGTTCGCACGGAACTTCACGGCGCTCGGCGAGCGGGGCGCGGCGGTCGCCGTCTACCGGGACGGGCGCAAGGTCGTCGACCTGTGGGGCGGCACCAGGGACGTCGACGACAGGGCCGGCGCCGAGCCGTGGCGCCGGGGCACCGCCCAGGTCGTGCGCTCGGCCACGAAGGGCGTCGCCGCCGCCGTACCGCTGCTGCTGCACCAGCGCGGGGAACTGGACCTGGACGCGCCGGTGGGCGAGTACTGGCCCGGGTTCAAGGCGCACGGCAAGGAGCGGGTGCTGGTCCGGCACGTGCTGAACCACCGGGCCGGGCTGCCGGTCCTCGACCGCCCGCTCACCCCGGAGGAAGCGCTCGACCCGTCGCGCGGACCGCAGGCCGTCGCCGCCCAGGCACCCGTCTGGGAACCCGGCACCGACCACGGCTACCACGCGCTGACGTACGGCTGGCTGCTCGACGAACTGGTCCGCGGGGCGACGGGCGGACGGAGCACCGGCGAGTGGATCGCGGCCGAGATCGCGCGGCCGCTGGGCCTGGACCTGTGGCTCGGGCTGCCCGCCGCGGAGGAGGCGGCGGGCCGGGTCGGGCGGGCCGGGCGCGTCGAGGACCCCGAGCCGTCGGGGAGCGGCCCGCGGCTGCGCCCCAAGCGGGCGGTCACCGAGGCCTACCAGGACCCGGACTCCCTCACCCGCCGCGCCTTCGCCGCGATCACCCCGTTCCCCGACCAGAACGACCCGGCGTACCGGGCGGCGGCCCTCCCCGCGACCAACGGCATCGCGACGGCCGACGGGCTGGCACGCTTCTACGCCGCGCTGATCGGCGAGGTCGACGGCGTGACGCGGCACCCCCGGCTCTTCGATCCGGCGACGCTGGAGCGCGCCCGCGCCGAGGAGTCGGCCGGGCCGGACCGGATCCTCGTCGTGGGCACCCGCTTCGGCCTCGGCTACATGCTGCACGGCAGCGCGTCCCCGTTCCTGTCCCCCGGCTCCTTCGGCCACCCGGGCCGCGGCGGCGCGCTCGGCTTCGCCGACCCGGAGGCGGGCATCGCCTTCGGCTACGTCACCAACGGCTTCCGCAAGACCGTGACGGCGGACCAGCGGGCGCAGGCACTGGTGCGTGCGGTGCGGGCGTCGCTCCGGCAGACCGGCTCAGACGTGGATGGGGTGTGAGGTCCTCCCCGACGCCGCGTCGATCTCGTCGTGCGCCTTGGTGAGCAGTTGCATCGCGAGCTCGTTCAGAGCGCGCGCCCCCGCGACCTCCTCGCCGACCCTCGGCTGATGCGAGTCGACGCGGTGCCGGCTGGCGTGGCCGTGCGCGCGGACCTCGCTGCCGTCGGGGAGCCGCACCATCGCGACCGCCCGCGTGTGCTGGTCGTCCTCCATGAACTCCAGCTCGACGTGCCATCCCACTGCGGTGTGCATCATGACGATCACCTCCGGAGTACCTGCTTCCAGGGTGCTCCTCGCAGCCGCCGGGCGCACTGTCCCGTGGCGGTCCGTCCGGCGGGCGGCGGTCTGTCCGGCGGCCGGTCTATCCGGTGTGCAGCATCAGCCCGATCCCGACGACGAGGAGGCCGGCCGCCGCGATCCGGGGAGCGCCGAACCGCTCCTTGAAGAAGAGGGCCCCTATCGCCGCGCCGACCAGGATCGAGGACTCGCGCAGGGCGGCGATCGGCGCGAGTGCGGCGCGGGTCTGCGCCCACAGGACCAGCGCGTACGCGGTGACGGACAGGACCGCGCCGAGCAGCCCGAGCCCGGCGTGCGGCCGCAGCAGGGCCCAGGCACCGGCGCGGTGGCGGTATAGGAAGTACGCCGGCAGGACCGTCCCCTGGACCGCCATCAGCCAGGCGATGTACCCGAGGGAGGACCCGGAGGCGCGTACGCCCAGTCCGTCGACGACCGTGTACGCCGCGGTGGTCACCCCGGTCGCCAGGGCCGCGCCGATCGCCGCCCAGTCGGGCCGGCGCCCGCGCAGCCCCCACAGGGCGACGCCGGTCAGCCCCGCGCAGGACACCAGGATGCCCCCGGTCGCCCAGCCGTCCGGCACCTCGTGCGCGAAGACGGCGGCGAGGACGGTGACCAGCAGCGGCGCGCTGCCGCGTGCGATCGGGTACGCCTGCCCGAAGTCGCCCAGCCGGAAGGACCGCATCAGCAGGGCGTAGTAGGCGATGTGGACGGCCGCCGAGACGAGCAGGTACGGCCACGCGGCGGCCGCCGGGAACGCCGTGAACGGCAGCAGCGCGAGCCCGATGAGCATCCCGCCGCCGGAGATCAGCGCGAAGCCGGTCAGCTTGTCCGTGATCCGGTGGGCGATGGCGTTCCAGCCGGCGTGCGTGACCGCGGCGAGCAGGACCGCGCCGGTGACCAGGGGGGTCACTCGGAGCGCTCGCGCACGTCCACGAGGGTGGCGCCGGCGGTGGCGACGAGCTCCTTGGGTTCCATCGGGAAGACGGCGTACGGGGTGCCGGCGGCGGCCCAGACGACCTCGTGCGTGAGCAGGGACCGGTCGGCGAGCACCCGGGTCCTGCTCCGGTGCCCGAAGGGCGGCACGCCACCGATGGCGTACCCGGTGGTCTCCCGTACGACGTCGGCCTTGGCCCGCGTGACCTTCTCGGCGCCGAGCTCCTCCCGGACCCGCTCCAGGTCGACGCGTGAGGCGCCGTCCATGAGGACCAGCACGGGCACGCCGTCGGCGGCGAAGATGAGCGACTTGCAGATCTGGCTCAGCTCGCACCCGATCGCGGCCGCGGCCTCGGCGGCGGTGCGGGTGGCCTCGGGAAAACGCCGGGCCCGCCCGGCCAGGTCACCGAGACCGAGCCCGCGCAGGGCGTCGGCGAAGCGGGGGTGGGCGGCGGAGGGCTCGGCGTGGGAGGTGTCGTCGGTCGTAGTCATGAGCGGCACGGTAGCGGTGGGTGTACGGAGCAGGCGACCGGGATCGCCCCTCGGAAACCGTCGCGGTCGGAGCGGGAGACCGGGCGGCGCCGCCGAGACCGCCGGTCGCCCGCCGGCCCTCGCACGGTCGGACCCGGGGTGACCGCAATGAGCGATGGCATCCGGGCCCAACGGCTGCCGGACCCGTCGGTCACCCGTCGCTCCGGGCCGCTCCGACGGTCACTTCGGGACAGAGGAAGCCGGTGAGGGCAGCCCCGTCCCCACGGAGCCCTCACCGGCTGGTCTGTCGTCCTCCTGTCAGAGGTGGCGCGTCAGGTGCGTGCCAGCTCCCGGTCCTCGTCGGGACCCGAGCCCCGCTCCTCGGCCGTGCGCAGGCCCTCGCCCTCGACGTCCACGTTGGGCAGCGCGCGGTCCAGCCACTTCGGCAGCCACCAGGCCTTCCTGCCGAGCAGGGCGAGTACCGCCGGGACGATGGCCATGCGGACGACGAACGCGTCGAAGAAGACGGCGATCGCCAGGCCGAAGCCGATCATCTTGACCATCGACTCGCTGGAGCCGATGAAGCCCGCGAAGACCGCCATCATGATGACCGCCGCGGCGGTGACGACCCTCGCTCCGTGCCGGAAGCCGGTGACGACCGCCTGGTGGGGCTTCTCGCCGTGGACGTAGGCCTCCCGCATGCGGGTGACCAGGAAGACCTCGTAGTCCATCGCCAGGCCGAAGACCACGCCGACCATGAAGATCGGCATCATCGACATGACCGGGCCGGTCTCCTCCACGCCCATCAGGCCGGACAGCCAGCCCCACTGGAAGACCGCGACGACCGCGCCGAGCGCCGCCATGACGGAGAGCAGGAAGCCGAGGGCCGCCTTCAGCGGGACCAGGATCGAGCGGAAGACCACGATCAGGAGGAGGAAGGCCAGGCCGACGACCAGGACCAGGTACGGCACCAGCGCGTCGTTCAGTTTCTGGCTGACGTCGATGTTCATCGCCGTCGCGCCGGTGACCAGGGTCTCCGCGCCGGTGTCGGCCTTGACGGCGCCGCCCGCGTCGCGGATGGCGTGCACCAGGTCCTCGGTCTGGACGGAGGACGGCTTGGAGTCCGGGATCACGGTGATCGTCGCGGTGTCGCCGCCCTTGTTGGGGGCGGGCGGGGTGACCGCCACGACGTCGTCGAGGCCCTTGATCTCGTTGGAGACGTCGGTGAAGACCTGCTTCGGGGCGTCGCTGCCCTTCGCGTCGACGACGACCATCAGCGGGCCGTTGAAGCCCGGTCCGAAGCCCTCCGACAGGAGGTCGTACGCCCGGCGCTGGGTCGTGGACGTCGGCTGGGAGCCGTCGTCGGGCAGGCCCAGTTCCAGGGAGGTGGCGGGGATCGCGGCGGCTCCGAGGCCGATGACGCCCAGGAGCAGGACGGCCAGCGGGCGGCGGACGACGAAGCTCGCCCAGCGGGTGCCGAGATTGGCCTTCGGCTGCCGCTCCGTCCTCTGCGGGCCCTCGGGCCGGTCCGCGTCCTTGCGGTCGCGGCCCAGGAGCTTGCTCTGCTTGCTCTTCGCGCCGGCCGGCTTCACCCTGCGGCCGGCGTAGCCGAGCAGTGCGGGGACCATCGTGAGGGCGATCAGGACCGCGATGGCGACGGTGCCGGCCGCCGCGACGCCCATCTTGGTCAGCATCGGGATGTTGACGACCGCGAGGCCGACCAGGGCGATGACGACCGTGAGACCGGCGAAGACGACCGCCGATCCGGCGGTGCCGGCCGCCCGGCCCGCGGCCTCCTCGCGCTCACGTCCCTCGGCGAGTTCGGCGCGGTAGCGGGAGACGATGAACAGGGCGTAGTCGATGCCGACCGCCAGGCCGATCATCATCGCCAGGATGGAGGTGGTGGAGCCCAGTTCCAGCGCGCTGGCGAGGGCCGTGATCGAGGAGACGCCGATGCCGACGCCGATCAGGGCCGTGAGCAGGGGCAGTCCGGCAGCGACCAGCGAGCCGAAGGTGATGACGAGGACGACGGCGGCGACCGCGATGCCGATGACCTCGGTGGCGCCGGTGTGCGGGACGGCCTGGAGCGCGTCACCGCCGACCTCGACGGTCAGCCCGGCGTCGCGCGCCTGCTGGGCGGCGTCCTCCAGGGCGTCCTTGGTCGAGTCCGCCAGCTCCATGCCGGAGACGTCGTACCTCACCGACGCGTAGGCGATCGTGCCGTCCTTGCTGACGGCGTTGCCCGTGTACGGGTCGGCGACCGAGGCGACCTCGGAGCCGTCGGCCAGGTCGGAGACCGTCTTCTCGACGGTCGCCTTGTTCCCGGCGTCCGTCATCGTCTCGCCGGACGGTGCCTTGAAGACGACGCGTGCGGTCGCCCCGTCGGCGCTGGTGCCGGGGAAGCGCTCCTCCAGCAGGTCGAAGGCCTTCTGGGCCTCGGTGCCGGGGATGGAGAAGGAGGTGGTGCCGGCGGGCGGGGCACTGGCCGCGCCGACGCCCGCGAGCGTCAGCAGCGCCACCCATATCAGGGCGACGAAGTGCCGTCGGCGGAAGGCGAGCCGGCCGAGTTTGTAGAGGAACGTGGCCACGAGGGCGTACTCCCGGTCAGGTCGTGGGTCTTCAGGGCAGGGGTGATCGGCCCGGCGACGTGAGCGGTGACGTCTAAGGGGGCTCAGGGGACTCGCGCTGGGGGACGCGTCAGGTGGTGGGGGCGCCGAGGGCGGGGAGGATCACGGCGTCGATGTAGGAGGTGAGGAAGGCCCGGGTCGGGGGCTGGTCCTCGAGCAGCGTGCGGGTGGCGAACGCGCCGACCAGCATGGGCACGAGGAAGTCGAGCGCCGGGCAGTCCGCTCTGATCTCGCCCCGGTCGATGGCGCGTTGCAGCAGGCGCTGGAACTCCGCCGTCTCGGGTTCGACGAGCTGTTCCCGGAACGCCTGACGCAGGTCGGGGTTCTGGTGGATCGCCATGGCCACTCCCCGCATCAGCGCGGAGTTCTGTTCCATGGTGCAGTCGTCCTCGTGGGCCATCAGGGCGTGCAGGTCGCCACGGAGGGAGCCGGTGTCGATGTCGCCGATCTTCTCGGGCTTGTTGTGCCGGATGGCCTTGACGACCAGCTCGGGCTTGCCGCCCCACTGGCGGTAGAGCGTCGCCTTGCTGGACCGGGTGCGGGCCGCCACGGCGTCCATGGTGAGGGCGTCGTAGCCGACTTCCCGGAGCAGGTCGAGCACGGCCTCGTACAGCTCGGCCTCGCGCTCGGGAGTGATCCGACTGCGGCGCACGGTGGCTGCCTCGGTCATCTCGCTCATCCCTCTCCGCCCCACTCGATCTGAACGACACCGTTTCGTACATGACGAAGGTACCCCACCCCCTAGCGAAACGAAACTGTTTCGTTCGTGTTCTGGGTCACGGTTGTCGGTTACCCATAAACGCGGGGCCGAGTCGCCGCGGGCCGAGTTGCCGGGGTCCGGCCCCGGGCAAAGCATGGGGTGGGTGAGTTATCTGCGCCTTCCACACCTCAGTGGCGACCAGCTGTGCTTCGTGGCCGAGGACGACATCTGGCTCGCGAACCTCGACGGTCCGGGCCGTGCCTGGCGGCTCACCGTCGACCGCACCAAGGCCGGCCACCCGCGCTTCTCGCCCGACGGCCGCCACATCGCCTACACCAGCTGGCGCAGTCTGTCGCCGGAGGTCCACCTCGTGCCGGTGGACGGCGGTCCCGGACGGCAGCTCACCCACTGGGGCGGCTTCGACACCCGGGTCTGCGGCTGGTCGCCCCCCGAACCCGACGGCCACGCCGCCATCCTCGCCGTCGCCTCGCACGGCGAGCCCTTCTCCCACCTGACCTGGGCCTACAAGGTCACCCCCGACGGCGACCCCGGCCGCAAACTCCCCTGGGGACCGGTCACCGACATCCAGGCCGCCGACCTCGACGGGGAACGCAGGACGCTCCTGCTCACCGGCACCCCGCCGCACGAACCCGCCGCCTGGAAGCGCTACCGGGGCGGCGCCACCGGCCGGCTCTGGCTGCACGGGCAACGGCTCCTGCCCGACCTCCGGGGCCATCTGCACTCCCCCATGTTCGTCGGCGGCCGGATCGCCTTCCTCTCCGACCACGAGGGCGTCGGCAACCTCTACTCGTGCGCCCGCGACGGCTCCGACCTGCGCCGCCACACCGACCACGACGCCTGCTACGCCCGGCACGCCGCGAGCGACGGCGACCGCGTGGTGTACCAGTGCGCGGGCGACCTGTGGATCGTCGACGACCTGGCGCCCGGCTCGGTGCCGCGCCGGCTGGACGTCCGGCTGAGCGGGCCCCGCGCGGGACGGCGTACGTACCAGGTGCCCGCCGCGCAGCACGTGGGCGGCGTCTCCGTCGACGAGACGGGCCGCGCGAGCGCCGTCGTCGTACGCGGCAGCCTGTACTGGCTCACCCACCGCGACGGCCCGGCCCGCACCCTCGCCGACACGCCGGGGGTGCGGGTGCGGCTGCCGGAGATGCTCGGGGAGAGCGGGCGGATCGCGTACGTGACGGACGCGGAGGGCGAGGACGCCGTCGAGATCGCCCACCTGCCGCGCGCGACCGGGGGCCGTGCACCCAGGCGGCTCGCCTCCGGGAGGCTGGGCCGGGTCCTGGAGCTGGTCTCGGACCCGGCGGGCGAGCGACTCGCCATCGCCTCGCACGACGGCCGGCTCCTGCTGCTGGACGTCTCGGAGGAGGACGCGGAGGTCACCCAGGCGCTGGACGCGGCGGACGCGGTGGACGCGGCGGACGCGGCGAGTCCGGCGGAGGCGGCGGACACGGTGCCCGACACCGGCACCGACACCGACGCCGACGCGGACGCCGCCGGAGGCCCCGTCACCGAGTTGATCCGGTCCGTCAACGGTCCCGTGAGCGACCTCGCCTTCTCCCCGGACGGGGCCTGGCTCACCTGGTCGCACCCGGGCATCGGACGCTCGCTGCGGCAGATCAAGATGGCCCGGATCAACGGGCACAGCGGACAGCACGGCAAGCACAGCCCGCTCGTCGTCGACGTCACCGACGGGCGCTTCGAGGACGAGAACCCGGTGTTCACCCGGGACGGCCGCTACCTCGCCTTCCTGTCCTGGCGCGGCTTCGACCCGGTGTACGACGTGCACACCGGCGACCTGTCCTTCCCACTGGGCTGCCGCCCCTACCTGGTGCCGCTCTCCTCCGCGACCCCCTCCCCCTTCGCGCTGAACCCGGAGGGCCGTCCCGCCGCCGGGGGCCTGGACCCGCTGGAGGACGACGCCGGCGAGGGCGGCGCGGTGACCGTCGAGGTGGAGGGACTGGAGAGCCGGGTGACCCCGTTCCCGGTCACCGCGTCCAAGTACTCGACGCTGCACCCGGTCGCGGGCGGCGGCCTGGTCTGGCTGCGCTGGCCGATCTCCGGCGCGCTCGGCGAGACCTTCGCCAACCCGGCGGACCCCAGCGAGCGGCCGACCCTGGAGCACTTCAACCTCGCCAAGGCGAAGAAGTCCGAACTGGTCGACCACCTCGACTGGTTCCGGGTCAGCGGCGACGGCACCCGCCTGGTCGTCCTCGACGAGGGCGACCTGCGCGCCGTCCCGGCGACGGAGGCGGGCGACGGTGACTCGACCACCTGGATCGACCTGCGCCGCATCCTGCACGAGGTCGACCCGGCCGCCGAGTGGCGCCAGGCGTACGACGAGGCGGGCCGGCTGATCCGCGCCTACTTCTGGGACCCCGGCATGTGCGGTATCGACTGGGACGCGGTGCTGGACCAGTACCGGCCGCTGCTCGAACGGGTCGCCTCCCCGGACGAGTTCGCCGACCTGCTCCGCGAGGTGCTCGGCGAACTCGGCACCTCGCACGCGTACGTCGCCGCCGCCCGGCGCAACGAGGGTCCGGCCCACTACCAGCGCCGGCAGGGCCTGCTCGGCGCCAACTTCGTGTGCCGGGACGGCCACTGGGTGGTCAAGCGCATCCTGCCCGGCGACTCCTCCGACTCCAAGGCCCGCTCCCCGCTGGCCGGCACCGGCATCCGCGAGGGGGCCGTACTGACCCACGTGGACGGCCGCCCGGTGGATCCGGTGGCGGGTCCCTACCCGCTGCTGGCGGGAGCGGGCGGTACGACGGTGGAGCTGACCTTCGCCCCGGGCGAGGGCGGCACGGGACCGGCCCGCCGGGTCGCCGTCGTGCCGCTCGTCGACGAACGGCCGCTGCGCTACCAGGACTGGGTGGCCAAGCGCCGTGAGGTGGTACGGGAGTTGAGCGGCGGGCGGTGCGGCTACCTGCACATCCCCGACATGGGCGGCTCCGGCTGGGCGCAGTTCAACCGCGACCTGCGCATGGAGGTGTCCCGGCCCGCGCTGATCGTGGACGTGCGCGGCAACGCGGGCGGGCACATCAGCGAACTCGTCATCGAGAAGCTGACCCGCACCATCCTGGGCTGGGACCTGACGCGCGACGCGCAGCCGGTGTCGTACACCTCCAACGCCCCGCGCGGGCCGGTCGTGGCGGTCGCGGACGAGGCGACGTCCTCCGACGGCGACATGATCACGGCCGCGTTCAAGCTGCTGCGCCTCGGCCCGGTGGTCGGGCAGCGCACCTGGGGCGGGGTGGTCGGCATGACCGGCCGGCACCGCCTCGGCGACGGCACGGTGATCACGGTGCCGATGAACGCGGCCTGGTTCGACGCGTACGGCTGGTCCGTGGAGAACCACGGCGTCGCCCCCGACGTCGAGGCGCTGCGCACGCCGCTGGACTGGGCCGAGGGCCGCTACCCGGTGCTGGACGAGGCGGTCCGCCTGGCACTGGAGCTGCTGGCGGCCAACCCGCCCGCTTCGCCGCCCGGTTACGACGACGTACCCGACCGGTCACGGCCGCCGCTGCCGCCCCGGGCATGAGGAAGGGCGCCCTCCGTGAGAACGGGGGCGCCCCTTCAACTCGGCGACGGCGCGTCAGGCGTCGTAGCTCTCCTCGAACCGCTCGTCCGCGTCGCGGCGGCGCGAGGAGGGGTCACGCTCCTCCGCGTCCCGGCGGCGCGACGGGTCCATCTCGTCCTCGTCACGACGGCGGTCGCGGTTCTGGAACTGCTCCCTGGCCTGGTCGGCCCGCTGCTTGCCCTGCTGCTGCATGCGCTCGGCCTTGTCCTGGAACTGGTCCTTCATACCCATGTGGGTTCACTCCTGTGATGTGTTCGGGCCCGGCCGGATCGGCCTGGCTCGATCAGATTCACATGGGCCGTGACCGTGCGCATGTCGATCACTTACGGACCGTAGCCGTGCTGGTCGGACGCTGTTCGTCGGCCGCTCCGCCCGCGCCGACCAGGCCGACGCGCACGTTGTCCAGACGGTCCCCGAAGCGCCGCATCTCGCGCTGTCCGACGGTGCCGATGACGGCCGGCAGGTAGCCGCGCACCCCCTGCATGCCGCGCAGCCACCACTGCCCGTAGACATGGGCCGAGCGGCGCTCGATGCCCTCCACGAGCCGGTCGACCGCCGGGCCCAGCGGGTACGTCTTGTTCGACGGCCAGGGCAGCCGCTGGCGCAGTTCGCGCATGACGTCGTCCTGGTCCGCGCCGCGCACCATGTCCGTGTCGGTCCAGGACAGATAGCCGACGCCGACCTTCACGCCCCGGTGCCCGACCTCGCCGCGCAGGCTGTGCGCGTACGCCTCGACACCGGACTTGGAGGCGCAGTAGGCGCTCATCATCGGCGCGGGGGTGAGGGCGGCGAGGGACGCGATCTGGAGCAGGTAGCCGCGGCTCTCCAGCAGCGCCGGCAGGAAGGCGCGGGCCGTCACCGCCGAGCCGATCAGGTTGACCTCGATGACCCGCCGCCAGGACTCCGGGTCGGAGTCGACGAAGGGCCCGCCGGTGGCGACACCCGCGTTGGCGACGACGATGTCGATCCTGCCGAAGCGTTCCTTGACCTCGCCCGCGACCCGGGCCATCACCTCGTGGTCGGTGACGTCCGCGTGCCAGTGCTCGCTCTCGCTGTGCAGCCGGGCGGAGACCTGCTTGAGCGCGTCCGGCTCCAGACCGACCAGCGCCACCTTGACCCCGCGCGCGGACAGCTTGCGGGCCAGCAACTCCCCCACGCCCCGCGCGGCTCCGGTGACGACCGCGACCCGCCCTTCCAGGCTCACCCTGCTCATGCGCTCTCCTCGGCGTGTACGGCACGCTCGCTGCGTGCGTCGGATATGTAGGTGGCGGCCAGGGCGCGTATCTTCCCGGTGACCAGATCCGGCGCCTCCACCGGCGTCATGTGGCCGACCCCCCGGAGCTCCGTCAGGCCCACGCAGTGCGGCAGCGCGGCCGCCAGCGAGCGGGCGTGCACGGGCGGGGTCAGCCGGTCCGCGGTGCCGACGACGACCTCCACCGGCATCGTCAACTCCCTTATGTTGTGGTCGAGGTCGAGCAGGCCCAGCACCTCCGACCAGGCGTGGCGCACCCTGCGCGGACAGGCGTGCACGATCCGGGCGCAGGCGTCGACCATGTGCGGGGCCGAACCGGGGCCCATCGTCCCGTACTTGAGGATTTTGCGCGCCAGCGGCGTGACCGGCCCGAGCGGCGCCCGGGAGCCGAGGATCCGCCGGGTCAGCCAGGTCCGTACCCGGCCCTCCCCGAGCGGCACCACGGTCGAGGAGGCCACCAGCCGCGAACTGCCCGTACTGCACAGCAGGACGGCCGCCGCGTGTTCGCGCACCGCCGGCCGGGTCGCGGCGGCCATCACCGTCATCCCGCCCATGGAGTGCCCGGCGATCACCGCCCGCTCGCCCGGCGTGAGCGTGGCCGTGAGGACGGCTTCGAGGTCGTCGGCGAGGGCCTCGGTGCCGCACGCCGGGTTCGCCGGACTGCGGCCGTGCCCGCGCTGGTCGTACACGACGACCCGGTGGTCGGCGGCCAGCGCGCGGACCTGCGCCGCCCAGAAGGCGGTCGAGCAGGCCCAGCCGTGCGCGAGGACGACCGCGGGGGCGTGCTCGGGGCCGTGCACCTGGACGTGTATCCGGGCGCCGTCGGCGGCGGTGACGGTCAGCTCGCGGGCGGGGACGGGCGGCGCGTAGGGCCCGGCGGCGACGTGCAGCAGGCGGCTCACGCGCCCACCTCCGCGGCCGCGTCCGCGCCGCCGGGGGCCGCCTGGGCGTTCACGTCGGCGCCGGAGGCCGGTGCCGGCCCGGCGACGGCGGGACGCAGCACCTCGTACTCCGCGAGGTCCACGCGCCGCGTCGCGCGCCGGAACTCCGCGGTCGTGCCGGGCCAGACGGTGGTGTTGCGGCCGCTCGCGTCCAGGTACCAGCTGGTGCAGCCGCCGGTGTTCCACACCGTGCGCTTCATGCGCTCCTGCACCCGGTGGTTCCAGTTCCGCACGGCGGCGGGGCGGGCGTCGAGGGCGGTCCGGCCGCCGAGGACGTTGATCTGGCGCAGGTAGTCGGCCATGTAGTTGAGCTGCGACTCGATCATCAGGATCATCGACGAGTTCCCGAGGCCGGTGTTGGGCCCGATGACCGTCATGAAGTTGGGGAAGCCGGCCGCCGAGGCGCCGCGCAGCGCCTCCATGCCGCCCTTCCAGGTCTCGGCGAGGGTCCGCCCGTCCGCGCCCACCACCCGCTCGGCGATGGGCATGTCGGTGACGTGGAAACCGGTGCCGAAGATGATCGCGTCCACCTCGGCCTCGGTGCCGTCGGCGCCGACGAGGGTCGAGCCGCGCACCTCGCTGAGCCCGCTCGCGACGACGTCCACGTTGGGCTTGGCGAGCGCCGGATAGTACGTACTCGACAGCAGGATGCGCTTGCAGCCGATGCGGTAGTCCGGGGTGAGCTTGGCGCGCAGGGCCGGGTCCTTGATGGCGGCGCCCATGTTGCGCTTGGCGATCTGCTCGACGAAGCCCAGCTCGTTGGGGTGCTTGGTGAAGGCCTGCACCTGGAGTTCCCGGATGCCCCACAGCAGCCCGCGGCGCAGCTTGGTGGTGGCGGGCAGCGCCCGGTGCAGGGCGCGCTCGGCGCCGCTGATCGGCCGGTCCATGCGGGGCATCACCCAGGCCGGGGTGCGCTGGAAGAGGGTGAGGCGGCCGACCTTCGGCTGGATGGACGGCACGATCTGGATCGCGGAGGCACCGGTGCCGATCATGGCGACGCGCTTGCCGGTGAGGTCGTAGTCGTGGTCCCAGCGGGCGGAGTGGAAGACCTTGCCGGGGAAGGAGTTCAGCCCCGGGATGTCCGGCGTCTTGGGGTCGGACAGCGGCCCGGTGGCGGAGACGACGACGTCGGCGGTGAGATTCCCGCTCGCGGTCTCGATCTTCCACCGCAGCCGCTCGCCGTCCCACGCCATCCGCTTCACCTCCGAGTCGAAGCGGAGGTGGGGGCGCAGCCCGAAGGTGTCGGTCACGTGCTCCAGGTAGGCCCGGATGTGCTCCTGCCCGGAGAAGGTGCGCGGCCACTCCGGGTTGGGGGCGAAGGAGAAGGAGTACAGGTGGGACGGCACGTCACAGGCGCACCCGGGGTAACTGTTGTCCCGCCACGTGCCGCCGACGCTCGAAGCCCGCTCCAGCACCACGAAGTCCGTGATCCCCTCGCGCCGCAGCCGCACGGCGGCCCCCAGCCCGCCGAAGCCGGACCCGATCACCGCCACCCGCACGTGTTCTTGAACCTGCTCGTGCTCGGCCATCCCGAAGCCTCCACGCGTCGCCTAGAACTCTGCCAGTGAACACTGGCGCAATGGGGAGAGTAGAACAGCTCCGTACTCATGGGTAGGGGTCGGGCGGAGGAAAGTTACCGCCGGTACGACTTAAAGTCGGGGGCGTGACCGAGAAGCGCGAATACCGCATGGAGGACCTGGCCCGGCTGGCCGGCATCACGGTGCGCACGGTGCGCTTCTACCGCGAACGCAAACTGATCCCGCCGCCCCGCCGCGAGGGCCGCATCGCCTGGTACGACGACCACCACCTGGCCCGCCTGCGCACCATCGCGGCCCTCCTGGAACGCGGCCACACCCTCAACGGCATCGCGGAACTCGCCGACGCCTTCGACCACGGCCGCGACGTCGGCGACCTGCTCGGCCTCGGCGAACCCACCGAGGAGACCCCGGTCCGCCTCACCCCCGAGGAACTCGCCGCCCGCTTCGAGGGCGAGGTCACCCCCGAGAACCTGGCCGCCGCGATGGACCTCGGCTACCTCGGCACCGACGGCGACGAACTCGTCCACATCAGCCACCGCCTGCTGGAGGTCTCCTCGGCCCTGGTCCGCGAGGGCATCCCCCTCGGCGAGGTCCTCCAGGCCGGCGCCCGCGTCCGCGAACACGCCGACGCCCTCGCCGACCTCTTCACCGACCTGATCCTGCGCCACGCCCCCGAAGAGGAACTCCACCGCCTGCGCCCGCTCGCCCGCAGCGTGATCGAGGCGGAACTGTCTCTGGCGCTGGACCGGCGGATACGGAAGCAGGCCAGAGACGACTGACGGAGGTCTAGCGGTCGTAGACGACCGTCACCGGCGCGTGGTCGGACCAGCGCTCGGCGTGTGTGGCGGCCCGCTCGACGTGGCCCTTGACGGCCTTCGCGGCCAGCCCCGCGGTGGCCAGGTGGTAGTCGATGCGCCATCCCGAATCGTTGTCGAAGGCCCGCCCCCGGTACGACCACCACGAGTACGGCCCCTCGACGTCCGGGTGCAGGGCGCGCACGACGTCGACGTAGCCGCCCTCGGCCGGATCGAGGACGCGGCTCAGCCACTCCCGCTCCTCCGGCAGGAAACCGGAGTTCTTCTTGTTGGCGCGCCAGTTCTTGAGGTCGGCCTCGCGGTGGGCGATGTTCCAGTCGCCGCAGACGACGACCTCGCGGCCGTCGGCGGCGGCGCGCTCGCGCAGTTCCTTGAGGTAGGCGAGGAACTCGCCCATGAAGCGGACCTTCTCGTCCTGGCGTTCGGTGCCGACCTCGCCGGAGGGAAGGTAGAGGGAGGCGACCGTCACACCGGGCAGGTCGGCTTCGACGTACCGGCCACTGGCGTCGAACTCCGTCGAGCCGAAGCCGACCCGGACGCGGTCGGGCTCGCGGCGGGTGTAGAGGGAGACGCCGGCGCGGCCCTTGGCGGCGGCGGGGGCGTGCGTCACGTGCCAGCCGTCGGGCGTGCGGACGTGTTCGGGCAGCTGCTGGGGCTCCGCCCGCACCTCCTGGAGGCACAGCACGTCGGCGGAGGTGTCGGCGAGCCACTCCACGAAGCCCTTCTTCGCGGCGGCGCGCAGACCATTCACGTTCACGGAGGTCACGGTGTACAAAACACTCTCCACGTTCGGCAGGCTCGTAGGCTACGCGAGCTGCTCCTCGACCGTGACCGGCGCCCACGGGTCCGGCTCCCATACCGGGTGAGGCTCGACGCGCACAGCGCTGCCCTCCTTGGACACGACGACTCGCCGCAACAGTTGCTTGTACAGGTTGTTGCGTTCGCGCTCGTTGAACGACTTCCACTCCGGTACGACGCCGACGAGTACGGACTTGTAGTCGTCACGGTGGGGCGTTGACTCGACTTCGGCGACGCGTTCCATTGCTGAGGTGTTGGCCTGCTGCTGTGCGCGGATGCGGTCGCGGGCGGCTTCATACTCGCCGGGTCCGTAGTCGTCCGGGTCCGCGGCGCGGGCTACGCGGAGGTTCACCAGGGCGGCGGCGAGCTTGTCGGCCTCGGTCTGGAGCCGGATTCGTTCGCGGGCGGCGGCGGCGCGGTGGTCCTGGAGGGGCGTCCGCTGCTGCGGTACGGCTGGCGTCGCGTCTATGGCTTCCGCTCGTTTGTCGGCCAGCCAATCGCGCATCGCCTTCTCGACGTCGTCCCGGATGGCCCATGTGCCGGGGCATCCGAGGGCGCCTTGCACTGATCGGCGGGAGCAGCGATAGGAGTAGCCGCGGATGCGAACAGTCTCACCGTCACGGATGCGTTCGGAGTTGTTCGGAGTGAGACTGCCTCGGCAGGTGCCACAGCGCAGTAGGCCCGTGAGTTCGTAGGTGGCGCGGCGGGCACGGGGCGGTGTCCGTCGGATGGCTTCTCGGCGCTCTTGGTACATCTGCCACAGTTCGGCGCTCGCTAGTTCCTCTTGGGCGCCGGGGATGAACACAGTGTTCGGGCAGTGTCCGCGCTTCTCGGGAGCACACTTGCGGCACTTCGGATCGTGGACGCGGAGTAGGCCGGCGGGGAAGCCGCTGTCCATGTAGCGGATGAGGGTCTGTTCCGACCACATGCCGCCGCGGGTGGTGCGGTGGCCGGCGCTGTTGAGTTCGCCGACCAGGTGGTAAAAGGCGTCGCCCTCGACGAACTGTCGGTAGCGGTCGGCCATGACCGGTCCCAGTTCGGGGTGGGCTACGTACTTCTCCTCCTGGAGGATGAACTGTCCGGGGTGGGCGGGGTCGGGGAGTCGTCGGGGGTGCCAGATGTAGCCGAAACGGGGTCGGCCAGTGGCGGGAAGGTTGAGTTTGTAGCGGCGGTGGTCGTGGGTCTCGCGCCACTGTTCGCCGCGGACGTCGGACTCGTAGGCCGCGAATTCGAAGAGGATGCCGCGTTGGAGTCGGCCCGTTGCTGTGCGGGCGTCGCCCTCTTCGGTGGCTGACTCCAGTTGCCCGCCGGCGTCCTCAAGCCGTTTGAGGTTGAGGGCTACGCCGTCGCGGGTGCGACCGAAGCGCGAGTACTTCCATACAGCGATGCCGCGGGCCTCGCCGTCCTCGACGCGCTTGATACCGCCCATGATGCGGCGTTTGAAGTTCCGGCCCGTGGCGTCGAGGTCGATGATGAGCGGTTCGAGGAGTTGGCGGCCGGTGCGTTTGGCCCATGCCCGGAGCGCAGTCTCTTGCAGCTCGGGGCTGATCTTCTCTTCCTTCCAGGTCGACACTCTGATGTAGCCGAGCCAGAGTTCGGGGTCGTCGGGTGCGGTGGCTGGTCGTGGTAGCACTGGTGCCCCTTTCTGTGGGTACAGGTAGGCCCCGGCGCGGTGGTGCTGCTGCCGGGGCCTGCGGTGCGGTGGGGAGTGGGTCAAGGGTGGGTTGCCCGATTGAGCGGGACAACCGGGGTGGCAGGCAGTTCGGCGTCCTGGGCCTGGTGTTCGCGGTAGAGGACGTATCCGCGGTCGCGGGCCCATATGTAGAGGGCGCGGCAGGCGGGCGGTGCGGCGGCAAGGGTGATGAGAAAGCCAAGGGTGGTGAGGGTGAGGCCGGTTGTGCTGGCAATGCCCGGGTCGCCGGTGGCGCGGGTGGTGAGCATGACCGTTACGCCGATGAGCTGGGTAAGTACGGCGGCGATGGTGGTCAGGATGGCGGCGAGCTTGGGCACGGGCGGGCCTCTCTGGTGCTAGGGCTCCCTTCGTGAGGTGAGAGCCCGGATGAGCGCGAGGACTGCGGCGCGGTCCTCTTCGGTGTGGACGCCGAGCGCGGCGAGGGCGTCGCGTTGGCTGATGGCTGCGGGTGTGGCGCTGGTGGGTAGTTCGTCGGCGGGGAGGTGGCCGGCGCGGACGAGTACGGGGCCGGTTTTGATGCCGAGCGCTCGTGCGATGCGTCCGCATGACTTGATGTCGGGGACTGCGGTGTCACGTAGGGCGCGGGAGAGGATGGCGGGTCCGATACCGGCCTTGTCAGCGAAGGCGCGGCGGCCTCCGCCGCGTTCGCGTAGGTCGTAGCCGCGGGCGGTCAGTTCCCGGGAGAGCCATTCGCCGAAGGTGGCATTCCCTTCGGCGTCGGTAGGTCGGTGCGAGCCGTTGTTCATGTCGGCACTGTATCGCGCACGGGATACGTTCCATCAGAGGAACGTTCGTCTTTGACATAACTTCACCCCCTACCCACACCCCCCGTGGGTGACGGTTCAACGACCCTAGCCCGTAGTCGTTCGAACACGCAATGCATGGCCAACGCATCCAGGCTGGCGTTTACCGGGTTGAAGAATCGAACACGGTCGAACCGGAACGGGCCCCACCGGAAAGCCCCACGTCACAGCACCTTCACAAGTGAAGTGCATTCCGAGCCAGATCGATACGTGTTATGTTCCTACCGCGATCGATACAGACCGATCGAGATCGAGGAAGCGAGCAACCACGCATGCAGTACGACCGCACCCTCCTGCACCGCGCCGCCATCGCTGCGCGCGATGTCAAGCGCGACGGAACCATCAACGCCCACGCCGTCGCCCGCCGTTTGGGAGTGGGCCCCATGGCCGCCTGGCGCCTGATCCAGGGCATCGGCAGGCCCAGCTACAACACCGCCCGCGCCGTCGAGCTTGCCTACGGCCTCCCCGCTACCGCGCTCGACAAGCCCCTCGCCCCCGTCGAGGTCCCGGCATGAGCGCCGTTATCCCGTACGAGCAGGCCATCGCAAACGCCCGCGCCGTCCTCGACCGGGCCCGCGCCCGCCGCGACGCCGACCGCGCCGCCGGCCGTCTCGCCCCCGACGTCGAACTACTCCTGCGGCGCCTTGAACGCGAGCAGCGCCAGCAGACCCCCGCGCACCGCGCCGCCGCCTGAACACGACGAAGGGCCGCCCGGATGCACCCGGACGGCCCCTCGAAACCGACCCCCCGAAGGGAACCGATGTGAACACCGCACAGCGTACCCGCACCCTCCGCGCCGCCCAGGCCATCGAGGGCGGCCGGAACGCCCGCAAGGACGTTGCCCGTACCGCCGCGATCGACAGCCAGCTTCACCGGATCGCGCCCGGCACCGCGGAGATCCGCACCGTGCCCGCCACCCTCGACGACCAGCAGTGCACCCGCGTACTGCTGCTCAACGACCTCGCGCAGCAGCTCATCCCCACCCCGGACGCTCGCGCCGCCGCGCTCCGCATCCTGCGTCACTTCTTCCCGGGCGCCGACTGGACCGTCCCGCAGCGGTACGACGTCCGCGCCGGCCACCTCACCGCCGACGAGCCGACCGCGCCCGTCGAGCTGGGCATCGACACCGCCGAGGGGGCCCGCCAGTGATCCGCCCGACCCTCACCGCCGACGGCCGCGCCGTGCGCCTGCCGATCCGCGACGCCATCACCGCACCCCTGCTCGACGCCCTCGCCGTCGCGTACATCGACGACGCCGACGTCCTCGGCCAGCTGCTCACCGCCCACGGCACCGCCGTCATCGCCAAGGACATGGCCGAGGTCGACCAGGACGCCGCCGATTACGAGCGCGCCATCCGCGCCGCCGAGGCCGACGGCACCCGCGACGACCTGTACGACGAGCTGCCCATCGAGCACCAGCTCGACCCCCAGTACGGGCCGGATGCCGCGATCGCCCTCGCAACCCGCATCACCCGCCACGCCGCACATATCCGCCACATGAGCACGAAGGAACCGCGCCAGTGACCGTCACCGCCATAGCCACCCGCAACCCCGCGCCCGCACCGACCGCGCCTGGCGGCGCCCTGTCCCTCTCCCACATGTCCCCCTACGAGGCGTGGCAGTTCTGCGAGTCCCTCGCGAACACGCCCCTCCTGCCCGACGTCTACCGCAAGCAGCCCGCCTCCGTGCTGTGGGCGATGGAGTACGGCCGCGCGCTCGGCCTTGACGTCGTGACCACCATCACGACCATCCACGTCATCAAGGGCAAGCCCACCCAGTCCGCAGACCTGATGCTGGGCCGCGCCCGGTCGGCCGGCCACCGCGTCCGCATCAAGTCGGACCGGGAACGGTGCGTCGTCCGCGTTCAGCGCGCCGACGACCCGGACGACGAGTCGGAAGTTGAGTGGACGCTTGACGACGCCGTGACCGCCGGACTCTGCACGCTGCGGGATGGCCGCCCGTTCGCCCGCGACGACAAGAACCGTCCCCAGGCGTGGGAGAAGTACCCGCGCGCCATGCTGCGGGCCCGCGCCATCGCCGAGGCCGTACGCATCGCGTGCCCCGAAGTGCTGCACGGCGCCATCTACACGCCCGAGGAACTCGGCGCCGTCGTCGACCAGGAAGGCCAGCCGGTACACGTCGTCGAGCGGACTGACGTCCCGCAGATGACGGAGGCGACCGTCGTGCAGTCGACGCCGAACACGCCGCCGCCCGCACCGCAGCCGGAGCGCCGCGACTACCTCGCCGAGGCGCAGGCCGCCGAGACCGCCGACGCGGTTCGCGCACTGTGGAAGGAAGCGCAGGCCGCGGGCGCCCCAGCCGACTACCTCGACCAGCTCGCCGCGATCGGCCACGAGCGCGCCGCCGAGGCCGAGCCCGCCCACGTGGACGCCGCCGCCGAGGCCGCCTACGACGGTCCCCGCAACGGCCCGGCGCCGGAAGCCGCCTCGCCCGACTCGCCCGCGCTCGCCGCCGACGCCGAGCAGGCGCTCCGCATCGCCGCTAGCCGCGCCAACCTCCCCGAACTCGACGCCGCGTTCGAGCGCGCCTACGGCCTGCCCATCGAGCAGGCCCCCGCCGCCCAGCTCCACCAGTTCCGGCAGCAGATCGAGGCCGCCGCCGCGAAGGGCGGCCAGCAGTGACCGAACAGCCCACTACCGCGCCTACCGTCCGCGACGCCGTGACCAAGCTCGCCGCCCTCGGCGCATTGCTCGACGAGGTCAAGGCCGCGTACGCGGAGGCCCGCACCGACGTACAGCACCACCTCAACCAGCAGCACAAGACGAGCGGCACGAGCAAGCTCGATGCGATGCTGCCCGGCGGGGTGAAGGTCGGTTCCGTCTCCCGGACCGGCGGAGAGAAGGCCGCGCAGATCACCGACCCGGACGCGTTCACCGCGTGGGTCCGCGACCACTTTCCGTCCGAGCACGTCGTCGAGATCGTGCCCATGCAGGTACGGACGTCGGTTCGGCCCGCATGGGCCGCGCAGGCCCTCGCCGCCATGACCGCCGCCGGCGTCCCGCGCTACGTCGACGAGGCCACGGGCGAGATGCATGACGTGCCCGGCGTCGAGATCCGCCCGAGCAAGGCCGCCGGGCTCCGGATGACATACACGCGGAAGTCGAAGACCAGCGCGTACGACGGCCGCGAGCTGGTCGCCGAGGCGTGGCGGTCCGGCGACCTCGCCGCACACGTTCTGCCCGCCCTCGCCTCGCCCGCGCCGCCCGTCGAGGACGACGCCCCCGCCGCATAGCCCTCAGCCGTACGGCCCGCCCCACGACACGGGGCGGGCCCGCTCAACCCGGAGACACCCGCATGCAGATCGCTCCCGCCACCGTGCAGGCCCTCGCCGACCTCTTCGCCCAGGGCGCCACCAACAAGGCCGCCGTCCGCGCACTCGGTATCGACAAGGACACCGCCGCCCGCTACCGCGCCCGCCTCGGATTCGGCCCCGCCAAGCAGCCCACCCCCGCCAACCGGTCGACGCTCACCCTCGCCGAGAAGTGGCAGACGTACGTCCGGCCCGTCGAGGGCGACCACATGGAGTGGACCGGCCGCCGCCGGAACAACGGCGGCACGATGGTGTTCACGCACCACAGCCGCGAATACACCGCCCGCTCCGTTGCCTTCTACGTCCGCACCGGACGGAAGCCCGTCGGCAAGGTCACCGCCGAGTGTGAGTACCCCGGATGCGTTGCCCCGCAGTGCGTCGAGGACGACCCGGGCCGCACCCGTTCCCGCGGGCAGTACGCCGCCGTCGTCGGTCTGGCGACGCCACTCACTGAGTGCACCAACGGGCACTCGACGGCCGAGCACCGCCGCTACGACCGCGACGGACGCCCTTACTGCGCCGCCTGCCACGCAGCCACCGATGCGCGCAGAAAGGCCGCCGCGTGAGCCGACGGCCGGCCGAGGACGGACCACCGTCGTGCGAGCACGGCAACCCCCGATGCCACGCCCGACCCGCCCGCCTCTACCCGTGCGGCTGGAAGTGCGACGACCACCAGCCCGCTCGCACCCACCGCCGCACCCCCTGAGACGCCCCGGGACGAGGACGAGCCCCGCGCCCCTCGCCCCGGGCGCACCACCCCGTAAGGAGCGCACCCCCGTGACACTCGACGCGTACGACTGGGCATGGCGTCACGCCCGCTCACGCGGTAACGCCCGGCTGGTCGTCCTCGCCGTCGCGGACAAGATCACCGGCCCCGACGCCACCGCGCGGCTCGGCCTCACCGAGGCACGGCAGCGGCTCGGCGGAGTCGGCAAGGGAGTTGCCGTCAAGGCCATCGCGGACGCCCTCGCCGCCGGCGATCTGGAGATCCACGAGCCCGCCAAGGGGTCCCGGCCAGCCCTCTACCGCATCCCCGGGGCCGTCAACCACACCGCTGTTAGTGGTCCGGATCACGGACCGGTATCCGTCGCTACTGGTCCGGATCACGGACCACTAACCGCCCCTAGTGGTCTGGAATCCGGACCACTAGCCACCCCGGACAACACCTACCGGTCCGGAATCCGGACCACTAGCGATTTGCGGTCCGGATCACGGACCACTAACCCGACCGCTACCGGTCCGGAATCCGGACCACAAACGCTCTGGGACGAGCACCCCGAAACGTGTGCTACGCGCGCGCAGGCTTCCTTTAAAGCACTTGATAGAGAGAGTGAAGGAGTGGGTGAGGGACCGACCGCACCCGCGTCGCCGTCCGACCCCATCCCCCCGTTCGCTCGCCCGTTGGTCGACCGGATCACCGCCGCGAAGGTCTACGTGGGGTGGGACCTCACCGCGAATGAGTGGCTGCGCCTCGACGCGATGCTCAAGCGGTCCGGCGCCGACATGCTCGCCGAGCACGCCGTCACCATCGCCGCCCGCCAGCGCGTCAGCTCCGCCCGCTACTTCCTGCGGGCGTGGACCAGCCTCCCCCCGGCCCCGACCGCTGGCACCGTCCCCGCCGCCCCCACCGGGCCCGGCGCCGACGTGATCCCCCTCAACCCCAGCGCGCCCCGCAAGAGCCGCGCCGCCCAGTCCGCCGACCACCTCGCCGCCGCCCTCGCCCGCATGGAGGCCCAGCAGTGAACCCCCGTGAAGTTGCCGCCCTGCTCGCCTACGTCGTCCGCCTCGACCCCCGGATGAACGTTGAAGACCAGGGCGCCGCCGAAGACCGCCTCGCCCAGTGGTGCGACCTACTCTCCGACGTTCCCGCCCAGGCCCACGGATGGGACGCGGCCCACATCGCCCGCGACTACATCGCCCGCAACCCCTACCGCATCCAGCCCAGCGACATATCCCGCCCGTGGCACGCCCACAAGGCCGACGTCCTCAACCGCCGCCACGTCGGCACGTTCGAGCCCACCGCCCACCCGGAGATCAACCCGGACGACGAGACCGGCGACGCCTACGTGGCCGCCCTACGCGCCGAACGCCGCGCCATCGCCACCGGCCAGCAGGCCCCCGTAACCCACCGCGCCCTCACCGCCGGCCCCATGGCCGCCCAGGTAAAACGCCGCCTCGCCGAACTGGGCACCTACATGCCGCCCAGCGTCGCCGAGACCCTCGCCGACTACCGCCCCCACCGCGCCCAGCGCGAGCAGCTCGCCCGCGCCGGCGCCCCCGACCCCCTCAACATCCCGTGCCCGTACGAGCACTGCCGCGCCGACCGCAACACCCCGTGCCGCGACCACCGCGGCAACGCCCGCAGCAAGCCCCACCCCACCCGCAAAGACGACGCCACCGCCGCCCACTACGCCCAGGAGCCCGCAGCATGAGCCCCAAGCCGCAGAACACCCGCACGTTCCACCGCAAGAACCGCGGCCACGACAGCACCCGGAACAACACCCTGTACCGCGTCGAGGCCACGTGGAACGACCGCCCCGACCGGCCCGCCATCCGCACCACGTCCGACCGCGCCAAGGCCCGCCGCATCGTCGAGGAGTTCGCCGACCAGGGCGCCTACGTGTTCCTGCAGCGTTCCCGTGGCTTCCAGTGGCGCACCGTCGACGAGGTTGACGGCCCCGCCCGCATCGACGCCGCCGAAGCCATCCGTAGGCAGCAGCGCGCCGCCCAGGCCGAAGCCGACCGCCTCGCCCGCCTCGACGCCGAGATAGCCGCCCAGGCCGACCAGCGCGACCGCGCCCGCACAGCCGAGGAGGACGCCGAACACGGCCGCCTCGCCCGCCTCATGGCCCGCCCACCCGTCGCCCGCGACGCCACCGGCCGAGTCACCGCCCGCCACACCGCCGGCGCCCGCCCATGACCACACCACCCGCCGCCGTCGCCGTCATCCGCGCCGCCATCGAGGACGCCCACCTGACCGAGATCCTCCAACGCCCCGGCATGACCGCCACACGCGCCGTCAAGGCCCTCGAACAAGCCGGGTGGACGATCACCCCCACCGGCACCACCAGCGCCCCCCAACGGGCCGCGTAGCCCCACACGGTGGGGGTCTCACAGAACCCCAATGGGCACTCCCACCGTGCTACGTTCCTACCGCGATCGATCCTTACCGACCCCGATCGAGATTTACGGCAGCCGAGTCCGCATCGGCGCCACGAACCGGGAGCGCCAGCCGCTCAGCCTCGAAGGGAACCGCGCCGATGCCGCCCACCGCCGCCGAACGGTTCGCCGCCAAAGTCGACCGCAACGGCCCCGTGAGCCTCTACCGCGAAGCCCCCGGCCCCTGCCACCTCTGGACCGGCGGAGCGCGCAGCAAACGCCCCCACGACCGCGGGCAATTCGGCGAGTACTACGGCGCATTCCACGTCGACGGCCGCACCATCCGCGCCCACCAGTACGCCTACGAACTGGAACACGGCCCGCTTCCCGAGCCTGCCGACGACGAGCAGCGCCCCGAGGTCGACCACAAGTGCCGCCGCCGCAACTGCGTCAACGTCGCCCACCTCGAACAGACCGACCACCGCACCAACACACTGCGCAGCACCGGCCCCACCGCGATCAACGCGCGCAAGACGCACTGCGCCCACGGCCACCCCTACGACCAGGCCAACACCCGCAGACGCCCCGACAACTCCCGCGCATGCCGCACCTGCGAACGCACCCGCACCCGCACCAACCCCGAAAGGCAGGCCGCCTAACCCATGGCAGGCGAAACGATCATCACCCTTCAGGGCAACCTCACCGCCGACCCCGAGATGCGATTCACCCCCGCCGGACACGGCGTCGCCTCCTTCACCGTCGCCAGCACCCCGAGGACGTTCGACAAGTCCACCAACGAGTGGAAAGACGGAGACACCGTCTTCATGCGTTGCTCCGCATGGCGCGGCCTCGCCGAAAACGTCGCCGAATCCCTCACCCGCGGCAACGCCGTCATCGTCGTCGGACGCCTCAAGCAGCGGTCCTACGAGGACAAGGAAGGCGTCAAGCGCACCGTCTACGAGGTCGAGGCCGAGAACGTCGCCCCCTCCCTCGCCCGCGCCATCGCACGCCCCGAAAAGGCCGGCCAGAACCGCCAGCAGAACAGCGGAGGCTACGCCGCCCAGCAGAACGGCTACGCCCAGCAGCAGGGCGACCCGTGGGCCAACGGCAACAGCGCAGCAGGCCAGTACGGCGCCCCCGTCAACGGCCAGCCCCAGCGCGGCTACAGCGACGAACCCCCCTTCTGACCTCACGCCCGCGACCGGACGCCGCTCCGGTCGCGCGCGGGATCACCTCGACGACACCGAGACAGGAGCAACCCCTGATGACCGACCAGCCCACCCCCGAAACCCGCCGGTACTGGATCGCCGTTGGCGTCCCCGCCGCCGACGTCGACGACCACCTCGGCGACGCCCTCGCGCACGCCGCGGACCGCGTCGAGGCCGTGTTGCAGGAGGAGCGCGGCTACAAGGCCGCGGCATGGCAGACCGGCCGCCCGGACGCCGAGCAGCCGTTCGTGCCGCGTACTGAGCGCGAGTACTGGCAGGCCATCGCCGACGCCCTCAACGACGCCAACCGCGCCGGCATGCCCGTCGGCATCGATCTCGACGGCACCCTCACCGACCACAACGCGCACTCCGTCGTGTGGAACTTCAAGACCGAACGGTGGGACGTCGCCGGGTACGAGGACGACGACCAGGCCCCCGCCGAGCGCGAGCCATCCGCGGTCGTGACGCTGCGCCCCGCCGCCGACCCCGACGAGGTCACCGTCACGGCCGAGAGCCACGGCATGAACCCCGCCCGCGTCGCGTACGGTCTGCGCTTGGCCGCCGACGAGTTCGACCGCCGCGCCCGTGCCGAGGGTGGCGAGCCGATCCCGTACCCGTTCTCACCGTCCGCCGCACTGCTCAGCGCCGCCCGTGAAGCCGTCCCCGCGTTCACCCGCGCCCTCGACGGACAGCCGACCGCGCCGGGATGGACGCTCACCCCCGACACCCTCGACACGTTCCTCCGCGCCCTGGTCAACGAGCTGGACTACGACCTGCACAAGGCGTGGGAGTCCAACGAAGAGACCGGCGAGGACGACTACCCCAAGTTGGTCACCGAGGCCGGGAAGATGCTCGACGCCATCACCGCGCCCACCGTCGAGGACACCAGCGAGGCGCAGTCGGGCAGCGCCTACGCCGCCGGACTGATCGAGGCCGCCCGACTCGCCGAACAGGACCGCGTGCCGAACCCCATGGGTGAGGCCGAGGAGCACGTCAACGACTGCTTCACCACCTTCGCCGCCACGCTGCGCCGCAAGGCCGCCGAGGCGCAGCAGTGACCCCGCTCGAAGGCACCGCCGTCGTGGTCGGCGTCCTCGCGGCCGGCATGCCGTTCGCCCTCGCCGCCTGCCACGCCGCCGCCCGCGCCATCCCCCATCGCACGCCCGCATGGCGCACCGCCCGCCGCCGCGCCCAGGACGACCGCGACCTACTGCGCCTCGCCCGCAACCGCACCAGGAGACACCGCACCATGCAGCCCGAGCACCTCGCCGCGACCGCCATCGACGAGCGGTCCCCCGACTGGTGCCACCGCCACGGATGCCCCCTCTCCCAGTGCGACCCCCGCGGCCACTGACCACCGACCGCACCGGGGCCGCCGACCACCACGGCGGCCCCGCCCCCGCCACCGAGGAGCAGCGCCACCGATGAGCGCCCACACCCGCGCCCCACGCAACGCCCGCCAGGCCGCCGCCGAGCTGCTCGCCGAAGGCCACCACGTCCACTACGCCGCCCACGCCGAACAGGTCTGCCTCAACCGCGTGTGCCGCATCGTCCCCACCGTCCTCGACGGCATCGCCCCCACCAAGGAGCGCCCCTAATGGGCATGTACCACTCCACCTACTTCGCGTACGGCGTGCACGTTCCCGTGCCCAACGGCGTACACCCGTGGGCCGAGAACGACCGCGTCAACGAGCAGCTCATCGCGGTGAAGGAGCAGTGCCCAGACGTTGGGTGGCTCTCCGCCGGCAACTACGACGCCGACGAGCTGTTCCTCACGACGCAGTGCGACGAGGTCAGTCTCGGCACCTTCAAGCACGTCACCCCCGAGACGGTCACGGCCGAGCAGCTCGCCGACTGGAACCGGCAACTGGCGATCGCCGTCGACGCGCTCGCCTACAGCACCCTTCCCGATCTCGGCGCGCCCGGATGGCTGTGCGTCCCCGACCTCAGCTAGGAGCCCAGCCGATGAAGCCGACCGCCCAGCGTCGCCGCGACCGCCGCGACCTCCTCGACAACCTTCTCAGCCGCGCACTCCGAGGCCGCCTCACCACTGCCGAGGCCGCCCTACTGGCCGAGCAGGTACGCGAGGAGCAACGCGCCTACGACCAGACCCGCCGCAGTCTCGGCGAGACCGGCACCGCCTACAGCAAGCACCGCGAGGCCGCCGACGACGCCATACGCGAGCTGGAGCACCGCGCCAAGACCGCCGAGGCCACCCTCAACGAGCAGCGCCAGGCCCTCGCCACCGCCCTGCACGCCCGCGGGGACCACGAGTGGCCGGCACTCATCGACTGGGCCGCACAGGCGCACGACTGGGCAACCCGCGCCGCCGTGAAGGCCGACCGCAAGCGCGTCGAGGAGCTGGAGCACGAACGCGCCGTGATCGCCGCCGAGCTGCACGCCGCCCGCAGCAGTGCCGACCGGTTCGAGGCCGCATGGCAGTCCGCCCGGCAGCGCGCCACCGAACAGCGCACCCTCGCCGAGGCCCGACAGCGCCGCCTCAACATCCGCCGCGCCCGTATCCGCGAGCTGGAGCACGCTCTCGCCAGCATGGCCGACAACCGCACCGGATGGATGCAGCGCGCCCAAGCCGAGAGCCGCGCCGCTGACGTCCTCGCCCAGGAACGCCACCGGTACCGTCTCGCGTGGATAGCGTGCCGCCGCGACCGCAAGGCCGACCGCGCCGCCATGGCCGCCGACCTCCCCGCCGTGCAGGCCGTCGACCGCATCCGTGAGTACATCGATGCCGCGTACGAGGGCGACGTGTGCGAGGGCGTACGCCGCGACGTGCGTCGCCTGTGCGCGGGTGAGGAGCCCACCTACAACCCGCCCACCGAAGCCCCGCTCATCGCCGTGGGACCGGCCCGCGGGTCCGCAGTGATCACGGACCGGGCCACCATCCGCAACACCCTCGACGAGGCCGAGCCCAAGCCGTCCGCCCCGTGCCCCGCCGACTGCCCATGCCGCGCCGTCTGTATCGCCATCCGTCCGTGACCACCCGGCGCCCCGCCACCACCGCGGGGCGCCCGCCCGCCCAGGAGCAGCCGCCCGTGCAGACCCCCGCCCGCATCGAGATCCGCGAAGTCGGATTCCTCAACGCGTTCGAGACCAAGATCCTCGGTAGCCGCTGGACATGGCGCGCGTCGTGCCCCAGCGGCTCACGTAGCGGTTTCGCCCGCACCGAGGCCCGCGCCCGCCGCCGCGCCGAGCGCGCCGCCCGCAGCCTCGCCACCCGCCCCACCCTCCGCAGCACCGTCTACACCATCTCCGAGGAGACGTCGTGAACACCCCCTCCCGTATCCGCGGCTTCCAGCCTGCCGGCGCCTACCTCGACGAGACCCGCGCCTTCGTCCGTGCCGACTTCCACCGCACCATGCAGGCCGCCGAGGATCTGCGCGCCATCCGCGAGCAGTGGGGCGACCTCCTGTATGCCATCGAGGTACAGCCCGCCGACGAGTGGCCGCCCCGCGACTCCCGCGCCTACATCAACGACCACGGCCTGAAGCCCGACCCTGAGCCCGTCATCGGACGCATGCCGCTCATCCTGCGCGAGCACCCCGCGCCCGTGAACCTCGACGCGCTCGACGCCGCGATGGACGTCGAGCGGGCCCTGTTCGAACTGGCCGACCGTATCGCCGAGCAGGCGCAGCGCCCCGTGCGCCGACGTCACGTCCTCGACACCCTCGACGGAGCCGGAAGCGTCGGCCGGTTCGAGGACGACCAGGCCGACCGCGACGACCCCGCCCGCTGGCACCTCCCCACCCACAACGCCAGCGTCACCGCCCGCGCCGCCTCGCCCGGTAGCCGCGCCTACGGCCTGCACTGGGCCGCAGTGTGGATCGAGGGCCGGATACTCGGCGAGCAGCACGGCGACCTATTCACGGCCCTGCCGCTCCGCACCCTCGACGAGGCCGCCGCCACCGTGCGCCGCGCCCGCGCCACCGTCGAGCGCGCCCTGAACCGCGACGGCCGAACGATCACCCTCGACGCCCCGTGCCCCTGGTGCCGGGGCACGCTCACCGGCCGGACCGTGCCCGGCGGCGAGCCGTACGTCACGTGCGACCGCGGCGAAGCCTGCCCCGCCCCCGTCATCCTCGACAGCCGCCGGCGCACGTGGCGGGGCGCCGATCTGGTCGGGCTGTGGGCCGCGCTGAGCGCCGCCCGGGACCGGGCCGCCGCGTAACTCCGGGGGCGCGCCGCAAAGTTGGGTGCGCCCCTTTTCCTCGACCCGCTTGTGTACCGAGTACAGAACTCAGTACAGTATGCATCGCCGGACGTCACCCGGCACCACCGAAGGGAGCAACCCCCATGGACACCTACGTCGTTGGACGCGGCCACACCAGCCACTACAAGCAGCCCGGCAGCCACCTCACCTACTGCGGCCGGACCACCGGAACGCCCGGCGTCGGCACCCGCATGTGTGCCCCGTGCGTCAAGGCCGAGGCCCGCGAACGCGCGGAGGCCGAGGCCGTCGCCAACGACCACCGCGAGGGCGCCGCCGAGCAGGCCCTCGCCCAGTCCCTCACACCGAAGATGCGCAAGGTTCTGCCCGCCGTCGTGGCCGCCGGCGACTTCCGAGATGCCGGCCTCGCCAACCTGCCCAAGGGCGTGACGGACCCCAGCTTGCAAGGGCTCATCCGTCGCGGCCTCGCCGAGAAGTACGACACGGGCGAGACGTTCGTCGGTTTCGAGGGGCGCGTCTTCAGGGTGATGCACTACCGCGCAACCGACCGCGGCCGTGCCGTCGCCGCCGCCCTCGCCGTCGAGCAGGCCGACACCCAACGCGCCGCCCGAACGGCCGAGGCCCGCGAACGCGCCGAGGCCCAGGCCGCCCGTGAGCGCAGCCACCGCGCCGCAGAACGCGTGCGCACGAACCCCGACCCGACCGACCCGGAATGGCGCGCCGCCCTCACCGAACTGAGCGCCGCCCTCGACCACGAACGAGAGGTCAACCCGATCGCCCGCGAGGCCATCGACGCCGCCGAGGCCGAGTTCCAGGCTGGCACGTGGCGCGCCGAGTGGATCGGCGCCCACGTCACCAGCCCCGAGCCCACCCTGTTCGACGTCGAGCCCGACACGGAACAGGGCGCCCTGTTCGCCTGACCACCCCACCCGCCCTCGCCCGAGGGCGGGCCCAACGCACGATGGAGATTGCACGATGAGCACACAGGGGCCGACCGTCGCCCAGCTCCGCGCCGACCTCGCCGCACAACTCGACGCGGCCCCAGAGGGAATCACCGCTGCCATGCTGCGACAGATGATCATCTTCCTGGACGACTACACCGAGCAGCAGACCCCGCAGCAGCCCGCCGCGCCGACCATCCGCGAACGACTCAACGAAGCCGGACGCATCCGCCGCGCGTGGAAGGGCATCGAGCCGGAGTTGCCCGCCCTGTTCGACGAGGCCGAAGCCACCGGCAGGTGCGGGCCCGAGAGCATCGCCGGCATCGTCGGCGTGACGCCGTCCTACGTCTACAGGAAGTTGCGCGAGCAGCGCGCCGCCGACACGAGCGGGCACGACTGGCACCATCCGACGCCCAGCGCTGGCCTGCGGTGCCGACGCTGCGACCTCGCACACAAGAACTGGTCGGGCGAGGACTGCCCGACCGCCGAGTAGCCCACCAACGGACGCGGGCCCGGACACGGTGACGTCACCACCGGCCGGACCCGACTAACCACCGGGAGCAACCCCCAATGGCCAGCACGCACCTTACCCCCGCGGAGCGCACCGCCCGCAACGCCCGCATACGTCAGCTCGCCACCGACGGAGCATCCGCCCGCACCATCGCGCGCCAGGAAGGCATCCACCACACCACCGTCGTCCGCATCCTCCGCACCACCCCGGAGCAGACGGAGCGCACCACCCCCGCGACCAGCGGAGCAGCGCCCGCACCGCGCTTGCTCCAGCCCCTCGACCCGCGCACCGTCCAAGACCTCAACTGCCTCATGGACCCCCGCACCGGTGCGCTTCCCGAGCCGATCCGGCGCATCATCCGCGCCGCCGCCGACGCACGCCGCACCAGCATGCGCACCACCGCGCACCACCTCACCACCGAGGACGCACCGCCGACGACCGGACGCGCACCGGTTCGCGCGCAGGTTGCGCCGTGACCTTTCCGTGACCTAAAGTCGGGGGCGACCCCGGCATGCCCGGACACGGACGGTCGCCTGTCGTGGGAAACCTCGACCCCGCCCCGAGCGGCTCAAGCCGACCGACGTACCGAACGCCCCCGCCGCCCACCGCGCCGGGGGCGTTCGCATGCCCCGTGCAACCATCCCCACCCCCACCGTGTCTCACCCCAGACACACCAGCAATCCCGTGGGGGGACCCGTGCACCACCAGCCTTACGACCCTGCCGCCGTCGCCGCCGCCAAACGCCGCCGAGGACGCCGCATTCTCCTCGCCGTCGTCATCCCGTTCGGTGGCCTGATCGTCCTCGCCACCCTCGCGAACATCGGCGCACCCGACGACGACAAGGCCGACGACCCGCCCGCCGCCACAGTGCCGGCGTACGAGATCACGAAGCAGGAGACGACCGGCAACACCCGTAACGTCACGGTCGAGGTCGACTCCACCAAGGGCTTGGAAGCCGTCTTCAACGACGTCGCCAGGAAGCTCACCGACGAAGCCGGCTACTTCGTGCAGATCGATTGCGCCACCGTCGGCGCCGACAAGTCCGCGGCACGCCTCGCCAACGGCAAGGTCGCTGTAGGCAACATGGGCGCAGCCGCGACCGGCCTCGACGAAGGGGAGACGGAGTTCGCCGCCCTCGACGGACGGTCCTGCCCCGCGACGTAGCACCACCCCAGACCACGCCCCGCCGCGCCCGTGCGCCGCGGGGCGTTCTCACGTCCACCGACCGGAAGGCCGCCCGTGCTGTACAAGGTCCGCCCCGCCACCGACCGCCTCGCCCAGGACGCCTACGAGGCGTACGCCAAGAGCACCGACAACAAGAACGTCCGCGGCGAGCAGCTCCCCACGTGGGGCGAGCTGGGGACGCCTGTACAGAACGCGTGGCGCCTCGCTGCCGAGGCCGTACGCCACCGCGTGGAGCTGAACGCCTGACCGCGCCGAGGGGGTGAGCCATGGTCGCCCGCCCCCTCACCGCGAAGGACCGCGCCGCCGTCAAGCGACTGCACGCCGACGGGAAGTCCCGCAACGACATCGCTCGCGCCATCAAGCGCAGCCCCTCGACCGTTTCGAAGATCGCCGCCGCGTTCGATCCCCCGCTGAAGTTCGACCGCGCCCCGCAGGTCGAGGCTGCCACCGCCGTACGCAAGGCCGACCTCGCCGCGCGCCGAGCAGCGTTCGCCGAGCGTCTCCAGGACGCCGCGGAACGCGAGCTGGGGAAGATGCAGGCGCCCACCCTGTATTGGGAGTGGGGCGGCAAGGATCACGAGTACGCCGAGAAGCTCGCCGACGAGCCGACCCCCGCCGACCGGCGGTCGATCATGTCGATCATCGCGACCGCCGTCGACCGGTCCCTCAAGTTGGTGCCGCCGAAGGACGACGCCGGCGCCGAGTCCCGCAGCGTCATCGGGGAACTCATGGCCGGGCTCGCACGGAACTACGCCGAGCGGCACGGCGGGCCGCCCCCGGAGCACGAGGAGCCGGAGGCCCCCGCCGATGACGACTCCTAACCTCGCGCTCTCCCCGAAGCAGATCGATTCGATCATGGAGGCCCGCGCGTTTCAGAACGTGTGGGAAGGGTCCGTGCGATCCGGCAAGACGATCGCATCCCTGATCGCATGGCTTGACTTCGTGACCAACCGGCCCGCCGGGGGCGAGTTGGTCATGGTCGGGCGTACGCGCGACAGCCTCGCCCGCAACGTCTTCGGCCCGCTCATGGACCCCACGATCTTTGGTTCGCTCACGCGGGATATCCACTACACGAACGGCGCCCCGACCGCGAACGTGCTGGGGCGCACCGTGCACACCTTGGGCGCCAACGATGCCCAGGCCGAGCCGAAGGTAAGAGGGCTCACCTGTGCGGGCGGGTACGTCGACGAGCTGACCACGCTCCCCAAGAGCTTCTACGACCAGCTCAACGCCCGGTGCAGCGTCGAGGGTTCGAGGATCTACGCGACGACCAACCCCGACAATCCGAACCACTGGGCGAAGCAGGAGTACCTACTTCGTCCGCGCGAGACCCGGCTCAGGTCGTGGCACTTCGTCATGGACGACAACCCGGGCCTCTCCGACGCGTACAAGGCGCGCACCAAGGCGTCATACCGGGGCCTGTTCTACAAGCGCAACGTCATGGGCCTGTGGGTCATGGCCGAGGGCGCCATCTACGAGGCGTGGGACGAAGCCGAGCACGTCGTCGACGAGCTGCCCGAGATGCGCCGCTACTGGCTCGGCATGGACTACGGCACCGTCAACGCCACCAGCGTGATCCTGCTGGGCGAGGGCGTCGACGGCCGCCTGTACGCGTGCGCCGAGTGGCGCCACGACTCCCGCCAGGCGCAACGGCAGATGACCGACGCGCAGTACTCCGCAGCGATCCGGGCATGGCTGGCCGACTACCGGCCGCCGGGCGCCCCGGCCACCGCGCCGAAGGGCGTCACCCCCGAGTGGTCGTTCGTCGACCCAAGCGCCGCATCGTTCATCACGCAGGCATACGAGGATGGATTCCCCAACCTTGCCAAGGCCGCGAACGAAGTAGCCAACGGTATCCGCGACGTCGCGTCGCTACTCGCCGCCGGCCTACTCCGCGTGCACCGATCCTGCACCGGCCTGATCACCGAAATGCCGGGCTACGTCTGGGACGAGAAAGCCGCCGAGAAGGGCGAGGACAAGCCCGTCAAGATCAACGACCACTCCGTGGACGCGCTCAGATACGCGATCCACTCGACCGCCCACGAGTGGCGGCACCTACTCACCCTCGCCGCCTAGGAGGTGGACCCATGGCCATCACGCCGCCGCTCCCGCCCACGGTCACGCTGCCCGTGGCGCTCACCGTGGGCGGCCACACGAGCCAGGTGGGGACGCTCACCCTCGACCCCGGCGAGACCGTACAGGCCAATCTCGCCGAGCTGTTCCGGGCCGCCGCCGACGCCCTCGACCGCGCCGACGACCAGGAGGTGAGCCCCGATGCCGCTGCCTGAGAACGGGGCCGCATGGCCGCCGCCGAACATGGCGGAGGCGTACCGGCACATGCGCCGCGACGACATGTGGTATCGCGGCGACCCCGACGAGCTGATGCGCGCGCACGAGTGGGGCGAGCAGCACCCGCAGATGCGCGGCGACAACCGCCGCCGCAGGTTCGGCCGGCGGGATGAGCCGCTCTACCCGTCGAAGCGGGAGAAGCGGCTACACGTCCCCCTCGCTGGGGACATCGCCTCCACCTCCGCCGACCTGTTGTTCGGCGACATGCCCGCGATCCGGTGCAAGACCACGGCCACGCAAGACCGCCTCGACACCATCCTCAATGAGGCCCGCGTGCAGCACATGCTGTTGTCCGCGGCCGAGCAGTCCGCGGCGATCTCCGGTGTCTACCTCCGCGCCACGTGGGACCGCGACACGATCCCAGACCGGCCCATCCCCGACGTCGTACAGGCTGACCAGGCCGTACCCACGTTCCGCTGGGGCATGCTCCGCAGCGTGATCTTCTGGCGTGCCCTGCCGGGGGACGGGTCGCAGACCGTACACCGGCACCTGGAGTTGCACGAGCCGGGCCGCATCCTGCACGCCCTGTACGAAGGCACCCCCGACAATCTCGGCCGCGCCGTCCCGCTCACCGAGCACGCCGACACGGCCGCCCTGGTGCCTTCGCTCGGCCCGGACGGGGTGAGCATCAAAACCGGCACACAGCGGCTCACCGCCGTCTACGTGCCGAACATGCTGCCCAACCGGCTGCACCGCGGTTCGTCGATGGGGCGCAGCGACTACGCGGCCCCGATCTACGACCTGTTCGGCGCCCTCGATGACACGTGGACGTCGTGGCTCCGTGACCTCGACCTCGCCCGTGCCCGCCTGGTGGTGCCCGAGGCGTACCTACAGAACATGGGACCAGGCCAGGGCGCCGCGTTCGACGACGACCGCCGCGTCTACGCCGGACTGAAGATCCCACCCACCGACAACAGCGCGGCAGGCATCACCCTCGCCCAGTTCGCGATCAGGGTTGCCGAGCACTCGGCGACCGCAGACGGCATCGTCAGGCAGGCCGCCCGGTCCGCCGGCTACTCGGCACGGTCGTTCGGTCTCGCCACCGACGGGGCCGCCGTCACCGCGACCGAGGTCGACAGCGAAGCCGAGCGAACGAAGACGACGACGAAGAAGAAGGCCGGATACTGGCGCTACGGGTTGAGCGACTTCTGTGAGGTACTGCTCGACCTCGACCGCGCCCAGTTCACGCGAGGGTTGAAGGTCGAGCGGCCGACAGTCACGTTCCAGCCCGTTGCGGAGTCGCCCCTGGCGAAGGCCACCACGATTGAGATGTTGACCCGCGCCCAGGCCGCCAGCACCGAATTCAAGGTGCGCATGCGGTCGCCCGAGCTGGACGACACCGCGGTGAAGGCCGAGGTTGCGCGCATCCTCGACGAGACGGGGCAGGCCGCGCCCGATCCGGGCGGCACGTTCCCGATGTGACAGGGGGTGTCCCGTGGCGATCCATCCCGGCATGGTCGAGGATCTCGCCGCGGGCACTCGGGACCTGTACGCGGGAGCCGAGGAGCGGCTACTCACCATCATCGCCCGCCAGCTCGCCCAGGGGCTTGACGCTCCCGGGTGGGCCGAGAAGAAGCTCGCCGCCGTACAGGCCCTACGCCGTGCGTCTCAGGGCATCGTCGACGAGTTGGGCCGCGCCGTCGAGCTGGAAATCTTCGACGTCGTAGCCGAGGCGTACAACACCGGCGCGCGTGCGGGCGTGGCCGAGCTGGGTGCCCTGTCCGACGACGCGCGCCGCCTGGTCGACGACGTCACCCCGAACGCCCAATCGGTCGACCGGTTGGCGCAACACGCCGTCGACATCGTCACCGACCGCCACCGCAGCATCCTGCGCACGATCGTCGATCGCTTCCGGTCAGTCGTCGCGCAGGTCACCGCCACGCCTCTGCTCGGTACCGGCACCCGCCGCCAGGCCACGCAGGACGCCATGCGGAAGTGGGCCGATGAGGGCATCACGTCGTTCGTCGACCGGTCCGGCCGCCGTTGGTCGCTGCCCGCTTACGCCGAGATGGCCGTTCGTACCTCTGTGGGCCGCGCCGCGACCGAAGCCCACATGCACACGCTTGCCGACGCCGGGATTGACCTGGTCATCGTGTCCGACGCGCCGCGAGAGTGCCCCCTGTGCCGACGGTGGGAGAGGAAGGTACTTACGATCGGCGGGCCCGCAGGCGCGCGCACGGTCGAGGTAGAGCACGGCATCGAGGACGGCCGCATGGTCCGTGTCCGCGTCGCCGGAAGCCTCGACCAAGCCCGTGCCGCCGGTTTGCAGCACCCGAACTGCCGCCACTCCGTCTCCGCTTACACGCCCGGCATTACGCGGCTCGACGAGGCCCGCAGCGACCCGGACGGGTACGAGGCCGGGCAGCGTCAGCGCGAGATTGAGCGCACGATCCGGAAGTGGAAACGCCGCGCGGCAGCGTCCACCGACCCCGTGGCGCAGCGCGTAGCCCGCGCCAAAATACGGCAGTGGCAGGGCGCCATGCGGTCGCACCTCGCCGCGAACCCCGACCTACGCCGCTTGCGTCACCGTGAGCAGCTCGACCCATCGCAGCTTCCCGCGAACCGCCGGCCGCCGAGGAACGACCCGACGCCCGAGCAGGTCGAGGCCGCCCGCGTATGGTCCGGCGACGATCGGTCCGTACGCGCCATGTCTGACGACGACCTCGCCGCCGCCATGCGCTCGAACCTCCTCGACCCCCGGGCCCGCTCCCGGATCGAGGCCGAGGCCGACCGCCGCGACACTGAGCAGCTCCTCGACCGCGCCGCCCCGGGCGGTTCTCTCGCCGGCGACCTGACCGCGTTCAGTGACGCCGAGCTGGGCCGCATCGTCAGCCTGGTCGACGACCGCGCCGCGATCCGGATCGCGGCCGAGCTGGACCGCCGCGACGTCGCCGCCCGGCTCCCGGACGTCCGCGCCGATCTGGTCGGCCTGTCTGACGACGACCTCGCCGCGCGCGTCCGCAACGCCCTCGCGCACGGCACGGACGACGTCGCCGAGCTTGCAGCCGAGGCGCACCGCCGCGACTTGCTCGCCTCGACGTTCCCGGGCGGGCGTCTCGCCGCCGACCTCACCGACGTTGGAGACGACACGCTTGCCTGGGCGATGCAGTACGCCGACGGTGACGAGATCCTGCGGATTGCTGCGGAGATGGACCGGCGTGACGCCATCGAGCTACCGGCACCGGCCGCCACGGGTGACGCCGTGGCCGACCTGCTCGCCGACCGCGACGCTCTCGCCGAAGCCATGCACCCGGCGCCCGACCCGGACGGATGGGGTGCCCTCGCCGACGACGTCGCAGCACTCGCCGCGGTGAAGGAAGCCGCCGCCAAGCTGCACCGCGGCGACGACGACGACCAGGACGAGCGGCACCTCATCACCCGCCGCGAAGCCCGCGCCCTGTACGACGAGTACGTGTGGAGGCAGTACGCCGACGCCGAAGACGCGTCGAATGGCTACCTGCTCAACGCCAAGGGCAGGAAGAAGGGCATCGACCCTGGCAGCTTGTTCCGGGGGCCCGCCCGTATCGCCTACGCCTACGCGTCCGATGAGCTGAAAGACTGGTGGGCCGAACATGGCAGGCTCACTCAGGCCGAGTTCGTCGAGATGGTGACCGGCAAGACCCAGCGATGGGCCGCCGGAGCCCGTGACAACAAGTGGGCCGAGGAGCAGAAGAGGTGACATGGGAACGCGTGAAGACATCGCCCGCGCCATGCAGGAGGGGGCCGAGGCCGGACGCCGAGGCGACCCGCCGGCCGTCTGCCCGCACCGCGATCTACTGCGCACTGCATGGATCAAGGGCTACGCCCGCACCGCGCCGATACCCGCCGACGTTGACGACGATGCGTAACACACGCCACTGACAGCACCACCCGAGACGGCCCCCAGCCAGGCGCAGGGGGCCGTTTCTGTTTGCCCCGAACACGCAGGCCGCCAGGCGCGCGCCTGCCCCGACTACGGCCCAGGAGGCCCCGTCATGTCCACCCCGACCCCCGCCGCGCCCGCGGCCCCGGCCGCCCCGTCGACTCCCGCAGCGCCCGCCGTTCCGGCCGTGCCGAGTGCCCCGGCGGCACCGGCCACGCCCCCGGCCCCGACCGCGCCGCCGTCGGTCCCGGCCGCGCCTACCACCCCACCCGCGGCCCCGGCCGCGCAGGGCGAACCGGGCAGCCTTGACCACCTCGACCAGGCGACCCGCGACTACATCACGAGCCTCCGCGCCGAGGCCGCATCATGGCGCGTCAAGGCGCAGGGCACCACGCCGCAGAACCCCACCGCACCGGCCGCACCGCAGGCCCCGACCGACGCGCCCGAGGGTGACGTCAGTCGACTGCCGAAGTGGGCTCAGGCCGCCGTCACGCAGGCGCAGACCGCAGCACGACAGGCCGCCGTGCAGTCCGCCGTCTACACCACCGCCGCCGCAGCGGGCGCCGATCCGGCCGCCCTGCTCGACAGCCAGACCGCCATGACCGCGCTCGCCGCGGTCGACCCCGCCGACCAGGCCGCCGTCACTGCGGCGATCACCGCCGCTGTACAGGCGAACCCCCGGCTGGCCGCCCAGGTGACCGGACCCGCCCGCGGCGGCGCCGAGTTCGGTGGACAGCCGCCCGCCGAAGCCCGCCCCAAGAACCTCAACGACGCCATCGCCGCGCGCCTCGCGGCGAACTGATCTCCGCCGCCCGGACCACGGGCGGCCCCATGAACAGGAGTACCGCCCGTGCCCGCTATCTCTCTGGCCGAGGCCAAGAACAACACGACCGACGACCTCGACCTTCAGGTCATCGACGAGTTCCGGAAGGCGTCCGTCGTCCTCGACTCGCTCACCTTCGACCAGGCCGTGAACCCGGCCGGCGGGGGCGCGACCCTCACCTACGGCTACCGGCGCCTGATCACCCAGCCGACCGCCAGCTTCCGCGCGCTCAACTCCGAGTACGTCGACAGCAACGTCACGACCGAGCGGTACACCGTCGACCTCGCCGTACTCGGCGGATCGTTCTCCGTGGACCGCGTCATCGCCCGGATCGGCCCGGCCGCGTCCGGCTCCGTGGCGCTCAACATGGCGCAGAAGATCAAGGCAACCAGCACGCAATTCCAGGACGCCGTGATCAACGGTGACGTGACCGTCGACGCGAACGGCTTCGACGGCCTCGACAAGGCCCTGACCGGTTCCAGCACCGAGTTCCGGCTCGGCGAGGTCACCAACTGGTCCGACTTCGACACCAACGCCCGCGCCGAACACAAGGCCCTCGACGCCATCGACGAGTTCCTGTCTCTGCTCGACGGAGAGCCGTCCATCATCCTCGGCAACGCCAAGGCGCTCGCGCGGGTGCGCGCCGCCGCCCGCCGTGCGGGCATGTACACCAAGAACCCCATCGAGGGGCTGCTCGGCGCCAACGGCCGGCCGATCGAGCGGGAGATGTACGGCAACGTCACGTTCGCCGACCCGGGCACCAAGGCGGGCACGAACGACCCGATCATCCCCGTGGAGACGCGCACCGTCGCCACGGTGTCCACTGACAACCTGACGGACCTGTACGCCTACCGCGCCGGACTCGACGGTTTCCACGGTGTGGCCACCGCCGGGGGCCAGCTGGTGTCGAGCTACCTGCCCGACTTCAGCAACGCGGGTGCCGTCAAGCGCGGCGAGGTGGAGATGGGCCCGGTCGGTGTCGCGCTCAAGGCGACCAAGGCCGCCGCAGTTTTCCGCAACATCCAGGTGGCCTGATCGTGGCAGTGATCATCACGCCCGTGCCCGGCTTCACCGGTCCGGGCGTGGCCGGCCTCCATTTCGAGGACGGCCGCACCGAGACCATCGATCCGGCCGCCATCGCCTACGCGAGACGGCACGGCTACACCGTCGAGGACGACGCCCCGCCCAAGTCGGCGGGGCGTTCGCGTTCCAAGGCACCGAAGGAGGGGTGACCGATGGGCCGCGTCTACGCCACCCCGGAGCAGCTCACGGCGTGGACCGGCCAACCCGCGCCGGCCGACGCTGAGCGCCTGCTCGCCCGCGCGTCCGAGGACGTCGACAGCGCGCTACTGACCGCGCTGTACGCGACGAACGCCGCGGGCATGCCAACCGATCCGGCCGTTGTGCAGGCCCTCGCCGACGCCACATGCGCGACGGTCGAGTATCGCGAGGAGTCCGGCGACGACGGCAGCGGGGCCGCGGGCCGGTGGGGTTCCGTCTCACTCGGCCCGGTGTCGCTCGGCGACCGCCGGGACGCCGCGGGCGACCCTAACGAGGTCGACCTAGGGCCGCGCGCGCACCGCGCCCTACGTCGGGCCGGGCTGCTGCCGGGGGTGATCTGGTGAGACTCCCCCGATGGCTGCTGCGGCACCGGGTGACGGTCGAGCCGTACGCGGGTGACAGCGGGTACGGCAAGACGTACGGCCAGCCCATCACCGATGTGCGCGCCCTGGTCGACGCCCGTATCCGCGTCGTCCGCAACAGGGAAGGCCGCGAGGTCACCAGCACAGCCACGGTCTACGCCGAGCCGGACCTCGCCGCCCAGTGTCCGCCCGAGTCCCGCATCACCCTGCCCGACGGACGCGTCACCACCGTGATCGCGGTCGCCCCGCACACCGCGCCCGGCATGGGCTTGCCCGAATGTACGGAGGTGGCTTGCGAGTGAGCCGCACACGCGTCAGATGGAACGGCCAGGCCGCCAACCGCAAGGCCCGCGCGGGCGCGCTGCGGGGGCTCCGGATCGGCGGCGAGCACCTGCTTGAGGTGTCCAACCAGCGCGTACCGATCGAGGAGGCCACCCTCGAACGCTCCGGGACCGTGACCGTCGACGAGGCCAACCTCGACACCGTCGTCAGCTACGACACCCCGTACGCCGTCCGGCAACACGAGGAGCTGGAATATCGGCACGACGAGGGCCGCGAGGCGAAGTTCCTGGAGAACGCCCTCGCCGAGGAAGAGGGCGTGATCCTCGACCTGATCGCCGCGCAGGTACGGCGGTCGCTCCGTGGCTGATCTGACGGACGGCATCGCCCGCTACCTCGACAGTCTCGGCCTGCTCACCTTCGACCCGACCGGCGTCACGGGGGACACGTTCGTCGGCACGATGCCGGCCAAGCCCGACCGGGCCGTGTCTTTCACCCTGTACGGCCCGAGCACGACCGAGGCCCGCGACGACGCCGACGTGGCCCGGCTGCAAATCCGGGTCCGCGGCGACAACGACCCGCGTACGTCGGAGCGTCGCTGCCTGGCCCTCCGCGACGCCCTGCACGGCCTGGCGGGCGTCGAGCTGCCGGACGGGTCATGGCTGGTGCTGGCCACCGCGCCGCGCCCGTCACCGCTCGGCCCGGATGCCAACGGCCGTCACGAGCACGTCACCAACGCCGCGATCGACTACGCGGCCCCCACACCTACCCCGTAAGGAGGCCCGCCCATGGCAGGCACCACCCGCCCGATCGATGCCCGCGGCTGGATATTCGAAGTCGAGGACGCCGACGCCGCCACGGAGACGTGGCTCCCCGTGGCCGGTATCAACACGTTCACCCACAACCCCGGGGAAAACGAGGAGGTCGCCGACATCACGGCCTTCGAGGATGAGGGCATGTACGGCCAGGACGTCATGCAGCGCGGCGCCACCCTCGCCATCACCGGCCAGTACCGCATCGACAAGACGACCAAGGCCCAGGACCCCGGCCAGGCGTACATCGACACCGTGTGGACCAACCTCCTCGGTGTCGAATCGCAGGGCCGCGTCCGGTGGCGTCACAAGTCCCAGACCAAGTGGGCCATCTGGACCGCGACCGTCACCCCGGGCGAGCAGGGCGGCGGCAACAACGAGAAGACGACGTGGGCGGCGACGTTCACGCGCTGCGGTGCTCCGACCGTCGCTGACGTGGTCGTGGTCCCGTGACCGACTACAGCGACGACTACGACGACGACCAGGCCGGTACCGGCGCCGACATGGCCGCAGACTTTGACGCGTTCTTCGGCGAGGAAGTCGGCAAGGGCAACCGCGAGCGCCAGACGCTCACCCTGCACGGCCGTACGTACACGCTCCCCGACAGCTTGCCGCTGATGTTCACGGTCGGCATGGAGCGCGTGCAGAACAGCGAGGACGTCGCCGACATCCGCAAGGTCCTCACCCCGATCTTCGGCGCCGCAGCTCTCGACGAGTGGGCCGAACAGGGGATGACCGACCGGCAGTTCTCGATCGTGCTGATCTACGCGGGCGCCAACATGCGCTCCGCGGGCAGCCTCAGCATGCAGGGCGCCGCCGACCTGTACGACCGCCAGGCCGCCGCCAAGGCCGCGGGAAAAGCGCCGGCGCCGAACCGGGCGGCGAGGCGGAAGAAGAAGACCGGGAAGCGCGGGAGTTCTGGCAAGCGGTGATCCGCGAATGGCGGGCGGTCGAAGGCGACCTCTCCCGTGAGCACCAGGTGACCGGGCCCGAGCTGGCCGCCATGTCAACGCGCCGGTTCCTGACCCTGATCAGCACCCTTTCGGGCGAGGCCCGGTTCCCCCGCGCGTGGCAGAGCACGCCGCGCCGCGTCGACTCCCCCGACGAAATCGCCCGCATCACGGGCATCCCCGCTCAGTAGCACCCGGCCACGCGCCGGACACCCGAGGAGGTGATCCGGCGTGGCACTCACGGTTGGCGAGCTGCTCGCCGTACTCGACGTCGACGACAGCGCAATGCGGTCCGGGCTGGCCGCCGCCGAGAGCGACGCCCGCAGGTCGGGGGAGAACATCGGCGATGGCGTCGTACGCGGCGCGGATGGCCGTCTGCGGGACCTGCGGGGCCGGTTCGTCACCGCAGGCCGCGACGCGGGTGAGGGGCTCGCAAGCAGCGTTGAGGACTCGGCAGGCGCGGGCGCGGAAGCCGCGGGCGGCGGCATCGCTACCCGCATCGGCGACAGTCTGAAAGCCGGGTTGGCGGCGGTCGGCCTCGCGGCCGGCGCCCTGCTCGCCGCGAGCTTCGGGGAGGCCCTCAGCCAAGGGAAGATCGTAGGCAAGCTGGGCGCGCAGTTGGGCGCGACACCGGCTGAGGCAGAGCGGTACGGAAAGCTTGCGGGCAAGCTGTACGCGAACGCGGTCACTGACGATTTCCAGGGCGCGGCTGACGCCATCAGTGCGGTAATGCGCGCGGGTATCGCCCCGCCGGATGCGACCGAGGCGCAACTCGAAAGACTTGCCACGGGCGTTTCCGACCTTGCCTCTACTTTCGAGTTGGACCTCGGTCAGACCGCAAATGCTGTCGGGCAGATGATCAAGACCGGACTCGCGAAGAATGGCACGGAAGCCCTTGACGCGCTTACCGCCGGACTGCAAAAGATGGGTCCGCGCGCCGACGACATAGCCGACAGCTTCAATGAGTACTCGGTCATTTTCCAGCGTCTTGGCATTGACGCGACGACCGCGACCGGGCTTCTGTCACAGGGTCTCAAGGCGGGTGCGCGCGACACGGACACGGTGTCGGACGCGTTGAAGGAATTCACGATTGAGGGCGTGCAGGGGTCCGAGAAAATCGCGTCCGGTTTCAAGAACGTCGGGCTGAATTCCGACGAGATGATCAAGAAGATCGGCAAGGGCGGCCCGGAGGCCACCGAAGCGCTTCAGATGACGCTCGACGCGCTACGGAAGATGGAAGACCCGATCAAGCGCGATGCGGCTGCTACCGAGCTTTTCGGCACCAAGTCCGAGGACATGCAGAAGGCGCTACTCGCCCTCGATCCGTCGAAGGCCGTAGACGCGCTGGGGCAGGTCGGTGGCAAGGCCGACGAAATGGGCAATGCCCTGCGAGACAACGCGGGCACACGGATCGAGCAATTCAAGCGGGGAATGCAACAGAATGTTGTCGACTTTCTCGGCGGCACAGTCATTCCCGGCATGGAGGATTTCAGGTCCTACGTCACCGGCACCTTCGGCGGCATCTGGTCGGAGGCCGCAGAGGGCGCCAATGGAGGCGTAGACCAGTTCGTCAACGCGTTCGGCATTCTCGGCGAACGCCTCGTCGAGAAGGTCAAGGAGCTTGGCCCGATCGTCATCGAGTCGCTTATCGGTTTCGGCCAGACGATCGCCGATTACGTCACCTCGAACCCGACGCAGGTATTCAAGGTCGCAGCGATCGCGGGCGCGATCCTGATCGCGCTGTCCATGCTTCCGCTGCTCATCGCGGGCGGGCTCGCCGCGACGGCCGGGCTGATCGTCTTCGGATTCGTCGAAGATCTGATCAGTTCACTCGGCGAGAGCATTCCGCGATGGTGGTCGTCTCTCACGGGCTGGATTGAGGCAAAGGCCGGTGAAGCCGGAACCGTGTTCTCCGTGCTCGGCGCGGCGATATCGACGTGGTTCTCCGGGCTGTGGTCCAAGTACGTATCCGGGCCCGTGAGCCGGGCGTGGGCGTCGTTCATCTCAGGCGTGCAGGGGCTTCCGGGCCGCGCGGTGGGCGCACTGGGCGGGCTCGGCGGTCAACTGTCGGGTGCTGCCCGCGCGCACTGGGACCGCTTCAAGCAGGCGTCCGTGGAGCGGGCCTTGTCGATGGTGTCGTGGGTGCGTGGACTGCCACGCATGATCGCCTCGGCCGTTGGCACGCTGGGCAACTTGCTCTACGGCCAAGGTCAGGACGTCGTCCGCGGTCTGCTCAGCGGTATCCAGGGCATGGGCGGCTGGCTCAAGTCGCAGCTGATCAGCTTCGCGAAGAACATGATCCCCGGGCCGATCGCCAAGGCACTCGGCATCGCTTCGCCCTCGCGGCTGATGCGGGACAAGATCGGTCGCTGGATTCCCGCCGGCATCGTCGACGGCATCAAGAGCGGGGCCGGCGCGGTCGCACGCACCATGCGTGACCTCGTCCCGATGCCGTCCCTTCCGTCGCTGTCACCTGCGGGTGCGGGCGGCGCGGTAGGCACGGCGAGCACGGGCGGCAACCCGTTCGCCGGATCTTCAGCCGGTGGCCCGGTGCTGCACGTCGAGCACTGGCACGCCGCCGAGAACGGCTCACCTGACGACAACGCGAAGGCGCTTCAGTGGCTCGCGAAGGCAAGGGGGTGACCGTGGCTGCTGGTGACCGTGTGACCCGTCCGGGACACATCCAATACGGCGCACTGCTGATCGGCCCTGGCACCCCGTACCGGTGGAAGAACCTCACCGGCTGGGAGGAGTTGCCCGCCCTCGACTCCGGCACCGTTGCCCGCAGCGACGCGCACGGGGCGTTCCCGGGCCGCCTGCTTGCTCAGGCCCGCACGATCGGCCTTGACGGGCTGATGGTGCGGGCGCCCCGCGACCGTATCGGCGCGGTGGTCGGCGCCCTCAACGCTGGGACGGCCATCGTCGAGGACGAACAGCCCCTCGCGGTGTGGCTCGACGAACGCGGGCCGCTGCTCGCCTACGCCCGCGCGGTACGCCGCATCGTGCCTACGGGCATTGGCTACAGGGTGGGCTCGATTCAGGACGGCGCGGTGCAGTGGGAAGCCACCGATGCCCGCCGGTACGCGTTGACGGAGCAGTCGGCTACGGCGCGGCTGCCGGCGCCTGAGCCGGGCCTCGACTGGAACATAGCCTCCGGGCCCGAGGCGCTCGGCTGGCCGCTGGAATTCGGGACGCCGGGAAGCACGGGCGCCCTGTCTGCGACGAACGCGGGGGACGCCCCCGCACACCCCGTGATCGAGTTCCGGGGGCCGGTGGTCCGTCCGTCGCTCACGAAGGTGGGCACGGGCGAGGTGCTCGAATATGACCTCCCCCTGGCGGCTGATGACGTGCTGACGGTCGATACCGGCGCGGGCACGGTGATGCTCAACGGGACCGCGTCGCGGATCGGCACGGTGACGAACCGCTCGGTGCCCGAGCAGACGTTCACGCTCGCCGGTGGCGAGTTGGTCGGTGACGTTCTCGTTCCGGCGACAACCCCTCTCATCTTCCGGGCCGCTCCCGGCTCGACCGACCCCGCCGCGTCCGTGACGGTCCGGTGGCGGTCGGCCTACTGGTAAAGGAGTGATCGACCGTGCGTAGTGCATGGCTGCTGCCCGGCGGCTCCGAGCCGGGACAGACCCGCGCGGACAGTCGACTGTCCCCGCTGGGCACGTACGCCCCGCAGTCCGAACTACGGAGCCGGGATGGTGTGATCGCGGGCGGCAATCCGTTCGCGGCGACGGGCGCCGGCGCGATGAAGCTTCAGATCGGTGTGGGCCGCGCGATCGCGCAGGGCACGGACGCCCAGGGCGCCTACCCGGTCTGCCTCGATGCCCCCGTGACCATCGATTTCCCGGACGGTGACGCGCAGTTCGCCCGCATCGACTCGGTGGCCGTGCGCGTCTACGACGGCCTGTACAACGTCGAGGGGCAGACCATCGCGGTCATCGAACGGGTGCCCGGCGAGGCTCGCTCGGACCCGCAGGCGCCGGACATGCCGTCGGGCGCGGTCCGGCTGTGGGATGTGATCATTCCCGCGGGCACGTCGGCGGGCGTGGGCGGTATCGACTGGGGCGTGGCGCTCGCCGACCGGCGACGGTTCACGTCGTCGTATGGCGGCATCATCCCGCGCGGTTGGGGCCTCGGCTTCGACGGTGCGTACGACGGTCAGTACCGCGACAACGGCGGCGAGCTGGAACGCTGGAACGCGACCGCGGGCGTGTGGGAGCTGTACCGGCCGCCGCCCGCGCCGCGCACAGTGATCACTACAGGGTTCGCGGTGACGTCCGGGTGGTCGCTGGTCACGTTCGACGCGCGCCGCTCCGGTGACGGTCAGACGGTCAGCGTCTCGATCGAGATCCGGCGGACAGGTGCGGCGCTGCCCTCCGATCCGAACCTGGGCGACGTCGTGGTGGGAACGCTGCCGAGCGGCTGGGCCCCGTCGTGGGGGTTCGAAGCGCAGGCGTCCGACGGCTACGGCTTCGGTGCTGCCTACCTCAGTCCGAACCGGTCGGTCACGCTGCGGTCCTGGTCGCCCGGCGTCTCCATCGGCACGGGCGCCAACCTGCGTATCAGCCAGACCTACGTGCAGTGAGAGGGGGCCCGAATGCTGGCGCCCCCGTATCGCATCCTGCTCTGTGACCTACGCTCCGACCAGCTGCTCGACGCGCTGCCCGTACAAGGCGTGACCCTGGATGACTACATCGGCAAGACGGGCTCATTCCGTGGCACCGTGCCAATCGCGAACCGCGCCCTGGCCGACCGCGCGCGCCGCGCCCTGGTTCCCGGACGTACCGGGGTGTGGGTGGAGCGCGGGCGGGATATCTGGTGGGGCGGAATCCTCTGGACACTGTCGCTCGCCAGTGACCAGCGCGGTTTCCTCGGCGCGCAGATTCAGGCCGGCGGGTGGGAGTCGTACTTGTACCGCCGGCTCCTGTACGACACGCAGGTAGCCGAGCAGGTCGACCAACTCGACATCGCCCGCGGCCTGGTCGACTACGTGCAGAACACCGACGGTGGCGATATCGGCATCACGTACGACACGCACACGTCCGGCGTGCTCCGCGACCGTACGTACCTCCGGTACGACCTACCGGCCGTGGGCGACCTCCTCGACGACCTCGCCGCCGTCGAGGGCGGCTTCGAGTGGCGCATAGCGAGCTACCGGGACACCGACGGGAGGCGCGTCAAGCGGCTTCGTCTCGGCTACCCCAAGCTCCTCACAGGTGCCGCCGATATCGTCCTTGACCACCCGGGCCCGGTGCTGTCCTACACCTGGCCAACCGACGCCACACAGAAGGCGAACGCCTGGCAGTCGCGCGGCGCAACGATCAACCAAAACCAAGCCGAAGACTCGTACCCGCTCATGTCTGAGCTGCTCGTCGACGCCGACGACGTGACGGCCGGTTGGCCACGCCTCGACGGCACAAGCGATTACACGACGGTTGAGCTACAGCCGACCCTCGACGCGCACGCCCGCGCCGACTCAACGACCGCGCGGAACCCCGTAGTGATTCCGGAAGTCGAAGTGCTGCTCGGCGGGCAGATCACGCCCGCCCTGATAGGCGCCACGATCCGACTCCGCATCAGTGACCTGTGGCACTCCGACGCCGACCGGCTCGACGCCCGATACCGCGTCGTCGGCATGTCCCTCACCCCACCCGAACGCGGCCGACCCGAAACCGCGCGCCTATACCTGGAGGTCCCGTAGTGCCACACGTCCCGCAAGACGTCCTCGATCGGCTGGCCAAGCTCGAACGCCGAGTGAGGCAACTGGAGGGCCGCGCGCAGATGCGCCCCGCCCTCAACCAGGTACTCAACGGTGACGTGGTGATCGGCGAGGGCGGACAGCTCATCACGCGGGCCCCCAGTGGAACCGAAACGTTCGTCGTCGGCCAGACCGCAGAGGGGGACTGGGGTGTCACGCTCCGACGAGAACAGGGCGCCAACGCTCTGACTGTCGGAGACGACGCTCTCACTGGCGCTCAGATGGTCCGGATGCGGTCCCGTAGCGGCGAGGTCATCGTCATGGACGACGCATGGTCAGACGAGTTCCTGGGCCGCCCGTGGCTGCCGTTGCAGATGCACCCGACCAACAACCGGGGCCGGTACACCAGCGACAGTTACGCCGCCGCCTGGGCGGGACGGTCCCCGATACACAACGCGGTCGCCTTCTTCACCTTCCAGACGTACGCCGGTACCGGCGGCGCTCAGTGCCGTCTCACGATCAACCATGACGGCAACGTGACCACCATCGACGAATGGGACTGCGGTGCCGACCAGTGGACAACTCGCAGCATCGACTATCCGCTCGATGGTGTGGGGTTCCTGAACAGCATCACGATCACCCTTGACCACCGGGCCAAGACAGCGGGACAGCAAGTCGAAACCCGTCTCCTGACCGCCTACACCCACAACACGGCCAGCGAGGACCAGGCACCGAACCCGCCTGTCACGCTCGCCGCTACGACCACAGAGGGGGCCGCCGATGCTGCCTGACGGCATTCCCACAGTCCGCGTCACCGGCCGGTATCTGTCCCTCGACGACGAAGGACAGCCCCTTTCCGGGCAGGTCATCTTTCGCGCGCCGAGCCTGATCACGTTCCCCGACTATGACGTCATCCTCGGCGGACCCGTCACCGCGCCGCTCGACGCAACCGGCGCCTTCGAGGTCGACCTCCCGGCCACGGACGCGCCCGGTATGAACCCGTCCGGCTGGTCGTATCAGGTGGCCGAGCAGCTCGCGGGCGTCAGCAACCGGCCCCCCTTTCAGGTTCTCTTGCCCGCGGAAACGCCGACGGTCGATATCGCCGACATCGCGCCGACCGATCCGACCACGCCGACGTACGTTGCCGTACGCGGCGACAGCGCGTACGAGGTAGCCGTCGAGAACGGTTTCGCCGGCACGGAGTCCGAGTGGCTCGCGTCGCTGGTCGGCCCGCAGGGCACCGAGGGCGACCCGGGCAGCAAGATTTACAAGGGGCCCGTCGGCCCTGGTACGGGCCTCGATGGTGACGTGTCCATCAACACGTCCACCGGGTTCCTCTACTGGCGTGAGAACGGCGCCTGGGTCAACCAGGGCAGCATCAGGGGACCACAGGGCATCCAGGGCGCGACGGGGCCGAAGGGCGACCCCGGGAACACGCTCGGCGTCTACGTGCCGGACGCGTGGGGCGAGTACTGGCGGACGAAACGCGCCGCCGCCGCCGCTGGTACCGGCCTTGCCCGCGTGATCGCCGTGGGCGGCTCGTCCACGGCCGGGTGGCACGCCTCGGACCTGATCAACACGTCATGGGTGGGCCGCCTCAAGAACGCGCTACAGAGCCAGTACGGCGACGGGGGCAGCGGCTTCTTCCCTGTGTCCCGGAGCGCCACCATCATCAGCGCCACGGCCGCCATCCCTGCATGGCAGGCCGCCGGATGCCTGGTCGAGCAGGCCGGTACGTGGCGAGCAGGCAGCAGCCTCCCCGGACCCGGAATCACCTACGTCTACACCGAAACCGCGGATTCGACGATCACATTCCGGGTCACCGGAGAGACCGTGCGCATCTACACGGTGGCCGGGCCGCCGCCCGCGGGCACGCGCGCGGCCTGGGCGTACACGATCGATGGCGGCGCCCCGGTCACCGTGCAGGACGCCGGCGGCGCTGAGGCGTCGATTCAGGTGACCACGGTGAGCGGTCTCAGCGCGGCAGAGCACACGGTGACGCTCGCATGGGCAGGCACGGTAACCGACACCGACCAGTTCTTTTCGGTGTGCGGAGTCGAGGGCGAGCGCGCAACCGGCGTCGTGGTCGACAACCTCGCCCGACCGGGCGCCGCCTCCAACCGCTACGCCGCGCAGAGCGCCACGGTCGGCGCCATCTGGAACGGCGGCGCCAACTTCCATGGAGACCTGGCCATCTACAGCGCGGCCCCGAACGACGCCGCAGCGACACCGCCGGTAACCGGCGCCCAGTGGGAGACGAACCTCGTGTCGTGGCTCCGCGCCGTACGCGAAGCGAACTACGACACAGACGTCATGATCGTCATCCCGCACATCGGCCGGTATGAGTCGGCGCCGATCTATCACGAGTACTCGGCACGGGCGCGCACCATCGCCGAGGCGTACGGCGCCGCACTGGTCAACACGTGGACGCTCGGCAAGAACTCATGGGACTACTGGAACAGCCTCGGCTACTGGGGGACGCAGACCAACCCCGGCGGACCCGGTACTGACGGAGTCCACCCGTCCGACGCCGGCCACGCGTACATCGCCGATCAGGTGCTCCCCCTTCTCACCCGCTGACCCCCTCTTCCCTCACACGCCCGAGCGCACCGCGCCGGGCGTTTTCTCATGTCTGGAGACCCGCCCATGTCCGTCAAGATCGTCAGCCGCGCCGCGTGGGGCGCCAAGCCGTGGAACGGCGACCCGAAGAGCAAGGGGCCCGCGCGCGTCGCCCTCAAGCGGCGAACCGAGTGGTTCGTCCACTACGACGGAGCGCACCACATCACCGCGACCGGCACTGCGGTACCGCGCGCCATCGACCGGCAGCACCAGGCGAAGGGATGGGCCGGTATCGGCTATTCGTTCGTCGTGGACCAGGACGGCACCGCCTACGAAGGCCGCGGATGGGGCCGTCAGGGTGCGCACTGCCCCGGCCACAACATCAGCGGCCTGTCTGTACAGATCGCCGTCGGTGGGGACCAGGAGCCGAGCGAGGCCGCCCTCGCGACCGCCCGCGCCCTGTACGACGAGGCGTGCAAGCGGACTGGCAGGAAGCTCGCCCAGCGCGGGCACCGCGACGGCATCGCAACCGAGTGCCCCGGCGACAAGCTGTACGCGTGGGTGCAGGCTGGCATGCCCGCGAAGGGCTACAAGCCGCCGAAGGGTGGCACCGCGCCGGCCGACGACCGGCCGAGCGTCGCCCGCTACCGCGTCACCATCCGCGGACTGGAGTACGGCTACGGGGCGCACGGCAACCACGTGACGGACGTCGGGAAGGCCCTGGTCCGCGCCGGATTCGGCAAGCACTACAAGGAGGGTCCCGGGCCCCGCTGGAGCGACGCCGACACCGAGAACTTCAGCGACTTTCAGGTGTGGCTCGGTTTCAAGGGCACCGCGCCGGGCGGCGACGCCGACGGAGTCCCGGGCGAGACGTCGCTCCGTCGACTGCTCGGCACCATTCCGAGCAAGACCACCGCGCCGCCGCCGTTCCCGGGCCGCGACAAGTTCGGCCCCGGCAAGAACAACGCGTACGTCGAGCAGCTCGGCCGCCAGCTGGTGAAGAAGGGCTACGGCGATCACTACCGCGTCGGCCCCGGGCCGAAGTGGTCGGAGGCCGACCGCGAGAACGTCGAGGACTTCCAGCGCGCGCAGAACTGGCGAGGCTCCGACGCGGACGGCTACCCGGGCCCGGAGACGTGGCGCCGCCTGTTCGCCTGACCCCCCTCACCCGCCCGGCACCGCGCCGGGCGGCCCGCACCCCGAGAAACGGAGCACCCCCTCATGTCCCCCGAGAACAAGCGGACCATCCGCACCGTCCTTCAGACCGCCGTCGGCGGTGCCGTTGCCCTCCCCGGCATCGTCGACGCGTCCGGCATCCCCGACACCGCGCCGTGGGTCGCGGCTGGCCTCGCCGCCGCGGGTGGCTTCGCCCGCGTCATGGCGCTCCCGTCCGTAGAGCGGCTCCTCGACCGGTTCGGCCTCGGCCTGGTCGACGGCACCGACGGGGGCGGCCGGTGACGATCCCCACCCCATCCGATCCGGCCGCGGTCGCCGTCGAACTGGAGAAGCTCAGAGGCACGATGGAGACCGGTTTCGCCCGCGTGGACGGCAGCCTCGCCCTACTCGTGCAGCGTGGCGACCAGACTGACCGCGCCGTGGCAGACCATGAGGCCCGACTCGACGCCCTCGAACGCGCACGGTGGCCGCTTCCGTCGCTGGCCGCCCTGGTCGCGGTCTGCGGCCTCATCTTCAGCGTGTGGCAGTACGCCACCCGCGCATGACCAACGCCCCCCGTACGGCCACACGGCCGCGCGGGGGGCGTACTTTGCGTTGCGGTGGTCTACAGGGCGCCGCCCTTGATACCGGCCACCAGACCGGCCAGGCTCGACCGCGACAGGAGCAGTGCCGGACCGGACGGGTTCTTACTGTCCCGTACCGCGAGCTGCTCAGGAGCGATGATGGCGCACTCGACACAGTCGGACTGTGCGCCGGACGCCGACGACTTCCACCAGGTGACGGGGAGCGTCGAGGCGTCAGCAACGTGGTTCATGTGGTGTGTTCCCTTATCTGTGCGATGCGGTCGGCGGACTGTTCGGGCGACAGTGCAGCAGCGCGCAACCGCTCGAACGCGTCCCGGTAGACGTTGACGTCGTCCGGGTCCTCGACGTACAGAGCGGACGTCAGAGACTCGACGTGTACGACGTCAAGGTCTGCGCCCTCCTCGAACGACAGGAGCGAGTAACTGCCCATCTGGCCGACGTGCGGGGGCGAGTCCGAGGGCAGGACTTGAATGGTGACGTGCGGGCGCCGGCCGCGGTCGAGGAGCCGCCCGAGCTGGTCGCGCATGACGCCCACTCCGATGCACTGCGTTCGGAGCGCGCCCTCAGCGATGATCGCCCACAGGTTCACGGGTTCCTCGCGGGTGAGGACGGACTGACGGGCGAGCCTGACTTCCACGAGTGGATCGATGCGCCCCTCAACGGCCGCAGACATGGCAGTCGTTGTGATGACCTCTCGGGCGTACTCGCCGGTTTGCAGCAGTCCCGGAATCAAGCCCATCTGCCACGTTCGGACTGTGGCCGCCTCATGCTCAAGGCTGATCAGGTCCTCATAGACGGGCGATAGTACGCCGCGGTAGCTGTGCCACCATCCGCGCTGTGCACCTTCGCGGGCGAGAGACAGCAGGGCGCCGCGTAGTTCTTCGTCGTCGGCGCCGTAGAGGCTGAGCAGCGCCTCGACGTCGGTCGGTTTGGCTGCGCTCTTGGCCAGCTCCAGCCGGGACAGCTTGGCCACGGTGAACGCGCCGTTGGACTTATCGGCGACGTCTTCGAGGGTGAGGTGTTGGGCGTCGCGCAGAGCGCGGAGCTTCTTGCCGAGTCTGCGCCGGCGCACGGTCGGACCGCTCAATGTCGCCTCCCCTCCGGTTGTCCATCCCACAGTCTGCCGTCTGTTCTCCGGAGATGTCACCTCACCCGCCCCTTCATGAGCTGCCACTCTCGGCGGCATATGCGAATTCTCATTTCACCTCTGTGAGGGTTGCACAGTGGGCGCGTGAAGGAGCACTCTGGAGCGACGAAACGTGATCGTGCCACTACTGGCGTTACGAAACACCGCGTCGACTGGCACCAAGGGCGTAGGGAGTTTGCATGGTGCACATGCGGGCGGACGCATTACCGGACTGCTGCGAACCACCGACCGGGCCCCCGTCTCAGGCGGTGTTCCCGTCCAATCCGGAGGCGCCCCGGGCGGCGCGTACATACGTGCGGGCCGTACTGCGCAGGGAGACTCCGCCACTGAGCAGCGAGCGACTCGACGATGTCTGTCTGATCGTCTCGGAGCTGGTCACGAACGCCTACAGGTACGGGGGCGAGCCGGAAGACTCACTACTCGTCGCCGTACTCCCGGCACTCGACCACATTCGCGTCGAGGTGCACGACACCCGGCGTAAGCGGCCCCACCTACGGACAGAGTCCGACGAACGGGCCCGCGGTCGCGGCCTCCACATCGTCGAGCTGCTCGCCACGCGATGGGACGTGACCGAGCGACCGTTCGGCAAGGCCGTATGGGCGGAGGTAGCACGGTGAAGGACAGCGCAGTGCAGACCGTTCCGGGGCCGACGTTCGCGGCCGGCATCCAGCTCGCGACCGGCGTACACCGGGGCGACGGATTCGCGGTGGCGCAGGTGCTCGCGTACCACGTGCCGCCCTCCCTCGCAGGACAGACCGTCGGGGACATCAGCCGCGGCATGGAAGCCATCGCGAGGGCCATGCACTTGGGGCCCTGCGAGACGCACCCGCCGTACATCGGGCACCGGATCCGCATGCGGAGCGGTACACCGTTCCTCGACTACGGCCGAGACGACTACCTCTTGGCGTTACCCGTCGGGGAGGAGTGGCGGACGCTGGTCGAGGCCGGCGGGCCCGTGCGCATCCTGGTCATGCTCGACCCCCGGCCTGCCGGGTTGCGTCAGCCGGACCTGAGCGAGTTCGTACGCGACGCGTTCACGCGCCGCGCGATGCGCTGGGGGACTACCTACCATGTCTGAGCCCCTCGCGTGGCCGACGCCTCCACAGTTCATGGAGGAATGCTGCGTGTGCCGGCAAATGCTCTGCTGCCTGATGAGCGCGGTCGAAGCGCCTGCGGGCTGCTGGTCTGAGCTGCTGGGCATATCCCGGCACATCGCCCGTGACCACCAGGACGAGGTGCCGGCCCCGCACACCGACGGGTGCCCCCAATGCCCAAGCTACGTCAGGGACAAGGACGGAAGCAGCAAAGATCTGTGGGCGGAGCACCGGGCCCGCAGCCTCTTTCTCCCTGTCGACCTTGCGCAGCTCCTCTGATGCCTTGCCAGCCTGCTACCGGCGCGCTCCACGCCGGCCGTGCCGGTAGCTTCCCTGCGGCCCGTCCTCGTCCCCCGTCGGGGGCGGGCCGCCCTCTCTCCTTGCTGCTGTTGGTCGCCTTTCCCAGCGGCGGCAAGGTCGGCGGTGCGCTCACTGTGGCAGGCGTGAGCCCCGCCAAGGACGCGAGCAGGTCAGCGCTCGCGTGGCATGGCGATGCCCGGCGGGGGTGGTTGATGCACCCTCCACCCCCGCCGCCACTCCTTCGGCTACGTCCCGTCGGCGGCGGTCAACTCGGCGACGGACATGCCCAGGGCGCTCGCGAGGTGCCAGAGGGTGTCGAGGCGGGGGGATTGGTGTGCGTTCTCGATGAGCGAGACGGCTTGCTTGTCGATGCCGGCGCGTTCGGCGAGCGTCTGCTGGGTGAGTCCGGCGCGGTGGCGTAAGAGGCGTAGCCGGTCGCCGAAGCGTCGCCGGTAGGCGAGCAGGTCGGCTGGCTGGTCGTGCACCGCACCACGTTTGCGCAAGGCATGATCGTTTGTCGTTACGGGAGACCGTATATTGAACGATCTTGCTTATGCATGGCACACTCACGGAGTGCGGGCGTCCGGTTGCGAGCCGTAAGCGCCCGCACGCGTAGGGCCCCGTAGCCTCATGGCTACGGGGCCCGCGTCATACCTGGTGAAGGGCCGAACAGAGAGAGAGTGCTTTACACACAATGACCGAGGTCACGGTGAGCACCAGGGCACGATACCGGCACACTGGACGATGTCCCGCTCCGGATGACGCATTAATATACGGTAGGTAGCATGAAGATACGCCGGGTCCCCTTCGACCACCCCGACGCCGTGAAGCTCAACGACGAGGTCCAGGCGGAGTACGACGTCCGTTACGGCGACGGCGGCGACGCCACACACCTGGACCCGTCGGACTTCGCGCCGCCGAACGGCCTCTACCTGATCGCGTACGACGAGGACGACGTCCCGGTCGCCTCGGGCGGCTGGCGCAGCCAGGAGACCAACGACGAGGGTTACCTCGACGGGGACGCCGAGCTCAAGCGGATGTTCGTGATCGAGCAGATGCGCGGCCGCGGGCTGGCCCGCCGCATCCTGGCCGCCCTGGAGGAGGACGCCCGTGCGGCGGGCCGGACCCGCATGGTGCTGGAGACCGGCACCAAGCAGCCGGAGGCCGTGGCCCTGTACACCTCCAGCGGCTACGAACCGTGCGGGAAGTTCGGCTTCTACCGCTTCCACGAGGACAGCCTCTGCTACGCGAAGGCTCTCCAGGTTCCGTAGCGCCTGATCATCAGGCCCTCGTCGGGCCTGATGATCAGACCTGTCGTCACACCTGTCGCCCGGCCTGACGACGGACCTCTCGTCAGACCGTGTCTACTGCCCCGCGGCGGCGGGAGACGGCGAACAGCACGCCGCCCGCGGCGAGCGCCAGCACCGCGCCGGCCGAGACGAGCAGAGCCGTGGAGCCGGTGGCGGCCAGCAGGCCGCCCTGGCCGTCCTGACCGCCCTGCGGCGACTGGCCGCCGGTCGTGCCACCGGTGGCACCGCCCGTGCCGGCGCCACCGGTGCCGCCGGTGGCGCCCCCGGTGGAGGCCGAGCCGCCGGTCGTGCCGGAGCCGCCCGTGGCGCCGCCGTCGGTACCGCCCGTGGCCCCGCCGGTGTCGCCCGGCGTCTCCTCGTCGCCGGTGCCGTTCAGCACGATCCATCCGGCGTCGTTGGACGGGTCGCCCTCCCACGGGTTGTCCCACTCCGGAAGGGCGATCTTGCCCTTGGCGCCCTCGACGACCTCGTCGATGCGCAGCTGGAAGGCGAAGGTGCGCCGGTCGTCCTCCAGGAAGGGGGTGTCGGCGAAGCAGAGGTACTCGGAGGTGGCCTCGCCGTTCATGGGACGGCAGGGGCTGTCCACGACGCTCGCGCCCTCGGGGATCCGCACGCTGAAGCCCAGCGGCTCACCGCCCGAACGCAGCGCTCCGATCCAGGCGGGTCCGTGGTTGCTCAGGGCGATGTCGACCGTGACGGTCTCGCCCTGCTCGCCGTCGACGCGCGCACCGGTGAGGTCGAGGTCGTAGCTGTTCCGCGTGGGCAGGTCGATCTCGGCGTACTTCGTGTAGTCGCCGTTCTGGCCGCCCTTGACCGGCTTCAGGGTGAGCGTCTCGCCGGATCCCTGCCGGTAGTCGGCGCCGTCCCGCAGCGCACCGGCCTCCTCGGCGCCGACCGCGTCGAAGCCGTAGTGGAAGATGTCGCCGAGCGCGAAGTCCGCGGTCCTCACCCGGACCGGCTCGCTCAGTTCGTAGGCCGCGCCCGGCAGGAACTCGCCCTCGAAGGTGCACAGGGCGACCTTCTGATAGCGGATCAGGTCGTCCTTGTTCTCCTCGGCGTACGAGCAGTTGTCGTACGAGTCGGGGAAGGACAGGCCGCGCGAGCCGCCGAAGCGCAGCACCACGCCGTCGGCCGGCATGCTGCCGACGTTGCGGAAGCCGAGGGGGGCGCGGTAGGTGTCACCGGCCTCGAAGTCGCCGGGTTCGGCCGGGAGCTTCTTCTTCAGCAGTTCCGGTCCGCCGACCAGGACGTCGACGGTGTGCTCGTTGAACTCCAGGCCCTCGCCCTCGCCCGTCACCTCGATTCGGCCGAAGTCCCCGGCCTCGGCGCCGTCCTTCAGGTCGAGGCGGATGCTCCAGCTCGGGTTGTAGGAGTCGCCGGGGTACAGGCTGCTCGCGTCGCAGACGGCCGTCAGTCCGTCCACGTCGCAGGACGAGGGCAGGCCGACCTCGGCGAAGCCCTTGAGCGCGGTGGCGTCGATGGTGACGCTGTAGCCGTTGTTCGGGACCGGCTCCGGATCCGTGTCGCTGTCCGGGTCGTACGCTCCGGGCCCGGTGATTCCCAGCCGGACCTGCGGCTCGCCCGGCTCGCCCTCGGCCCCGTCCAGCGCCAGGTCCACCTTGTCCGGACCGGTGATGGTGACGGGCAGCGGCGCCTGGCCGTCCTCCGCCTGCGCGACTCCGGCCAGGCCCAGCGCGGCGAGTCCCGCAGCGGCCACTGCGGCCACTGCCGCGCGAGCCCACGGCGCGCGCGGGGAGCTACGTCTCATGTTCTCTTCCGTTCCCCAGACGACAAGACGGCGCCACTGCGGTGACGCCGCTCACAGGTGACCCACTGGTAACGGTGAAGGTTGCACGATGCCCGATCACGGATCTGTCTCGGCCTTACGGGCCACGGGCCACGGGCCACGGACCGCCAGGGCCGTAGGGGAGCGGCTACGGGTGCGCCCCGGAAACGACGAAGGTCCCGTCCGATCGTGATGATCGGACGGGACCTTCGCCAATGTGCGTGGACCTGTGGGGATTTGAACCCCAGACCCCCTCGATGCGAACGAGGTGCGCTACCAGACTGCGCCACAGGCCCTTGCAACGAGTGAAACTTTAGCACCCCGACCGGCCTGCTCAAAAATCGCTTCCGCCCGACGAGCAGGCGGTCCGGGCGGGAGGCTACTCGTTGGCCGCGCGGGGGCGGTCCCCGTCCTCGTACTGGTCGAAGAGCGGGGTCCGGCCCCGTTCCCTGGACCGGCGGGCGGACGCGGCGCGGCGGGCGTCACTGCGGCCCGGGGTCTCCGACCGGTCCTCGGTGTCGGCCGCCGGGTGGTCCGGCCCGGGGTCGGCCGCCACGTCCTCCTGGTCGGCGACGGCGCTGGAGCGGGCCGAGCTCCAGGCGTCCGGCGCCGCGAGGTCCACGTCGGGCGTGGCACGGGGGGCGACCGGCGCGGTCACGTAGGTGGGCAGCGGTACGGGCACCGGGTCCCAGCTGTCGCCGTGCGGTCGCCGCTGCCGTTCGCGCTGCTGGTCGACCCACTCGGCGTGGTCGGTCTGCTCCACCAGCGCGCGCCGGTCCGCGGCGAGCGCCGACAGGCCGGAGTCGGGCTCCTCCTCGGGTCCGTCGTCCGGCTCCTCGGAGTCGGGGTCACCGACGGGGCCGGCCGGGTCGGCGGACATGCGCCGGCGCGGCCGACGGTCGCCGTCGCGCAGCCGCTGCGCGGCGACCTCCGCCTGGCGGCGGTCCATGTGGAAGGCGAACCGGTGGCGTTCCTGCGAACGCAGATAGGCGATATAGGCGCTGAGCAGCACGGCGGGCACCCCGGGTGCCCACAGGAAGGCGAGCCCGCCGACGGCCGCGACGACCGAGCCGAGCGTGAAGGCCAGGAACAGCATCACCGTCGTACGCCGGCGGCGCGCGAGCACCTTGGTGCGCCGGGCGCGGGCCGCGGCCGCCGGTGAGACGGGGGCGCGCCGGGCCTGCGGCACACGCTTGCGCGCCGCTGCCGCACCGGTTCCTGCTCCAGCTCCGGCTCCGGCTCCGGAGGACTGTCCGGGTCTGGGGCCGTGCGGGCGTCCGCCGGTCTCCTGGCGCGCCGGTTCGGGCTGCTCCGCGGGCTGGACCGCGGGCTGCTGCCGTGCGTCGGGCCGTGGGTGCCGCTGCGTTCTGGACACGGCGAAGGCCCGGACGTCCACCGAGTCGGTGGCGGCGTCCGGGGCGTCGGCGTCGGGCTCCGCTTCGTCGGCGGAGCGCGACCGCAGGTCCTTGGCGTACCGGCGCTCCATGCCCGCCCGTCCGGACAGCAGCCGGATGGCGGTGCTGAAGCGTTCCGTCGGACGGGCCTCGTTCAGCTCGTCCTGCCTACGGAGCCACATCGGCACCAAGTAGGCGGCCCAGGCCCCGACGATGACTGCGTAGATGAGGCCGCTGCTGCTCACGCCTCACACGGTAGAGGGGTTTGCTTGGGGCCATCCGCCAATTGAGCCGGTGTGTCGCACGATCTGGCTGATATTTCGAACTTTTTTTGTGATCGATGCGATCAGCTGACTACCAGGGTCGCGAAATTATCCGATTCGGACGGTCGCACTCGGGCGCCGCACGCATCATTTTCGAACGTTTATTCAATTACCGGTCTTCCGCGTACTCCGGTCCCGTGACCGGTGCCAGCGCCGCAGCAGCCCCTCCGGGACCTCTTCCGCGGTGAGCGCGAAGACGAGATGGTCGCGCCAGGCTCCGTCGATGTGGAGATAACGCGGCCGGAGGCCCTCCTCGCGGAATCCGAGTTTCTCCACGACCCGGCGGCTGGGTGCGTTCTCGGGGCGAATGCAGACCTCGACACGGTGCAGCCCGACGGTGCGGAAACAGTGGTCCGTCACCATCGCCACGGCGGTCGGCATCACCCCGCGGCCGGCCACCGACTCGTCCACCCAGTAGCCGACGTGTCCGGAGCACATCGATCCCCAGGTGATGCCGGCCACCGTCAACTGCCCGACCAGCCGCCCCTGGTACTCGATGACGAACGGCAGCATCCTGCCCGCGTGGGCCTCGGACCTGAGGTGCCGCACCATCTGCCGGTAGGTGGGCCGGTGCGTGAGCGGGCCGCCGGGCGTCGGCGGCGGGATCGTCGCCTCCCACGGTCGCAGCCAGTCGCGGTTGCGCCGGTTGACCTCCCGCCAGGCCCGCTGGTCGCGCAGCCTTATCGGCCTGAGGACGATGTCGCCGTCCACCAGCTCCGCGGGCCAGGATGGGCTGTTCAGTTCGCACCCCCACCACTGGCGGGCCCGGGGTGGTCGCCGCCGCGGAGCTGGTCCACGGCGTGCGTCAGCAGCGGCTCCAGCACGGCGAGACCGTCCTTGACCCCGCCGGAGGAACCCGGCAGGTTGACGATCAGCGTGCCGCCCGCCACTCCGGCCAGGCCCCGGGAGAGCACCGCGGTCGGCACCTTGTCCCGGCCGTACGCCCGGACGGCCTCCGCGATGCCGGGGACCTCGTGGTCGATGACCGCCCGCGTCGCCTCGGGGGTGCGGTCGGTGGGCGAGATGCCGGTGCCGCCGGTGGTGACGATCACGTCGTAGCCCGCCTCGGCGCCCGCTCGCAGGGCGGCCTCGACGGGGTCGCCGTCCGGGACGACCTGGGGGCCGTCCACGGCGAAGCCGAAGCGGCGCAGGCCCTCGGCGATCAGCGGGCCGCCCTTGTCCTCGTAGACCCCGGCGGCGGCCCGGTTGGAGGCGGTGACCACGAGGGCGCTGTACGGCGCGAGAAGGGCACCCCCGATCGGTCCGTCCAGTGTCATGCCCGGCTCCAGTCGCCCGACTTGCCGCCCGTCTTCTCCTCCACGCGCACGTCCGTGATGACCGCTCCCTTGTCGACCGCCTTGACCATGTCGATCACGGTGAGCGCGGCGACGGAGACCGCGGTGAGCGCCTCCATCTCGACACCCGTGCGATCCGTCGTGCGCACCGTGGCGGTGATCTCCACGGCGTCGTCCGCGACCGACAGGTCCAGTTTCACACCGGAGACCGACAACGGGTGGCACAAGGGGATCAGGTCCGGGGTGCGTTTGGCGCCCATGATGCCCGCGATGCGTGCGGTGGCGAGGGCGTCGCCCTTGGGAACCCCCTCGCCGCGCAGCAGCTCTACCACTCGGGGCGTGACGAGGACGCGTCCGCTCGCGCGCGCGGTGCGTGCGGTCACTTCCTTGGCGGACACGTCGACCATCCGGGCGGCGCCCGCCTCGTCGATGTGCGTCAGCCGGTCCTGCGGGCCGTGCGCGTCCTGGCCGTGGTGCGGGGGTCGGTCCTGCGTACTCATGCTCGTGTGGCGCTCCCGGTCCGGGCCCGGCGCGGTGCGGCGCGTGGGCCTGCTGTGCGCGACACGGTACCGCCAAGCGGGCGGGCTCAGCCGAGCAGGACCACCTCGACGTCGGCGCCGGGCTCGACGGACTCGGTGTCCTCAGGGACGACGATCAGCGCGTCGGCGTGCGCGAGGGCGGCCACGAGGTGGGAGCCCGAGCCGCCGACCGGGGTGACCGAGCCGTCGGCGTAGCTGCCGCGCAGGAACTGCCGGCGCCCCTTCGGCGAGGTCAGTGCCTTCTCCGCGGCCAGGGACGCGGTGGCCGTCGGGCGGTGGACGTCGGTGAGGCCCATGAGGGTGCGGATCGCGGGGCGGACGAACAGCTCGAAGGAGACGTACGACGACACCGGGTTGCCGGGCAGGGCGAGCAGCGGGGTGTGGTCGGGGCCGATGGAGCCGAAGCCCTGGGGCTTGCCGGGCTGCATGGCGAGCTTGCGGAAGTCCACGCCGCTGCCCGGCTCGTCCTCGTCGGCGACGTGCGCCAGCGCCTCCTTGACCACGTCGTACGCTCCGACGCTCACCCCGCCGGTGGTGACCATCAGGTCGGCGCGGACCAGCTGGTCCTCGATGGTGGACCGCAGGGTCTCGGCGTCGTCGGCGACGGCGCCCACGCGGTACGCGATGGCGCCGGCGTCGCGGGCGGCCGCGGTGAGGGCGAAGCTGTTGGAGTCGTAGATCTGACCGTGGGCCAGTTCCTCGTCGGGCTGGACGAGTTCGCTGCCGGTGGAGAGCACCACCACGCGGGGGCGCGGGCGGACGCGGACCCTGCCCCGGCCGATCGCGGCGAGCAGCGCGATCTGCGGCGGGCCGAGGACCGTGCCGGCCTCCAGGGCGCGGTCGCCGGACCTGACGTCGCTGCCCTTCGCGCGGACGTGCGCGCGCGCCTCGGCCGGGCGGTACACGTGGACCTGGCCCTCGGCGCCCTCGGGGGCGAGGCTGCGGGCGCGCATTCCGGCCACCGGGCCCTCACCGAGCCCGCCGTCGGTCCACTCGACGGGGACGACGGTCTCGGCGCCGGGCGGGAGCGGGGCGCCCGTCATGATGCGGGCGGCCTGGCCGGGGCCCACGGACAGCGGGTCGGCCCGGCCGGCGGCGACGTCCCCGACGACCACCAGGGCGGCGGGGAACTCCTCGCTCGCGCCCGCGACATCGGCGACCCGCACCGCGTACCCGTCCATGGAGCTGTTGTCGAACGGGGGCAGGGAGAGCGGCACCGTGATGTCGTCGACCAGGACGCAGCCCTGGGCGTCGAGCAGGTTCAGCTCGATGGGTTCCAGGGGGCGGACGGTGGCGAGGATGTCGTCCAGGTGGTCCTGCACCGACCACAGCCGGTCCGGACCGAAGTCCGCGGGGGCGTGGTCGTGGCCGGTGTCACGGTGCGCTGCGCTGCTCAACGTCCCTACATCTCCTCGGCTACGTAACTGCGAAGCCAGGTCCGGAAGTCCGGGCCCAGGTCTTCACGTTCGCACGCGAGTCTGACAATGGCACGCAGATAGTCGCCGCGGTCACCGGTGTCATAGCGGCGGCCCTTGAAGACGACGCCGTGCACCGGGCCGCCGACCTTTTCGTCCTCGGCGAGCTGCTGGAGGGCGTCGGTCAGCTGGATCTCGCCGCCGCGGCCGGGTTCGGTCTTGCGGAGTATGTCGAAGATGTGCGGGTCGAGCACGTAGCGGCCGATGATGGCGTAGTTGGAGGGCGCGTCGGCCGGGTCGGGCTTCTCGACCAGTCCGGCGACCTTGACGACGTCGCCGTCCTCGGTGCTCTCCACGGCCGCGCAGCCGTAGAGGTGGATCTGCTCGGGCGCGACCTCCATGAGGGCGATGACGCTGCCGCCGTGCTGCTCCTGGACCTCGATCATGCGCTGCAGCAGCGGGTCGCGCGGGTCGATCAGGTCGTCGCCGAGCAGGACCGCGAAGGGCTCGTTGCCGACGTGCGGGGCGGCGCACAGGACGGCGTGGCCGAGGCCCTTGGGGTCGCCCTGGCGGACGTAGTGGATCATGGCGAGGTCGCTGGACTCCTGGACCTTGGCCAGCCGGCTCGCGTCCCCCTTCTTCTGGAGGGCGGACTCCAGTTCGTAGTTGCGGTCGAAGTGGTCCTCCAGGGGGCGCTTGTTGCGGCCCGTGACCATGAGGACGTCGCCGAGGCCCGCGGTCACGGCCTCTTCGACCACGTACTGGATCGCCGGCTTGTCGACAACCGGCAGCATCTCCTTGGGAGTGGCTTTGGTGGCCGGCAGGAACCGGGTACCGAGCCCGGCTGCGGGGATGACAGCCTTGCTGATCCTGGGGTGGGACTGAGTCATGCGCGCCACCATATCCGGTGCCAATAGGGAGAATCTGTGACTCCGGATGACTGGCGCTCATATGAGCGCATTAGAGCGGTACGGGAGCGACCTTTGAGTCACATCGGACCTACTGCCCAACCTGACAAGCGGACGTTGCGGCGGGAGTTCCTCGCGGTGAGGAACGGGCTGACGGCGGATGACGTGCGGGAAGCCGCGGAGTCGCTGGCCGCACGGGCGCTCGCGATGCCGGAGGTGGCGCAGGCGCACGCGGTGGCGGCATACGTCTCCGTGGGCGCCGAACCGGGCACCCTCGCGCTCCTGGACGCGCTGCGCGCGCGGGGGCTGCGCGTCCTGCTGCCGGCGCTGCTGCCGGACAACGACCTGGACTGGGGCGAGTACGCCGGGCCGGACTCCCTGACGCTCGTGCGGCACGGCGGGCGGATGGCCCTGTCCGAGCCCGCCGGCGAGCGCCTGGGGCCGGACGCGGTGACGGAGGCCGACGTCGTACTGCTGCCGGGCCTGGCGGTCGACGGGCGCGGCATGCGGCTGGGGCGCGGCGGCGGGTCGTACGACCGGGTCCTGGCGCGGCTGGACCGGGCTGGCGCGCGTCCCGCGCTGCTGGTGCTGCTGTACGACTCCGAGGTCGTCGCGCACGTCCCCGCCGAGCCCCACGACCGGCCGGTGGACGCGGTGGTGACGCCGTCGGGGGTGCGCAGGTTCACGTGAACGCGAAAGCGGCCCCCACGCGCGCGGGGGCCGCCTTGCGTCAGCCGGTGGCTACGGTTCCAGCACCGGTGGCTACGGCTTGAGCACCAGTGGCTACGGCTTGAGCACCAGTGGCTACGGTTTGAGCACCAGTGTGTCGCTCGTACTCGCGTCGACCGCCTTCTTCGAGAAGGCCCACGGCAGCAGCTCTCCGTCCGCCCACTTGTCCGTCTGGTCCGTGTAGTGGGCGCTGTAGGCGTGTCCGGAGGCGCCGGTGAGGTTGATCCACCGCGACTTGTCGAGGTCGCCGAGGTTGACCACCATCCGCATGGACGGCACCCACACCACCCCGTAGCCGCCGGCCGCGTTCCACCCGGAGGCGTTGACCGCCGCCTCGCCGCCGCTGAGCTTCCAGGGGCCGCGGTTGAGGGCGTACTTCAGGAAGCCGGGGCCCTCGGTGCCCAGGGTCTGGTTCTTCAGGAACAGGCGGTGCAGGCGGCCCCAGTTCCAGGTGTCGATGTCCTTGCCGAGCTTGGCGGTCAGCTCCCAGCGGGCGTCGATCATGGCGCGCTTGAAGAGGTCGTCGCGGTTGTGGTCGGCGCCCTTGCGGGTGCCGTTGGCCGGCGTCGTCCACCAGTCGCTCTTCGGCTTCTCCATCAGCTGGCGCACGACCTCGAACCAGCGGTCGCCGCCGTCCGGCTGCGCCTGGTCGGCGTCGCGCCGGCCGCACTCGCGGACCTTGTTGGTCTCGTCCGCGGGGCCGGTGGTGTTGACCGGGTCGACCCACAGGCACTGGCCCTCGACCCGCAGCTCCTTGGGCAGCTTGTTGCCGAAGGCGAGCTTGAGGAGGTTGCGCCACACGGCGTTGAAGTAGGCGGCGGCCGCCGAGTCGGCGTCCTGGGTGTAGTCCCAGCCCTCCAGCAGCTTCTGCGCCTCGCGGACGTCCTTGTCCTCGACGTCGATCTTCAGCAGCTGGGGGACGAGCAGCTTGGCCATCTCGCTGCTGTTGTCCAGCTGCATCTGGCGCATGTCGTCGGTGGAGATCTTGCCGCCGTCCTTGATCTTCTGCTCGATCAGGGAGGTGATCCGCTGGCTGCGGGTGCCGTAGCCCCAGTCCGTGGTCAGCGTGTACGGGTACTCGTCCGCGTCGACGACGGCCTGGTTGGCGGTCACGATGTAGCCGCGTTCCGGGTCGTACTCGTACGGCAGCTCGTCCGGGTCGATGTACTCGCCGGTCCAGCGGTACTTGGAGGTCCAGCCCGGTGCCGGGACCGAGCCGTCGTGGTCCTCGGCGCGCACCGGGATCTTGCCGGGCAGCGTGTAACCGATGTGGTCCTCGTCGGCGTAGACGAGGTTCTGCGAGGGCACGTCGAACAGGGCGGCGGCCTCGCGGAAGGAGTTCCAGTCCTTCGCCCGGTCCATCGCGAAGACGGCGTCCATGGTGGTGCCGGCGTCCAGCGCGGTCCAGCGCAGCGCGACGCCGTAGCCGTCGCCGCGGTCGGGGGCGGCGGTGTCGACGGTGGCCTTCTTGCCGACCTTCACCAGCTCGTCGTCGCGGTCGGAGAGCAGGGGGCCGTTGTTGGTCTCGCGGACGACGATCTTCTTGGACTCGCCGCCGGCGACCTTGATGGTCTCCTCGCGCGTCTCGAAGGGGACCACCTTGCCGTCGTACTGGTAGCCGCTGCCGGTGATCTTCTCCAGGTAGAGGTCGGTGACGTCGACGCCGGAGTTGGTCAGGCCCCAGGCGATGTCCTGGTTGTGGCCGACGACCACGCCGGGCATGCCCGCGAAGGTGTAACCGGCGACGTCGTACTGGCACTTCGCGGAGACGCTGCGGCAGTGCAGGCCCATCTGGTACCAGACGGACGGCAGCGACGGCGACAGGTGCGGGTCGTTGGCCAGCAGCGGCTTGCCGGTGATGGTGTGCTCGCCGGAGACGACCCAGGAGTTGGAGCCGATGCCGTTGCCGTTCACGCCGACGGCGGTGGGCAGGTCGTCCAGGACGCTCTGGAGGCCGGCCAGTTGGCCCTGCAAGGCGCTGCCGGTTCCGGTTCCGGTGCCGGCACCGATGCCATTGCCGGTGCCCGACCCGGTGCCGGTGCCCGTACCCGTCCCGGTGCCCGTGCCCGTGCCCGTACCGGACGAGGAGTCGTCACCGCCGCCGGACGAGCCGCCGCCGTCGAACGTCTCGGTGAGCTCGCCGTACTGGCCCTCCTGGACGATCGCCTTGTTCCGGTCGTACGGGTACGCCGGATACAGGTCCGCGATCTGCTTGGGACCGAGGCGGCTGGTCATCAGGGCGCGGTCGACCTCGTCCTGCATGTTGCCGCGCAGGTCCCAGGCCATGGCCTTCAGCCAGGCCACCGAGTCGACCGGCGTCCACTCCTGGGGCTTGTAGTCGTTGGTGAAGCCGAGGGCGGCGTACTCCAGGGAGATGTCCTCGCCGTCCTTGCCCTCCAGGTAGGAGTTGACGCCCTTGGCGTACGCCTGGAGGTACTTCTTGGTGGAGTCCGACAGCTTCTCGTCGTACTCCTTCTTCGCCACCCGGTGCCAGCCCAGGGTGCGCAGGAACTCGTCGTTGTCGACCTGGCTCTTGCCGAACATCTCCGACAGGCGCCCGGAGGTCATGTGGCGGCGTACGTCCATCTCGTAGAACCGGTCCTGCGCCTGGACGTAGCCCTGCGCCATGAACAGGTCCTCGTCGGAGGAGGCGTAGATCTGCGGGATGCCGTAGCCGTCGCGCTTGACGTCCACCGGCCCCGACAGGCCCTCCAGCGTGATCGAGCCCTTGGTCTGCGGGAAGGACGCGCGGACGGTGCTGATGGACCAGTACGCCCCGTAGGCGAGGCCGCCGATGATGGCCAGGACCAGCACGAGGACGAGCAGGCGCGCCTTGCGCCCCTTCTTCCTGCCGGACTTGCCGGGCTGCTGACCCGTGGAGGCGGTGTTGGTGGGGGGCATCGCTGTCCTTGCTGTCCTAACACGAGCGGCAGGGGCGGGCTGTGCTTTGTACTGAACGCTGGAGCAACTGTAGGCGCAGGGCCCACGCCCCCTTGACGCGGAGTCGGGTACCGGCACGTACGGGCGTTCGATCTTGCCAAGTCGAGCGTCAAGAAATCGTCAAGAGTTAGGTAAGGTAACGAAGTAGTTGTCCGCAGAGCACGCGGTCTCGTGTGCCATGGGGGTGTGCTTTCGCGCACCGCGCGGAAGCACTGGTCCGTGCTGTGATCCGCACCGTGGCCCGTGTCGCGATCCGTGCTGTGCGCCAGGGAAGGGAACGGCCGCTGACTGTCCACCACCTCAACCAGCTCCTGCTCGTCTGCTCGCTCGTCCTGCTCATCGCCGTGGCGGCGGTCCGGATCTCCTCGCGCAGCGGGCTCCCCAGCCTGCTCGTCTACCTGGCGATCGGCGTCGCCATGGGCCAGGACGGCATCGGCGACATCCAGTTCGACGACGCCGAACTGGTCCAGGTCATCGGGTACGCCGCCCTGGTCGTGATCCTGGCCGAGGGCGGTCTCGGCACGAAGTGGACGGAGGCGAAACCGGCCCTGCCGGCCGCCTCCGCACTGGCGCTGGCCGGGGTCGCGGTGAGCGTCGGCGTGACCGCGGCGGGAGCGCACTACCTGACCGGGCTGGAGTGGCGGCAGGCGCTGATCGTCGGGGCGGTGGTGTCCTCCACGGACGCGGCGGCCGTCTTCTCGGTGCTGCGCCGGATCCCGCTGCCCTCGCGGGTGACGGGCATCCTGGAGGCCGAGTCGGGCTTCAACGACGCCCCGGTGGTCATCCTGGTGGTCGCCTTCTCCACGGCCGGCCCGATCGAGCACTGGTACGTACTGCTGGGCGAGATCGCCCTGGAGCTGACCATCGGCGCGGCCATCGGACTCGCGGTCGGCTGGCTGGGGTCGCTGGGGCTGAGGCACGTGGCGCTGCCCGCGTCCGGCCTCTACCCCATCGCCGTCATGTCGATCGCCGTCGCGGCCTACGCGGCCGGCGCCATGGCCCACGGCAGCGGCTTCCTGGCCGTCTACCTCGCCTCGATGGTCATGGGCAACGCCCGGCTGCCGCACTGGCCCGCCACCCGCGGGTTCGCCGACGGGCTCGGCTGGCTCGCCCAGATCGGCATGTTCGTCCTGCTCGGCCTGCTGGTCACCCCGCACGAGCTGGGCGACGACATCCTGCCCGCCCTGGTCATCGGACTGGTGCTCACCATGGTGGCGCGCCCGCTGAGCGTCGTCCTGTGCCTGGTGCCGTTCCGGGTGCCGTGGCAGGAACAGGCCCTGATGTCCTGGGCCGGGCTGCGCGGCGCGGTGCCCATCGTGCTGGCGACGATTCCCATGGTGGAGGGCGTCGTGGGCAGCCGCCGGATCTTCAACATCGTCTTCGTCCTGGTGGTCGTGTACACCCTGGTCCAGGGACCGACCCTGCCGTGGCTGGCCCGCAAGCTGCACCTCGGTACGGGGGACGAGGCCGCCGACCTCGGCATCGAGTCGGCTCCGCTGGAGCGGCTGCGCGGGCACCTGCTGTCCGTCACCGTCCCAGAGGGATCCAAGATGCACGGCGTCGAGGTCAGCGAGTTGCGGCTGCCGGCCGGGTCCGCCGTCACACTGATCGTCCGCGACGGGAAGTCGTTCGTACCGCTGCCCACGACGGGACTGCGGCGCGGGGACGAACTCCTCGTGGTCGCCACCGACCCCGTCCGGGACGCCGCCGAGGCGCGGCTGCGCGCGGTCGGCCACGGCGGCAAGCTGGCGGGTTGGCTGGGCACCGGGGACGCGCGCGGCAACCACAGGTGAGCACGAGAGGCGAGCACGGTGAGCGTGAACGGCGGTCCCGGGCGAACATGAACGGCGATCCCGGGCGAACAAGAGCGGCGATCACAGGTGGACAAGAGCGGCAATCACAGGTGAACAAGAGAGGAGTGCGCGCTTTCACAGGTTGCGCCCGCCTTGATCCCTGTACGATGAAGGCGGCACCTGATCGAACCAACTCTGCCTGACGCAGAGCTGGCGCGACCGTATGGCGGCCGGCACGCCCCCTCCCCAACCGGGCTCCGGCATCTACCGCAGTCCGCGCAAGAGGACAGCTCTCGGCGCTCCCGCACGGCGACAGCCGCGAGGCGGACCGCGCTACCAGGCGGCAGAAAGGCACGGGCCGTGGCATCCACGGTCACCCCGTCGAAGAAGTCGCCGGAGGGGGCGCCGCACAGCGCGCCCGGCTCCGCCCGCCCCGGATACGGACAGCTGCTGCGCACCCGCGGCGCCTGGACGTTCCTGCTTCCCGGCTTCGCGGCACGCCAGCCCTTCGCCATGCTGACGCTCTCCATCGTGCTGCTCGTGCAGCACACCACCGGCTCCTACGGCGTCGCCGGCGCCGTCGCGGCCGTCACCGGCGTCGCCATGGCCGTGTTCGCCCCCTACACCGGACGGCTCGCCGACCGATACGGACAGCGCGCCGTCCTGCTCCCCGGCGTGCTCGTGCACGCCGCGTCCGGTCTGATCCTGACCGCCCTCGCGCTCGCGGACGCGCCCCTGTGGGCGCTGTTCGTGGCGGCCGTGCCCACCGGCGCCTCGGTGCCGCAGGTCGGGCCCATGGTGCGCGCCCGCTGGGGCGTGAAGCTCAAGGGCTCCCCCCTGATGGGCACGGCGGCCGCCTTCGAGTCCGTCACGGACGAGCTGACCTTCGTCCTCGGCCCTCTCATCGCCACCGCCCTGTGCACGGCCGTCGACCCGGCCGCGGGCCTGGTCACGGAGGCGGCGCTCACCCTGGTGGGCGGTCTGCTGTTCGCCGCCCAGAAGAGCACCCAGCCGGCGGTCGGCCGCGCCGACGGCGACCACGCGCGCGCGGAGCACGTTCCGGCGCTGCGCGTCCCCGGGGTGCGGGTCCTGATCGTGGTCTTCCTGGGCATCGGCTCCGTCTTCGGCGGCATGCAGGTCTCGCTGGCCGCGTTCACCGAGTCGATCGGCGAGCCCGGGCTGAACGGCGTCCTGTACGGGATCTTCGCCGCGGGCAACATGCTCTCCGGCCTGGCCTGCGGCGCCATCGCCTGGAAGGTCGCCCCGCAGCGGCGCCTCCTGGTCGGGTACGCCGCCCTCGCACTGACCGCGTCCGGCCTGTGGGCCGCGCACTCGGTGCTCGTGCTGGCCGGCCTCGGCCTGCTCGTCGGCATGTGCATCGCGCCCGCCCTCATCACCGGCTACACGCTGGTCGAGGGGCTGGTCCCGGCCGGCGCCCGCACCGAGGCCTTCACCTGGCTGACCGGCGCCGTGGCACTCGGCCAGGCGGCGGCCGTGACCGTCTCCGGACAGCTGGAGGACCGCTTCTGGGACGGCGCCGGATTCCTGGTGCCGATGGGCGGCACGGTGCTCGCGCTGGCGACGCTGGTGGCGCTGCGGTCGCGGCTGGAGACCCGGCCCCGGGAGCGTACGGTCGCACGTGGCGTCGGTCACCGCGAGCACGCCACAGTGGACTGATCCCGCGGAATACGTCACTATGGATCGTCGTTAGCACTCATCGAGTGAGAGTGCCAGGAGGAAGACAAGTGCCGACGTACCAGTACCAGTGCACCGAGTGCGGCGAGGGCCTCGAGGCGGTGCAGAAGTTCACCGACGACGCCCTCACCGAGTGCCCGAACTGCCAGGGCCGCCTGAAGAAGGTCTTCTCGGCGGTCGGCATCGTCTTCAAGGGCTCCGGCTTCTACCGCAACGACAGCCGCGGCAGCTCGTCCAGCAGCTCGACGGCGTCGAAGTCCTCGGCGTCCTCGACGTCCTCTTCTTCGTCGACGTCCTCGGACTCCGGTTCGTCGTCGGGGTCGTCGTCGAGCTCGGGTTCGTCGTCGAGCTCCGGCAGCTCCTCCTCCAGCACCACCGCCGCGTAAGGCCCACCAGGACTTCTTACGGGACCCTGTCGTCGTCCGACGACAGGGTCCTCGGCGTTTTCCGGGGCGGTTAGGGTGCGAGCATGGCGAACAAGGCGAGCAAGGTGAATGCCGAGATCGGCGTGATCGGCGGCTCCGGTTTCTACTCGTTCCTCGACGACGTGACCGAGGTCGAGGTGGAGACCCCGTACGGTCCGCCCAGCGACTCCCTCTTCCTCGGCGAGGTCGCCGGCCGGCGGGTCGCCTTCCTCCCCCGGCACGGGCGCGGCCACCATCTGCCGCCGCACCGGATCAACTACCGGGCCAACCTGTGGGCGCTGCGCTCGGTCGGCGCGCGCCAGGTCCTCGGCCCGTGCGCGGTCGGCGGCCTGCGCCCCGAGTACGGGCCGGGCACGCTGCTGGTGCCGGACCAGTTCGTCGACCGTACGAAGTCCCGCCCGTCGACGTACTTCGACGGGCTGCCGATGCCCGACGGCACGGTGCCCAACGTGGTGCACGTGTCGCTGGCCGACCCGTACTGCCCCACCGGGCGGGCCGCCGCGCTGAAGGCGGCCCGGGGGCGGGACTGGGAGCCGGTGGACGGCGGCACCCTGGTCGTGGTCGAGGGGCCGCGCTTCGGGACTCGCGCGGAGTCCCTGTGGCACCGGGCACAGGGCTGGTCGGTGGTGGGCATGACCGGCCATCCCGAGGCGGCACTCGCCCGCGAACTGGAGCTCTGCTACACCTCGCTGACCCTCGTCACCGACCTCGACGCCGGTGCGGAAAGCGGCGAGGGCGTCTCGCACGAGGAGGTTCTGCGGGTGTTCGCGGCGAACGTGGACCGGCTGCGGGGCGTCCTGTTCGACGCGGTGGCCGCGCTGCCGGCGACCGGCGAGCGGGACTGCCGGTGCGGGTCGGCGCTGGGCGGGATGGATCCGGGGGTCACGCTGCCGTAGGGCGGTGGTGGGGCCGGGAGGCCCGGGGGCGGGGGCGGGGGCGGGGACGGGGGCTGGGAGGCACACCGGGACCGGAAGGCCGGGAGGGACCGGGAGGCCGGGAGGCCCGGGGAGCGGGAGGCCCGGGGGCCCGGTGGGCCGGAACGCCCCCTTCGGGTGGGGGAGTTATCCACAATCGGCCGGGGACGCACGGGCTCCGGCGGGCGACGGCGAGAAGCCTCATCGTGGGAGCGCAAGCCGATCCCTCGTCGTCTCCTCGTCACAGGTGGTGGTCACCGTGTCCCGTTCCACCGTTCCCTCCCCGCTACCGCTCCCCCACCCGCTCGGCTCCGACGCGCCGCCCACGTGCGAGGTGCCGCACTTCGCCCCGGTCCGGGTGCGCGGCGGACAGCACCTGCTGCACCGGCTCGTACGCCACCGGCGGCGCGCCGTGGCCGCCGGGCTCGCCGTCACCGCCGCGGCGCTGGTCGTGGCGGGCCCGCACCCGGGCGCCGGCGCACAGGACACCCGACGGGCACGCGGGCACCCGGTGACGGAGCCGGAGAGGGAGAGGGAGGCGGCGGACGGTCGGCACGGCGCGCGACTCGTGACGGCGCCGGTGCGGATCGCCGACGCGGCCACGGTGCGGCTGCTCGGGCCGGGCGACCGGATCGACGTCGTCGCGGCCGGCGACGGCGGCGCGGGTGACGCCTCCGTCATCGCGCGCGGAGCTCTGGTGGCGGAGGTGCCGGAGCCCGTGGACGGGGCAGCGGCCGACGGGGCACTGGTCGTGGTCTCGGTGCCGCGCGCCACCGCTCACCGGCTGGTCGGCGCGAGCGCCCTGTCACGGCTGGCGGTGACGCTGTGCTGAGCCAGTCGAGTCGCCCGTCGAGTCGCCCGTCAAGTCGCTCGTCAAGTCGCTCGTTCGAGGGATCTGATTGGACAGGACGGCCCAGCGCTGACGTAGGTTGCGGAGCGTTTTGTTCCACACCCTGTCCGTGCGAGACCCGTTCGCACGAGACCTGTGCATACGAGGAGAGCCCCCGAGGTGAGCGAGAAGAACGAGCCGAGCGTCTGGCAAGGCTTCAAGGCCTTCCTGATGCGCGGAAACGTCATCGATCTGGCGGTGGCGGTGGTCATCGGCGCCGCCTTCACCAACATCGTCAACTCGGTGGTGAAGGGGGTCATCAACCCCCTGGTCGGAGCGTTCGGCACCAAGAGCCTGGACAGCTACAGCTCCTGCCTCAAGGGCCCCTGCACCGGTACCGGGGACGCCGCCACGGGCGTGCGGATCCTATGGGGTTCGGTGCTGGGCGCCACCCTCACGTTCGTGATCACCGCGGCCGTCGTCTACTTCCTGATGGTCCTGCCCATGGCGAAGTACCTCGCGCGGCAGGAGGCCCGCCGCAAGGCGAAGGAGAGCACGCAGGAGGTCATCGAGGTCTCCGAGCTGGAGGTGCTCAAGGAGATCCGGGACGCGCTGGTCGCGCAGCGCGGTTCCGGTCACGACCGCCCGTAGAACCGCCCACGGCGGGAGAAGGGGTCCGGCGGCGGTCGGGTGCCCGCACGGCTCACAGGTGGTGGGGCGGCTTCTCGTCGAGGAAGCGCTTCAGGTCGGCCGCGCTGTCACCCTCGGGCCGATCGCCCCACCCCCGGTCGGTGTCGTCCGAGGTCTGCTGGTCCAGCGGGTCGTCGAAGACCAGCGCGGGCCTGGGCGCGCGCGGCTCGGGTTCGGGGGCGGTGCTCATGGCTCCAGGGTACGGCCCCTCCGGTGCCCTCCGGGGGCGCGTCCGCGCCGTCTCTGCTGTGCTGGGAGCCATGATGTCCAGCCCTCCCCCGGCGAGCGCGTCCTCCGGCCCGCCCCACGTTCGGCCGCCGGTGCGCCGACTCGCGGCCCGCGGCCGGCACGAGGCGCACCGTGCCGCGACGCCGCTGGAACTCTTCTTCGACCTGTGCTTCGTCGTCGCGGTCGCCCAGGCGGGCGTCCAGCTGGTGCACTCCATCGCCGAGGGCCACGCCGGCCAAGGCGTCCTCGACTACGCGATGGTCTTCTTCGCCATCTGGTGGGCGTGGATGAACTTCACCTGGTTCGCCTCGGCCTACGACAACGACGACGTGCCCTACCGGATCGTCACCCTGGTGCAGATCGCCGGTGTGCTCGTCCTCGCGGCCGGGGTCTCGCGGGCCTTCGAGGACCACGACTGGACCGCCGTCGTCCTCGGCTACGTGATCATGCGGGTGGCCATGTCGGCGCAGTGGCTCAGGGCGGCCCGTTCCGCCGGGCCTCCCGAACGCGCCATGACCCTGGGATACGCCGGGGGCGTGCTGATCTGCCAGGTCGGCTGGCTGGGGCTGCTGTTCCTGCCGGAGGGCGGCCGGGGCTGGCTGTTCCTGGTGATGGTGGTGCTGGAGCTGTGCGTGCCGGCGTTCGCGGAGCGGAAGCATCCGTCGTCTTGGCACCCGCACCACATCGCCGAGCGGTACGGGCTGTTCACGATCATCGTGCTCGGCGAGACCATCGCCGCGGCCACGATCGCGGTAAAGTCGGGCATCGACGAGAACGACGCGCTGGGCGAACTGCTGCCGATCGCGGCCGGCGGGCTGCTGATCGTCTTCGCCGCGTGGTGGATCTACTTCGCGGTGCCCGTCCACGGTCGTCTTCGCACCAGCAGACAGTCGTTCCTGTGGGGCTACGGGCACTATCTGGTGTTCGCCTCGGCGGCTGCGATCGGGGCGGGCCTGGAGGTGGCCGTGGAGCAGGCGGTGGGCAAGGCGCACATCTCGACGCTCGCGGCGTCCGCGGCGGTGACCCTGCCCACGGCGCTGTTCCTGCTCACGGTGTGGGGTCTGCACGCGCGGTACTTCAAGGTGGGCGTCGCCGAGCAGTTGGTGCTGCCGACGGCCGCGCTGCTGGTGGCCTGCTGCACCTTCGCCGGTGACCTGGCGGTGCTCGCTTCGGGCATCGTCCTGGCTCTGGCCGTCGCGACCGGGGTGGCGCTGACCGCGCGGCGGAGTGTGCCGGAGCGGGGCACCGCGGCGTCCGCCGCCTGAAGTCCCGAGGCCCTCCGGTCTCCCCGTAGGCCCCGGCGGATCCCCCTCGGCACCAGGCGGAGCCCCCTCGGCACCCGGCGGAACTCCCCGCAGGCCCCCGGGAGCCCTCAGAGCCGCCTGCTCCCCCAGATGCCGCCTGACGTCCCCCTGGTTCCTCTTGATGCCGCTTGGTGCCTCTTGATGCCGCTGGATGCCGCCGCCAGGCGCCGGTGCCTGGACGAGACTGGCGGCATGACAGTTGACGCATTGACGGACGTGGCCGGTCTGCTGGTGGGGCACGCGACGCGCACCGGCGACGGGTGGCTCACGGGCACGACGGTGGTGCTCGCGCCGGAGGGCGGGGCGGTAGCCGCCGTGGACGTGCGCGGAGGAGGCCCCGGCACCAAGGAGACGGACGCGCTCGATCCGCGCAACCTGGTGCAGAGGGTCCAGGCGGTGGTGCTGACCGGCGGCAGCGCGTACGGGCTCGACGCGGCGTCCGGGGTGATGGCCTGGCTGGAGGAGCGGGGCCGCGGGGTGCGCGTCGGCCCGGACCCCGCGCACGTGGTGCCGGTGGTGCCCGCGGCGTGCGTCTTCGACCTGGGGCGCGGGGGCGACTTCCGGGCCAGGCCGGACGCGGCCACCGGACGGGAGGCGGCCGAGGCGGCCCACGCGAGCGCGCCGGGCGCGGGGGTGGCCGAGGGGTCTGTCGGGGCGGGCACGGGAGCCGTGGTCGGCACGCTGAAGGGCGGTATCGGCACCGCGAGCACCGTGCTGGACTCGGGGATCACGGTGGCGGCGCTGGTGGTGGCCAACGCGGCGGGGTCGGTGACGGATCCGGAAACGGGGGTCCTGTACGGGGAGTTTTTCCGGGGCGGACGGGTGGAGTACCCGGAGCCGGACGTCCACCAGGCGGCGGGGCGGCGTCTCGCCGAGGTCGCGGCGAGCAACGCGCCGCCCCCGCTGAACACCACGCTCGCCGTGGTCGCCACCGACGCGGACCTGTCCAAGGCCCAGGCGCAGAAGCTGGCCGGCACGGCACACGACGGCATCGCGCGTGCCGTGCGGCCGGTGCACCTGCTCAGCGACGGGGACACGGTGTTCACCCTGGCGACCGGGGAGCGTCCCCTCGACGCGGGGCAACCGCTCGCGCTGAACGAGGTGCTGGCGGCGGGTGCGGACATGGTGACGCGCGCGATCGTGCGGGCCGTCCGGGCCGCCGAGCCGGTGGACGGACCGGGCGGGGCGTGGCCGTCGTACGGGGAGCTCTACGGCAGGCCGTCCAGGGCGGGTTGACCGGATCCGGGCGCAGGTCTCCGGACCTCCGGGGCGGGCAGGGTGACTCCCCCGCCAAGTGGTTCTACGACCGTTCGCTCATCGGGGACCTCGTGATGTCAAGGACTCCCCGGACAACACGGTCGCGCCGGACAACGGAGTCAACGGCTGGAACATGACCTGGAGCGAGTGGATCGCCGGAAGCGCCGCCTCATCGGCCTCTGAGCAGCGGATTTTGACGGTTCGTCGGGTCGCGCGGGAACTTTTCGCGCGGCCCGCGCGTTTTTCGGGCGTACGTTTTCTCGGTTCCCGGACATGATGTCCGACCGAGGGGCTACGGTATGCACCCACAAGGTGACATGCAGCAACGCCGGGAGAAACCTTGAGCGTTCCGTACGAGACGGCAGCGTACGAACCACCCGAGTCGCCCGAGTCTCCGGAGGAGCACCTCATGCGACTGCTCGGTCGCGCACTGAACTCGTTCGAGCTGCCCGACGAGACGATACGGCAGCTGGACTGCGCGCTGGCGCACGACGGTTCCCTGCACTCCGCGCACCACAGCGCGGGGCTGCACCGCGAGACGTACCGGCACACCTGGCTGCTCGCCGACGGGTCGGCGGTCACGCTCTGGGAGCTGGTCCACAACACCGCCCCGGGCAGCGAGCCGCAGCACGAGGTGTACGTCGACGAGGAGGAGCTGCGCACCGCCACCGCGCGGCTGGCACTGCCGCCGGACACACCGGACTTCGAGCTGCCGGTGCAGGTGCAGTTGTCCCCGGCCCCCGCCCCGCGGCACGCCTACGTCCCCGACGCCTCGGCGGACCACGCCCGCCGGCTGCTGCGCCGCGCGGAGAACCCGGACCGGCCCGGCGCCGACGTCGCCGCGCGGCTGGCGACGGCGTCCGCGCACCAGATCACCCAGGCGTTCGGCGGCCCCGGCCGCGCGGGCCGCCCCCGGATCGGTTTCTCGCTCTACGAGCACGCGTTCCTGCTGCACGACGGCGCGGAGGTCTCTCTCTGGGAGGTCGAGCACACGGCCACGCCCGACGGGCGGCACATGTGCGAGGTGTACGACAGCGAGGACACCGCCCGCCGTGCGATGGAGCTGCGCGCGGCGCAGGTCTCCTGACAGACCTCTGGCAGATCTCCGGTAGATCTCCGCAGATCTCTGACAGGACCTCCCAGCGGACCTGCCGGCGGGTCTGCCAGCGGGTCTGCCAGCGGACCTGTCGGCAGGTCTGCCGGCAGGCCTCACGGAGGCGCTGGCAGAGGTCTTCCAGGAGCGCGGTACGTACGCCGCCGGGCCGGGTCCCCCGCGGAACCCGGCCCGTGAATCGTCGAACGAAGACCGCCCCTTACGCGGCCACCGGCCGCTTCGCCCCCGGCGTCGTGGCCGACGGGTCCGCGCCGCCGGGACCTTGGGCCACCGCGCCCGGCGTCGGCCTGCGCAGGCCCTTGAGGACGATCACCAGGCCCGTGGTGACGCAGACGCCCGCCGCGATGGCGACCAGGTAGAGCAGCGGGTTGCCGATCAGCGGAACCACGAAGATGCCGCCGTGCGGGGCGCGCAGTGTGGCGCCGAAGGCCATGGACAGAGCTCCGGTGACAGCGCCGCCCACCATCGAGGACGGGATGACCCGCAGCGGGTCGGCCGCCGCGAACGGGATCGCGCCCTCGGAGATGAAGGAGGCGCCCAGGACCCAGGCGGCCTTGCCGTTCTCGCGCTCGGCGGCGTTGAAGAGCCTGCTGCGCACGGTCGTGGCCAGGGCCATCGCGAGCGGCGGGACCATGCCGGCCGCCATGACCGCCGCCATGATCTTCATCGCCGAGTCGCTCGGGTCGGAGACCGCGATGCCGGCAGTGGCGAAGGCGTAGGCGACCTTGTTGACCGGGCCGCCGAGGTCGAAGCACATCATCAGGCCGAGCAGGGCGCCGAGCAGGATCGCGTTGGCACCGGACAGGTCGCTCAGCCAGTCGGTCATCGCCTTCTGCGCGGACGCGATGGGCTTGCCGATCACCACGAACATCAGGAACCCGACGACCGCCGAGGAGATCAGCGGGATCACCACCACGGGCATGATGCCGCGCAGGGCCGCCGGGATGCGTACCCGCTGGATCGCCATCACCACGGCACCGGAGATCAGACCGGCCGCCAGACCGCCCAGGAACCCGGCGTTGATGGTCAGCGCGATCGAACCGCCGACGAAGCCGGGGACCAGGCCCGGCCGGTCGGCCATGCCGTAGGCGATGTAACCGGCCAGCACCGGGACGAGGAAGGCGAAGGCCACGCCGCCGATCTGGAACAGCAGCGCCGCCCAGCTGTCCGCCTGGGACCACACGAAGTGGTCCATCACCGACGGCGCCTTGTTGATCTCGTAGCCGCCGATCGCGAAGCCCAGGGCGATCAGCAGACCGCCCGCGGCGACGAACGGGACCATGTAACTGACGCCGGACATCAGCCAGACGCGCAGCTTCGTCCCGTATCCCTCACCGGACCCGCCGCCGCGCTCGACGGGCGACGCGCCGGAGGAACCGGCGGCACCGGCCGCGCCGGCCGCCGTGACCTCGCCGCGGGCCGCCTTGTCGCGGACCTCGCCGATCAGCTCGCCGGGCCGGTTGATGGCCGCCTTGACGCCGGTGTCGACGGTGGGCTTCCCGGCGAAGCGGTCCTTCTCGCGCACGGGCACGTCGTGGGCGAAGATCACGCCGTCCGCCGCCTCGATGACCGCCGGGTCGAGCCGGGTGAAGCCGGCCGAGCCCTGGGTCTCGACGGCGACCTCGACGCCCGCCTCGCGGCCCGCGTTCTCCAGCGACTCGGCCGCCATGTAGGTGTGCGCGATGCCGGTGGGGCAGGAGGTGACGGCGACGACACGGAAGGGACGCTCGGGTTCGCGGGTCTCCTCGTCGGGGCTGCCCGTGGCGGTCTCGGCGGAGGCCGCCGCCGAGACCGCCACGGAGTCCTCGGCGCCTTCGGCAACGCTCTCGGCACCGGTCGGCTCCTCCCCGCGGATCAGCGCCGCGGCGGCCGACGCGTCGCCCACCGACCGCAGCGCGGCGGTGAACTCGGCGTTCATCAGCTGCCGGGCCAGTGCGGAGAGGATCGTCAGGTGGGCGTCGTCGGCGCCCGCCGGAGCGGCGATCAGGAAGATCAGGTCGGCCGGGCCGTCCGCCGCCCCGAAGTCGACGCCGGCCGCGCTGCGCCCGAAGGCGAGCGTCGGCTCGGTGACATGCTCGCTGCGGCAGTGCGGGATGCCGATACCGCCGTCGAGACCGGTCGGCATCTGCGCCTCACGGGCGGCCACGTCGGCGAGGAAGCCGTCCAGGTCGGTCACCCGGCCCTGGGCCACCATCCGCTCGGCGAGGGCGCGCGCCGCCGCTTCCTTGGTATCGGCGGACAGGTCGAGGTCGACCAGATCCGCGGTGATCATGTCGCTCATCGCGGGCTCCTTAGCTCGCGTATCGCCCGGAACACGGGGTGGTGGGCGGGGGCGGGGACGGGGACGGGGGCACTGCGGTGGGGACGGGGGCCCGGGCCACAGGGGTCCGGGACGGGGTGGGGGTTCATGACGCCGGCTCCTTCAGCGCGCGGTCCACCGGCACCTCCGCCGTGACCGTCACCGCTCCCGGGTCCAGGTCGGCCGGCGTCGGCATCACACTGCCGGGCAGCCGCACGGCGGCGGCGCCGTGCGCGACGGCGGAGGCGAGGGCGCCCGGACCGGCACCGCCGGCGACGAGGAAGCCGGCGAGGGAGGCGTCACCGGCGCCGACGTTGCTGCGTACGGCGTCCACGCGGGCGCTGCCGAACCAGGTGCCCGCGTCGTCCACGAGCAGCTGACCGTCGGCGCCGAGGCTGGCGAGCACCGACCGGGCGCCCAGCTCCCGCAGTTCCTCGGCGGCCTTCACGGCGTCGCCGACGGTGGCCAGGGGCCGCCCGACGGCCTCCGCCAGCTCCTCGGCGTTCGGCTTGACCACGTCGGGCCCCTCGCGCAACGCCTGGAGCAGGGCGGGCCCGGAGGTGTCCAGCGCGATGCGGACACCGGCGGCGTGCGCCCGGGCGACCAGGTCGGCGTACCAGGAGGGAGCGAGTCCGCGGGGCAGGCTGCCGCAGCAGGCGATCCAGTCCGCGCCGGGCGACTGCCGCCGTACGGTCTCCAGGAGCAGTTCCCGCTCGGCCGCCGACAGGTCGGGACCCGGTGCGTTGATCTTCGTCAGGACGCCGTCGGACTCGGCGAGCGCGATGTTGGCCCGGGTGACCCCGGCGATCGGCACCGGCGCGACCTCGATGCCCTGGGCGTCGAGCAGTTCGGTGACGAGGGTGCCGGACGGCCCGCCCAGCGGCAGCACCGCGACGGTGCGCCGGCCGGCCGCCGTCACCGCGCGCGAGACGTTCACGCCCTTGCCGCCCGGGTCCACGCGCTCGCCCGTGGCGCGGACGACCTCGCCGCGGTCGAGGGAGGGGACCTCGTAGGTGCGGTCCAGCGACGGGTTGGGGGTGACGGTGAGGATCATGCGCGTACTACTTCCGTGCCGGCGCGCTCGATGGCGGTGGCGTCTTCGGGGCTCATCCCGCTGTCGGTGATCAGCAGGTCCACGTCGCTCAGGGCGCCGAAGCGGGCGAAGTGCTCCTGGCCGTGCTTGGAGGAGTCGGCGACCAGCACCACGCGGCGGGCGGCGGCGATGGCGGCCCGCTTGACGGCGGCCTCGGCGAGGTCGGGGGTGGTCAGACCGTGCTCCACGGAGAAGCCGTTGGCCGCCACCACCAGCACGTCGGCGCGGATCTCGCCGTACGCGCGCAGCGCCCAGGCGTCCACGGCGGCGCGCGTACGGTGCCGCACGCGCCCTCCGACCAGGTGGAGTTGGATGCCGGGGTGGTCGGCGAGGCGGGCCGCGATGGGCAGGCTGTGGGTGACGACGGTCAGCGCGGTCTCCGGCGGGAGCGCGGCGGCCATGCGGGCCACGGTCGAACCGGCGTCGAGGATCATCGTGCCCTCGGTCGGCAGTTCCGCCAGGGCCGCCTTGGCGATCCGGTCCTTCTCGTCGGCGGCCGTCGACTCGCGCTCGGCGAGGTCCGGTTCGAAGTCCAGCCGCCCGGCGGGGATCGCGCCGCCGTGCACCCGGCGGAGCAGACCGGCGCGGTCGAGCGCCTTCAGGTCGCGGCGGATGGTCTCCGCCGTCACCTGGAACTCCTCGGCCAGCGACACCACGTCCACCCGGCCGCCGTCCCGGGCGAGCCGGAGGATCTCCTGCTGCCGCTCCGGTGCGTACATGACCGTTCGCCTCCGACCTGTGCCCGAACCTGTGGTTTCACTCGGAGATTACGCCCGGTATTCCAGAATGTAAACCGAAAACCGGAAGCGCTCGGACCCAAACAGACATGAACGGGCATCATGAAAGAAGGGGGCGGGCCCAGCACCGAAGTACCGGACCCGCCCTTCCGTCGCCGCCGCTCCGTCCCCGCCCTCACGTCGTCCCCTCAAGCACGCCGCGATCAGCGCGATCAGACCAGCGCGGGCTTCTTCTCCTCCGCCCGTTCCTCCTCCTGGGCCCCCTCCACGTGCTGGGCCGGCCGCCTGGGCAGCGCGAACATCAGCAGGAAGATGACGCCCATCACCCCGGCGACCCAGCCCAGCGCGTTCTGGAAGCCGTCCGCGTACTCCGGGCCGATGCGGGACGGGGCCAGGTGGTCGCTCATCGTGCCGAAGAAGACCACCGAGACCAGCCCCAGCCCCAGCGCGTTGCCCATCTGCTGCACGGTGTTGATGAGCCCGGACGCCGCTCCGGCGTGCTCACGGGGCACCTGGGACAGCACCGCGTCCGTCAGCGGCGCGACGATCAGCCCCATGCCGACACCCATCACGACGAGCGGCAGCGCCATCTGCCAGGACGTGATGCCGAGCCCGTACCGCTCCGACTCCCAGATGTAGAGCAGTACTCCGGCCGCCATCACCAGCGCGCCCGCCTGGAGCACCTTGCGCCCGAAGCGCGGGACCAGCTTCTGCACCGACACCCCGGCCGCCACGGAGACGGCGATCGAGAACGGCACGCCGGTCAGCCCGGCCCGCAGCGGGGTCCAGCCGAGCCCCTCCTGCATGTACAGCGTCCACACCAGGAAGAAGATGCCGAGCGCGACCCCGAAGACGGTCTGCACGGCGATGCCCGCCGCGAAGCTCTTCACCTTGAACAGGGACAGCTCGACCAGCGGCGAACCGTCCCGCGCGGTCTTCCGCCTCTCGTACGCCACCAGCACCGCGAGGACGACGACCGAGCCGGCCATCGACAGGTACCCCCACAGCGGCCAGTCCAGCTCGCGGCCCCGGGTGAGCGGGTAGACCAGCATCAGCAGACCGAGGGTGACCAGGCCGACCCCGACCAGGTCCAGCTTGAGGGCGCGCGGCGCCTTGGACTCCGTGATGAAGCGGCTGCCGAGGACGAGTCCCGCGATGCCGACCGGCAGGTTGATGAGGAAGATGGGCCGCCACTCGAGCCCGAAGAGGTTCCACTCGGTGAGCAGGGCGCCCAGCAGGGGACCGGAGACGGCCCCCAGTCCGACGATCGCGCCGAACAGCCCGAACACCTTGCCGCGTTCGTGCGCCGGGAAGGTGGCGTGCACGATCGACAGGACCTGCGGCACCATCAGCGCCGCCATGGCGCCCTGGAGGATGCGGGAGGCGACCAGCATCTCCGGGCTCACGGCGAGGCCGCACAGCGCGGACGCGACGGTGAAGCCGCCGATGCCGACGAGGAACACCCGCTTGCGTCCGTGGATGTCGCCGAGCCGCCCGCCGGTGATCAGGCCGGCGGCGAAGGCGAGGGCGTAACCGGCGGTGATCCACTGGATCTGGCTGAAGGAGGCGCCCTCGTCCTGCCGGATCGACGGGATCGCGATGTTCACGATGGTGACGTCGACCAGGTCCATGAACGCCGCGGTCATCACGATCGCGAGGGCGAACCAGCGACGTCGGTCGCCCGCGACGGGCTGGGCGGGTGCGGGCCCTGGGGTGTGCGTTGAGGTCATGGAGGAAAGCTATGGTCCCAATAGGACAGGTCGCGTCCTAGATGTGCGGCATCCTCGAACGCATGACGACGGACACTCCGGCCCGGCTCCTGACGCTCCTCTCCCTCCTCCAGACGCCCCGCGAATGGCCCGGCGGCGAGCTCGCCGACCGGCTCGGGGTCTCCCGCCGCACGGTCCGGCGGGACATCGACCGGCTGCGCGAGCTGGGCTATCCCGTGCAGGCGACCATGGGTTCCGACGGCGGCTACCGGCTGGTGGCCGGCAAGGCGATGCCGCCGCTCGTCCTCGACGACGAGGAGGCGGTGGCCATCGCGGTCGGGCTGCGGGCCGGCGCCGGTCACGCGGTCGAGGGCGTGGACGAGGCGTCGGTACGGGCGCTGGCCAAGCTGGAGCAGGTACTGCCGGGGCGGCTGCGTCACCGCGTCGCCACCCTCCAGGCCGCGACGACGCCGCTGACCAGCGGGGACGGTCCGAGCATCGCGCCTGAGACGCTGACCGTCATGGCGTCGACGGTGGCCGGGCGGGAGCGGCTGCGGTTCGCCTACCGCGCGGGGGACGGCGTCGAGTCGCGGCGCGTGACGGAGCCGTACCGGCTGGTGTCGACGGGTCGCCGCTGGTACCTGGTCGCCTACGACCTCGACCGGGACGACTGGCGGACCTTCCGGGTCGACCGGGTGAGCGAACCGTTCGCCACGGGTGCGCGGTTCGCTCCGCGGGAGTTGCCGACGGGGAGCGCGGCGGAGTACCTGCGGCGCTCGATGCAGCGGCGAGGCGACTCGTACGAGATCGTGGTCGCCTTCGACGCGCCGGCCGAGGTCGTCGCGGCACGGCTGCCGCAGTGGCTCGGAACACCGGAGCCGACGGACGGCGGCGCGTCGTGCGTCCTGCGGGCGACCGTGTCCGACGCGGTGGAGTGGATGGCGGTACGTCTCGCGATGCTGGGAGTGGACTTCCGGGTGCGGGAGCCGGCGGAACTGGTGGAGTGCGTACGGGGGTTGGGGGAGAGGTTGGTGAGGGCGGCAGCGGATCAGTGACCGATTCCCGCCGAGCTCGGCGCCACCACGCCCGGCGCGCCGCCAACCTCCGATCCGCCCCGCTCCGAACCCGCCAAGCTCCGCCCCCCCCATGCTCCGGCTCCGCCAAGCTCCGACCCCGCCACGCCCCGGCGCCGCCACGCCCCCGTACCGCCGAAGGACGGCACCGAAGCGCGCCCGTTCGCGCGTCGGCTACCCCGTGGGGCCGCCCTCCCAAGCGACCTCCCGCAGTACCCGGAGATTCCGCAACGCCAGCTCCAGTGGGCCCCCGGTCCTCACGCCGTCGGACGAGGGGTCCTCCGCGCAGACCGCCCAGTGCTCCACCGCCACGCGCACCGCCGCACTCGCCGCAGCTGCCGCGAAGTGCAGCTCGGGAGAGGCCCGCAGCCGCGCGGCAACGTTGTCGTCCCCCTGCGCCGTCCGCACCGCCAGCACCTCCACGAGCCCCCGCTCCGCCGTCTGGCAGACCTCCGCCCATACCTTCCGCAGCGCCGGGCTGGTCTCGGCCAGGCGGATGAGCGTGCGGGCCCACTGCCAGGAGGACGCCGACACCCCGGCGCCCGGCGTCAGCGTGTGCCGTACGGCGTACTCCAGGGCCTCGGGCGGGGACAGTTCGGCCGGGGCCTCGCGCACCGCCTGCGCCCAGCGTTCGGCGCCGAGGGCGTAGAGCGGGGCGACGGCCTCCTCCTTCGTCGCGAAGTAGCGGTAGAAGGTGCGCGGGGCGATCCCTGCGGCCCGGGCGATGTCCTCGGCCCTGGTGGCCCGCAGGCCCTGGCCGACGAAGAGACGGGCCGCCGCGCGGGCGATCTCCATCCGGGTCTCGGCCTTGCGCCGCTCGGTCAGGGACACGGGTGCCGGGCCGGGCGCGGGGGCCGCCGACGATGGTGGGGTGGTGCTGCTCACTTCGGCAGGCTATGCCGCTGTGGCAGAATCTGCCATTCGGCGGGCCACCCCGGGGTTCAGGTTCGGGGTGCCCCGCCTCCCGGACGGGAGGAGCCGGGCTGCGGCGCCCCGGGGGGAGAGGCGCCGAGCCCGGCTCGGGAGAGTCCCGGCGCCGGGGGGAGTGCGTCGGGACGTGGTCCATAGGGGCGGAAGGGGCCGGTTCGAGGCCGGTACCCGGGCCCGAACTGTTGGGCCCGGAGTTCTTGTTCCCGGGCCCCCGCCGGTTGAAGCAGCGTTGTACAGCCATGTTTGCGCGGGGTTCGGCCACCGGCGTACGCCCCACCCGTCACGTCACGCCCCCGCATCACGGCCTCCGGTGGCTCCGGCGGCGATCCGCCCCGGTGATCCGGCGACCGGGCCCGGCGGCGGTCCGACTCCGTCGCGTCGCCCGCCGGCCCGCCGCCCGCTTACGCCGCCGCCTCGAAGCCGGTGTCGCGGGCCAGCTTCTTCAGCTCCAGCAGCGCGTGCTTCTCGATCTGCCGGATCCGCTCGCGCGTGAGCCCGTGCTCCTTGCCGACCTCGGTCAGCGTACGCTCGCGGCCGTCGACGATGCCGTACCGCATCTTGATGATGGAGGCCGTGCGCGGGTCGAGGCGGCCGATGAGGTCGTCGAGCTCCTCGCTGCGCAGCAGCGTCATCACCGACTGCTCGGGCGACACGGCGGAGGTGTCCTCCAGCAGGTCGCCGAACTGGGTCTCGCCCTCGTCGTCCACCGACATGTTCAGCGAGACGGGGTCGCGGGCCCAGTCGAGTACGTCGGTGACGCGCTCCGGCGTCGAACCGAGCTCGGCGGCGATCTCGGCGGGCTCCGGCTCGCGGCCGTGCTCGCGGTTGAACTCGCGCTGCACGCGCCGGATCCGGCCCAGCTCCTCCACCAGGTGGACGGGGAGGCGGATGGTGCGCGACTGGTCGGCGATCGACCGGGTGATGGCCTGGCGGATCCACCAGGTCGCGTACGTCGAGAACTTGAAGCCCTTGCGGTAGTCGAACTTCTCGACCGCGCGGACCAGGCCGGCGTTGCCCTCCTGGATGAGGTCGAGGAGGGGCAGACCACTGCGGGGGTAGCGGCGGGCGACCGCGACGACGAGGCGGAGGTTGGAACGGATGAAGACGTCCTTCGCCCGCTCGCTCTCCTCGATCAGAGCCTCCAGCTCCTCCCGGGTGGCGTCCGCCCCGGTCTCCTCGTAGCCTTCGAGGACCTGCCGCGCGAACACACCCGCCTCGATGGCCTGGGACAGCTCGACCTCCTTGGCGGCGTCGAGCAGCGGCGTCCGTGCGATCTCGTCGAGGTACATGCCGACCAGATCGCGGTCGGCGAGCTCGCCGCCGCCTGCGCGGACGCTGGTTGCCGCGTCGGAGGTCCCGCCGGTGGCGGACTTACGACGGGCGACGGCACGGGTTGCCATGCGTGCTCCCTTGCGATGGTGGTTCAGCGGGTGATCCAGTGGACACCGGGCGCCGTGTGGGGTTGTCGTCTCCGGTCTCCTCGGTCCCGGATCCGGTCTCCGGTCCCTCTCGGGACTCTCCTCGGGTGCCCTGCATCCGATGGAAACAACGACTGGAATCCGGACAGAATTCCCAACCCGCCCCCCGATTTTTCTGATCATGCAGTACCCTGTGCCGCCACATGAGGAGGCACGATGCCGTCGGGACGTGCGGAGGTCCAGGTCAGGCCGGGGGTCGAGGACGATCTCAAGGCCCTCACCGACCTCTACAACCACTACGTACGTGAGACGCCCATCACGTTCGACACCGAACCCTTCACTCCGGAAGAGCGCCGCCCTTGGCTGCTCTCCCACCCTGAAGACGGCCCGCACCGGCTGAGGGTTGCCACGGACGCCGACTCACAGGAGATTCTGGGGTACGCCACATCCAGCCCCTACCGCGCGAAACCCGCGTACGGGACCTCCGTGGAGACCACCGTCTACGTCGCCCCGCGGGCCGGCGGCCGGGGCATCGGCACGCTGCTCTACGCGTCCCTCTTCGAGGCCCTGGCCGACGAGGACCTGCACCGCGCCTACGCGGGCATCGCACAGCCCAACGCCGCCTCCGCCCGGCTGCACGAGCGCTTCGGCTTCCGGCACGTCGGCACGTACCGCGAGGTGGGCCGGAAGTTCGGCCGGTACTGGGACGTGGCCTGGTACGAGAAGCCGCTCTAGCCCCTCCCGCGGTGCGCGCTCAGCCGCCCCTCCCGCGGTGCGCGCTCAGCCGAACTGTACCGACCGCTTCGCCAGCCCCATCCAGAAGCCGTCGATCACGGATTCACGCAGGTCCAGCTCGCCGGCCGCGTCCGCCGCCCCCATCGTCACGAACAGCGGGGCGAAGTGCTCGGTGCGCGGGTGGGCGAGCAGGCCCGCCGGGGACTTGCGGGCGAAGTCGAGCAGCCCGTCCACGTCACCGGCCTCCAGCGCGCGCCTGCCCCAGTCGTCGAACTCGGCGGACCAGGCGGGGGTGCCGCTCTGGCGCAGGGCGGCCAGGTTGTGGGTGAAGAAGCCGGAGCCGATGATCAGCACGCCCTCGTCGCGCAGCGGCGCGAGCCTGCGGCCGGTCTCCATCAGCCGCGCGGGGTCGAGGGTCGGCATGGAGACCTGGAGGACCGGGATGTCGGCGCCTGGGTACATCTCGACGAGCGGCACGTACGCGCCGTGGTCGAGGCCGCGCTCGGGGACGTCCTGCACGGGCGTACCGGGGGCGCGCAGCAGCTTGCGGACGGACTCGGCGAGCGCGGGGGCGCCGGGGGCCTCGTAGCGCACCCGGTAGTAGTGCTCCGGAAAGCCCCAGAAGTCGTACACCAGGGGGACGGTCCGGGTGGCGCCGAGGGCGAGCGGGGCCTCCTCCCAGTGGGCGGAGACGACGAGGATCGCCTTGGGGCGCGGGAGGGCGGCGGCCCACGCGGCGAGTTCGCCGGGCCAGACGGGGTCGTCGGCGAGCGGCGGGGCGCCGTGACTGAGATAGAGGGCGGGCATGCGCTCCTGAACGGTGGCGGACATGAGGGCGGCTCCCAGTACTTGAACTCTCAATCTCTCTGGACGTGAATCTACGCCTCATTTGTTTAAACTTCAAGAAGTGGTTGCGTACGATGGGTTACATGAACACGGCACCCATCCCGGCCTCCCCCGCCGAAGAGCCCCGCTGGCTCACCGCCGAGGAGCAGCGCGTATGGCGCTCCTACATCGAGGCCGCGACCCTCCTGGAGGACCACCTCGACCGTCAGCTCCAGCGTGACGCGGGCATGCCGCACGTCTACTACGGCCTGCTGGTAAAGCTCGCCGAGTCACCGCGGCGGCGGCTGCGGATGACGGAGCTGGCCCGGTACGCCAAGATCACCCGTTCCCGCCTCTCGCACGCGATCGCCCGCCTGGAGAAGAACGGCTGGGTGCGCCGCGAGGACTGCCCCTCGGACAAGCGGGGCCAGTTCGCCATCCTCACGGACGAGGGGTACGAGGTGCTGGGCCGGACCGCGCCGGGCCACGTGGACGCCGTACGCCAGGCCGTGTTCGACCGGCTCACGCCCGAACAGCAGAAGTCCCTCGGCGAGATCATGCGGATCGTCGCCGAGGGACTTCAGCCGAGCGAAGCGGGTGCGGACCTGCCCTGGCTGCGCTGAGCGCGCGGCCGGGGCAGGTCCTGGGAACCGTGCGGGAGGGGCGTCCCCTCCCCCCGCGCACGGATGGAACAGGTGGCCCGAAGACCCGAAGGAGTACCGCGTCCGGCGTCGTCAGTGGGCGACGACCGGCACCCGCAGCTCGTCCTCGGCCGCGTCACCCGAACCGGACCCCGTGACGGCGGTGCCGCCCGGGCGGCCGGCGTTGACGAAGGTCAGGGCGATCACGGCCGCCGCGACCAGGATGCCGACGGCGAACCAGATGGCGCTGGTGTAGCCCTGCACCTGGCCCTCCAGCTGGACCAGCTGCTGCTGGGACCGGGAGGCCGCACCGCCGATGTTGTCGGCGATGTAGGACGTGGTCGCCGAGGCGGCGATCGTGTTCAGCAGCGCCGTACCGATCGCGCCGCCCACCTGCTGCGAGGTGTTGACCATCGCGGAGGCGACACCGGCGTCCCGCGGCTCCACGCCCATGGTGGCCAGGGACATGGCCGGCATGAACGCCGTACCCATACCGAGGCCGAGCAGGAGCATGCCGGGCAGCAGGACGCCCGCGTAGGAGGTGTCGATCTCCAGCTGGGTCAGCAGCAGCATGCCGACGGCGGCGACCAGGAAGCCGGGGCCCATCAGCAGCCGGGGCGCGACCCGGGTCATCAGGCGGGTGCCGATCTGCGTGGAGCCCACGATCATGCCCGCGATCATCGGCAGGAAGGCGAAGCCGGTCTCCACCGGCGAGTAGCCCTTCACGATCTGCAGGTAGTACGTCAGGAAGAGGAAGAGGCCGAACATCGCGATGATCGCCAGGCCCAGCGAGAGGTAGATCCCGCCCCGGTTGCGCTCGGTGATCACGCGCAGCGGCAGCAGCGGGGCCTTGACCTTCGACTCGACGATCACGAAGGCGAGGAGCAGCACGGCGGAACCGACGAACATGCCGACCGTCACCGCGTCGCTCCAGCCGTTCGACTCGGCGCGGGTGAAGCCGTAGACGAGCGCGACCAGACCGAGAGTGGACAGGATCACGCCGGGGATGTCGAGCGGCGAGCGGTTGCGGCTGCCGCGCGGCTCACGGATGACGAGGTACGCACCGGCCGCCGCGACGATCGCGAACGGGATGTTGACGAAGAACGTCCAGCGCCAGTTCAGGTACTCGGTGAGGAATCCGCCGAGGATCAGACCCACGGCGCCACCACCACCGGCGATCGCACCGTAGATACCGAAGGCCTTGGCGCGCTCCTTGGCGTCCGTGAACATCACGGCGAGCAGGGAGAGCGCGGCGGGCGCGAGCAGCGCGCCGAAGACACCCTGGAGGGCGCGCGAGCCGAACATCATCGCCTCGTTGGTGGCCGCTCCGCCGAGCGCGGAGGCGACGGCGAAGCCGGCCAGCCCGAGGACGAAGGTGCGCTTGCGGCCCCACAGGTCGGCTATCCGGCCGCCGAACAGCAGCAGACCGCCGAAGGCGAGGGCGTAGGCCGTGACGACCCACTGCCGGTTGCCGTCGGAGATGCCGAGGTCCTGCTGGGCGGAGGGCAGGGCGATGTTCACGATGGTGGCGTCGAGGACGACCATCAGCTGGGCGAGCGCGATGAAGACGAGCGCTTTCCAGCGTCCGGCGTCCGGGACGCCGGGAGCCTTGACGGCTGTTTCAGACATGGGGATACCCACTTCGGGACTTCGTGACGGAAAAAGATGAGTAATAGGGACGGCTGGACCAGGGGCGACGGCTACGGGAGCCGTCGTCCTCCGGTCAGACGGTGAGTCTTCGCATGACTACTGATGCGACTATTGGTGTGACTATCGGTGTGACTGCTCGCGGGATGACTGGCGGGACTACTGGTCGCAGGGCCGGCGGAGGTCCTCCATGGTCACGGCCGCGCCCGGGAGGGCGGAGCGGGCGGGAGCCCGCAGCCCGTCCAGGAACAGCTGCAGGTGGCGGTGGACGAACCGGTCGGCGCTCAGACACCCCGTACCGGCCGGGGGCCGGCTGAGCTGGGCCGCGGCGATCATCAGATCGCCCACGCCCACGTCGCTACGGAGCTGACCGGCCGCCTTCGCCCGGTCCATGACCTCGGCGACGAGTCGCTCGACCCGTTCGCGCGCCGCTTCCAGGTCGGGGTGGTGCTGGTCGAACGTGCTGGACACCATGGGGCACAGGGCGCTGATCCGCTCGTCGACGGAGGCGTGCACGAAGCGCTCCAGCGCCTCGAAGGCGTCGCCGGACTCCGCGAGAGCGAGCTCGGCCGCCCGTGCCGTACGGTCCATGACCGAGCAGACGACCTCGCGGACGAGGGCGTCGCGGTCGGGGAAGTTGCGGTACACCGTGGCGTTGCCGACGCCGGCCCGGCGGGCGACGTCGTCGAGCGGCACGTCGGGCCCGTGCTCGACGAACATCTCCCGGGCGGCGGTGACGATCCGCTCCCGATTGCGCAGGGCGTCGGCGCGGGGCCGGGTCACCTTGTGCTGCTCGGGGGTTGCGGTCTGCACGGCGTACTCCTCGGATGCCTTGACTGGCGATCCGGGGAGGGAATCCCCGTTTCGCTCGGACACAGGGCTAAACGGGGAAACGATCCCCGGTTATTTCCCGAACCCGAAGAGATTCACTGTGACCTGCGTCACAACCTGCCTGCCTCCCTGAATGCGCCCTCCGGGCACGCCCCCGGTCGGCGGCTACCGGCGAGAAACCCACGATCGGCTCCTCCAGCGCGCGCCCACCCACCCCTCGGCACAGGGTGATCGCAAGGGTGCAGCCGGTGTCCGGCGGCTGCCGTGGTCCGGGAGGTCTGCATGCAGCCGCAGCAGCAGCGGGCGCCGCGCCGTCGGATACGCCCGCGCCGGCTGGCCGCGATCGCGACCGTCACCGTCGTGACCCTCGCCGTCAGCACCTCGGCCGGCACCGGCCGGCTCGCGCCGAGCACCACGGCGTCGGGCCCCGGCCCCGCCACCCTCTCCCGCTCCTCCGCGCACGCCCCCTGCATGATCAGCGGCGGCTCCGAGATCCAGATGTCCGAGGGCGTCCCGACCTCCGCCGGCTACGCCCGCCCGACCGGCACCGTACGCGCCCTCACCCTGATGATCGACTTCTCGGACGCGCCCGGCGAGGGCAAGGCGCTCGACCGTTACGCGGAGTTCTTCCCGCAGACCGAGGAATGGTTCCGCACCAGCTCCTACGGCCGCCTCGACTACCACCCCGAGACACCGATCCGGGACTGGCTGCGCATGCCGAAGTCGTTCGCCGAGTACGGCATAGAACGCGGCGCCCCCTTCGACCCCGGCTACCGGAACCTGGTCCAGGACCTGGTGGCGGCGGCCGACGCGAAGGTGGACTTCCGGTCGTACGACCTCCTGAACGTGCTGGTCACCCCGAACGCGGGCCCCTCCGCCCTGGACACGGTCCTGTCCGTCACCTTCGCCGGCAACACCGAGGCCCCGGTCGCCGACGGCGTCCCGGTGGCCAACGCGTCCTTCGTCTACTCGCGCCAGGACGACGGATCCGGCTCCTACGACGAGACCGGTTACCGCGTGCTCCCGCACGAGAACGGCCACGTCTTCGGCCTCCCGGACCTCTACACCCAGGAGGGCGGCGGGGCCGTCGGCCACTGGGACATCATGAGCGAGGACTGGGGCGCCAACAACGACCTCCTCGGCTGGCACAAGTGGAAACTGGGCTGGCTGGACCCCTCCCAGGTGCACTGCGCCGCGGCGCCCGGAACGACGGAGTACACACTGACCCCGCTGGCCCGCAAGGGCGGCGACAAGCTGGTGGTCGTCCCGCTGGACGGCAAGTCCGGCTACGCCGTCGAACTGCGCACCCGCGAGGGCAACGACGAGACGGTGTGCCGTCCGGGCGTACTCATCTACAAGGTCGACGCCGACGTGGACACGGGGATGGGCCCGGTGACGGTCTTCGACTCCCGCCGGGACAGCGGCGGCTGCACCCGCAGCCCGAACGTCCACGCCGAACTCTCGGACGCCGCCTTCACCCCGGGCGAGACCTTCAAGGACCCGCGCCGGGGCATCACGATCGCGGTGTCCGGGGCGGACCTGAAGGGCGATCACCAGGTGCGGGTCACCCGCGGCTGACGACCAGCTGACGACCGGCCCGTCCGGTGGCGGCGTTACGTGGCGGCATTACGGTAGCCCTGCCGCGACCGCCGTACCGGAGAGCCGATGCCCGCCAACACCACGAACGACGCCGCCCACGCGGAGGCTGTCGCCGCCCCCGGCACCGGGGGCGCCGGAACACGGAACGCGCCGCCCGGTGCGGTCCCGCCGACCGAGGCGCCCGGTACCGTCCCACCGGCTGCGGCGCCCGGTGCCGTCCCGCCGGCCGAGGCGGTCGGTACCGTCCCGCCGGCCGAGGCGGTCGCACCGCTGCTGCGCGGCATCGCCGTACTGCGGCGGCTGACCGAGGCGGACGACGGCGGCACGCTCAGCCTCAGCGGCCTGGAGAAGGCCACCGGCCTGGCCCGCGCCACGGTCGACCGCGTCACGGCCACCCTCGCGCGCATGGGATACGTCCGCCTGGACGGCCGCGACGTCACCCTCGCCCCCCGCCTGACCGAACTGGGCAACGCCTACCTCGCCGCCCTCCGCCTCCCCGACCTCCTCTCCGCCCGTGCCGACGCCCTGGCCGACGAACTGGACGAGTCGGTCTCCCTCGCGGTCGGCGACCGGGACGGCATCCGCTTCATCCACCAGGCCACCCGCCGCCGCGCGATGTCCCTGAGCTTCCGCATCGGCGACCTCCTCCCCGCCGAACGCACCGCGCCGGGCCCGCTGTTCGCCACCGAGTGGACGGAGGCCGACTGGCGCCACTGGCACGAGCGCCGGGCCGCGGACCCGGAGGACCGCACCTTCCCCGCCGTACCCCCACGCGACCACACCCCCGAGGACGACGACTTCGAGCACCGCACGGCCACCGCGGCGACCACCGACTACTCCCTGGACGACCAGCTGATCGAACCGGGCCTGGTCGCGGTCTCGGCCCCCGTACGGGACCCGGGCACCGGCCGGGTGGCCTGCGTGGCGAGCGTCGTGAGCCACACCAGCCGCCGCACGGCCGAGGACCTGCGCACGACCCTGCTCCCCCACCTCCGCACGGCGGTCACCGCGATGGAGAACGACCTGCGCACCGCCCCGCCACCGGAACCGGGAGCCCCCCGCTCCGGCCTGGCCACCTGGACGGCCGCGTCCAAACACGAACTGGGCCGGGAGTTCATCGAATCCCTGGCCCGCGGCCTGACGGTACTGACGGCCTTCGGCGAGGACCGCCCGGAGCTGACCCTCACGGAGGTCGCGAAGGCGACGGGCCTGGCCCGCGCGACAGCCCGCCGAGCCCTGATCACCCACGAACACGCGGGCCTGGTACGCCAGACCCCCGCCCACACCTTCACCCTCACCCCCCGAGTCCTCTCCCTCGGCTTCCCACCCCTCTCCCGCACCTCCCTCCCCCAGATCGCCCAGCCCCACCTGACCGCCCTCGCCGACCACGTCCACGAGTCCGCCTCGCTGGCCGTACTGTCGGACTCGGGCGAGGAGGTCCAGTACACGGCCCGCGCGTCGACAAGCCGCGTCATGAGCGCCCACATCACACTCGGCACCCGCCTCCCGGCCCACGCGACGGCACTGGGCCACGTCCTCCTCTCCCTCCCGGAGGCCCGCTCGCAGGGCTACGCCCTGGTCGACGAGGAACTGGAGGCCGGCCTGCGCTCCCTCGCCGTCCCGGTACGCGACCGCGAGGGCCGCACGGTGGCCGCGGTGAACGTCGCCATGCACGCCGCACGCCGAACGGCAGCGGACTGCGTGACGGACGTCCTGCCGCCCCTGAAAGAGACGGCGGAACACATCGAGGCCGACCTGCGCGTGGCGGGCCGCTTCCGCCGAGTCCCCCTCACCTGACCGGCCCGACGCCCTCCGACCCACCCGCTACACTGTCGGCGGTGGCACCTCCACACCTCACGGTGCCGCCACCGGCCTTCGTAGCTCAGGGGATAGAGCACCGCTCTCCTAAAGCGGGTGTCGCAGGTTCGAATCCTGCCGGGGGCACAGGAGTTGACCAGGGCAAAGGCCCCGGAAACCGCAGGTCAGATGCGGTCCGGGGCCTTTCTCGTGCCTCGATTCCCAGTCTCCCTACATGCTCCCTACAGCGTGAGTACGCCCTCACTACGGGGGCCCGTCTCCTGAATATCGCCTAAATGATCATGCTGTTTCCGCAGGTCGGCCCGGGCATGAGCAACCCCCGCACTCCCTTGGGGAGGCGGGGGTTGCGGTGTGCCGGGCCGCCACCGGGAGGGGGCTGCCGCAACTCGATGGCGCCCGGCACGTCTGCGCGACGCAGGAGCTGGTGGAACTCGCACGACGGTGAGCGGCCCGCCCTCGACGGGGGTGGCGAGAGCGGGCCGCGGTCGGGGGTCGCCTCAGGCTCGTGCCTGGACGATGAGGGTGCCGATCGTCCGGTTGCCGGGCGGCGCGGCGAGCACGTCGGCGCTCACGTCGGTGAAGCCGTGCTCCTTCAGTCGCCGCTCCCAGGCCTCGGGCTCGTAGTCCCAGCGCTTCACGACGAGCGGGTCCTCGTCGGTGCCGCGCGGGATGTACGAGGCCTGGCAGCCGTAGCAGCCCTGCACCGGCGGCCGCTGGGAGAAGACGAGCCTGCCGCCCGGGCGCAACCGCTCACGGATCGCGGGCAGCAGTACCGCGGGGTCGGTGAACCAGACGGCGCCGTACACCGAGTACACGGCGTCGAACCCGAGCTGGTCCTCCTCCAGGAACCGAACGGCTTCCACCCGGTGCAGCTTGAGCCCCGGCGCCTGGCCCCACCGCTCACGGGCCGCGACCAACTGCTGGGGTGAGACGTCTACGCCGACGGCGCGCAGGCCGAGCGTGGCGAGGTGCGCGGCGTTGCCGCCCTTCCCGCAGCCGAGGTCCAGGACCCGGCCGCCGGCCGGGGTACTGAGGAGTTCCGCGCCCGGGCCATGGTCGGGGTACTGGGTCCAGTTGAACCACGTCGTCTCGCCGCGGCTGTTCGTCGGCCGGCGCTCGGGGCGCTGCCGCGAGTAGGTGTCCCAGGCGATCGCCGTGTCTGTCACGTGATGCTCCGCTCCTCGGGCCAGCCGCCCGGCCGCAACGCCGGACGGCTGGAGTCTTGCACGACGGGCGTGTCTGCTACTTCCCCCTGCCACTGTTCGGGCTGTCGGTGCACCCGGCGTGGCACTGGGTGCAGTCGGCCATGGCCGGCCACAGTTCCTCGTCCACGGTGTACCCGGCGGTCGTGATCGCGGCGAGGGTCCGCTCGCGGGCGGCCTGCGCCCCGCCCAGCATCTCGTTGCCCTCGTCGGTGGGGACGTGGTGGACGAAGCCGCCGGCGACCCGCTCGCAGAACTCGGCGTAGTCGACGGTGTGCAGGATGAACGCGTGCCAGCCGTAGTCGACCAGCTCGCTGGGGGCGAGGGACTGGCCGGGCTGCTGGCCGGAGGCGGCGATGAAGGCGGCGGCCTGGCCGACGATCCGCCGGGCGGTCGACTCGCTGATCTCCGGGTGGTCGGCGGTGATGCGCCGGACGAGCCGGTCGGTCACCTGGGAGTCGACCAGGGCGGCCGGGTTGGTGGTGCCCACGGGGTGCTCTAACGCGATGGTCACGTCTTCCTCCTGTTGTGGACGGCGCCTCCGGTCGGAGGCGTCTGGCCCGCCCGCCGGTAGGGGGCGGGAGTCTGGGGGAGGCGCGCGGGCACGCAGCCGGACAGCGGCGGGCAGGCGTACATCTCGATGCTCAAGTCGTGGCTGCCGGAGCGGCCTTGGGCGCGGCCCGCGGACACGCCTCCGGTCACGGCGAGGGAGGCGCCGCAGAAGACGCAGGCCCACCCGGAGTACTGCGCCCAGGACAGAGCGGAGGCTGCGATCACGAGCGGCCTCCCAGCTGCCCCCACAGGCCGGTCTCGTCGGTGGTCAGCCCGGCCCTCTGGCAGAGCGCGTTGACGATGGACCAGCCGGGGCCGTGGCTATTGATGAGCGGCAGCGGGTCGAGACCCTGCGCGGTGATGCGGATGCGGGCGCCCGCGGTGGACAGCGTCATCTCGACGACGGGGGCGCCGGAGCCGAGGACGGCGGCGAACAGTTCGTTCGCGATGAGCGGGGCGTCGGGGTGCTCGACGCGGCCACGGGTCCAGAGGCGGACGTGGGGCGCCTCGATGGGCTCACCCTTGAACGCCTTCTGCCACGTGTGACCCGATTCGGGCATGACTGGACCCCGCAGACGGTGGCTATCTGAGTACGGATAGTGCTTATCTGTACTCAGATTGTCGCCGGAGTTGGCGCTGGTCAAGAGGGAGGGGAGAGTATGTGTACTCAGATTGACGCGATCACACGGAACGGTGGTACGGCAGTGGCACAGCCCGAGTACCTGCGCATCGCCGCTGAGCTGCGGCAGCGCATCGCCTCCGGCCAGCTCGCACCCGGCGACCAGCTGCCGACGCTGCCCGCTCTGTGTGCGTCATATGGCGTATCCGAGACCACCATCCGCAACGCCCTCCGGCTCCTGGCCACCGAGGGGCTGATCGAGACCCGGGCCCGCGCGGGTACCCGCGTCCGGCCGCGGCCGCCGATCCACCGCATGGCCGCCGACCGCTACCGGACCACGCCCGGCGCGAAGTCGACGCCGTACACCCGCGATCAGGGCATCGGCTGGTCCGAGTACCGGCTCGACAAGCGGTTCGAGCGGGTGAAGGCGGACGCCGAACTGGCGGGCCTGTTCGAGTGCGAGGTGGGCGAGCGGCTCCTCGCCCGGCACTTCGTGTTCCACGACAACGACCAGGCGACGCAGATGTCCACCAGCTACGTCCGGTGGTCCGATGTCGCCGGGACGCCGGTCGCCGACCCGATCAACGAGCCGTGGCCGGGCGGTACTCGCGCGCAGCTCGGCAGTCTCGGTATCCGCGTCACGGCGATCACGGAGTCGTTCACGGTGGGCATGCCGACCGAGCTGGAGGCGACGACGCTCCGGATCGGTGGCGGCGTGCCCGTGCTGCGGTACACGCGGCGGCACATCTCAGACACCGGGCGGATTGTCGAGGTAGCCCACCCGATCGTGCGGCGCGGCGACACCACCATCGTCGACTTCCGCATCGACCTCGAAGACTGACCCCGGACGCACGGAAGCGGTCCCGCCCTCCCGGGGCGAATTCCAGGGGTCGTTGCAACACGAGTGATCAACTGACTGTTGCCAGGAGGCGTGTCCTCCACGCGCTGTGATTCTTCAGCTCTCCTTGCGCCGCTCGTACGTGTGCTGGGCATGGCCATGCTCGGCCTCGCAGACCTTCTGGGCCGCGAGGACGGCATGTCTTCGACCCGTCGGCCTCGGTAGAGGCGTCATGCAAGCAACGACCCCGGGCTCGTGTCGTCAGCGGTGGATCGACCAGCCGCGTTCGCTGAGGGCTGCGCTCAGAGCGGGGGCCGCTGTGGGGCTCACCAGCAGTTGGACCAGGCCTGCTCGGCGGCCGGTCGCGTGGTCGATGTGTATGTCCTCGATGTTGACGCCCGCGCGGCCGGCGTCCGCGAAGATGCGGGCCAGTTCGCCCGGCTGGTCGCTGATGAGGACGGCCACCGTCTCGTAGGAGGCGGGTGCCTCGCCGTGCTTGCCGGGCACTCTGGCGCGGCCCGCGTTACCCCGGCGCAGGATGTCCTCGATGCCCGCCGCGCCGCCGCTGCGCTTGGCCTCGTCGGCGGACTGCAGGGCGCGCAGCGACTCGACGGTCTCCTCCAGGTCGGCCGCCACCCCCGCGAGCACCTCCGCGACGGGGCCCGGGTTGGCCGCGAGGATCTCGGTCCACATCCGCAGGTCGGACGCGGCGATCCGGGTGACGTCGCGGATGCCCTGGCCGCACAGTCGCACCGCTGTCTCGTCGGCGGTCTGGAGTCGCGCGGCGACCATTGACGAGACGAGCTGCGGGGTGTGCGAGACGAGGGCGACGGCCCGGTCGTGGGCGGCGGCGTCCATGATCACGGGTACGGCGCGGCAGAGCGCGACCAGTTCCAGGGCGAGGTTCAGCACCTCCGTGTCGGTGTCCGGCATCGGGGTGAGCACCCAGGGCCTGCCCTCGAACAGGTCGGCGCTCGCCGCGAGCGGGCCGGAGCTTTCCTTGCCCGCCATGGGGTGGGTGCCGATGTACGAGCCGAGAGGGAGGCCCCGGTCCTCCAGCTCGCGCCGGGGGCCGCCCTTGACTCCGGCGACGTCGGCGTAGCCGCGCGCCACCCCCGCGCGCATTGCCCCGGCCAGCACGGCGGCGGTGTGCGCGGGCGGCACGGCAACGAGTGCCAAGTCCACGGGGCCGGGGGGCGGCTCGTCGCTGCCGGCGCCGAGGGCCGCCGCCGTCCGGGCCCGGTCCGGGTCGTGGTCGGCCAGGTGGACGGTGATGCCGCGTCCGGCGAGCGTCAGAGCCGCGGACGTGCCGATCAGGCCGGTTCCTATGACCAGGGCGGTCCTCATCGGACGCCGTCCTCGTGCCAGGCGGCCACCACGTGGCGGAGGGGGGTTGCGAGCCCTTTGTGCGGCTGGTCGGTGTTCACGTGCTCCGTCCATGTTCGGGGAGGGGGCCCTTCACCAGGCCCAGGCCCAGGCCCAAGCCCAGGCCCAGGCCCGCGCCGGTCCGGTTCTTCAGGAACGCGCCGGTCCGGACGGCGGGCGTGGTGGGCGCGGTGGGCGTAGTGCCGGCGGCCGGCCCGGTTCGGGGGCGGCGTCAGTCGTGCCAGTGCTCGAGGACTCTGCGGCGGATGCGCTCCGGGTATGCCTCGGCGAAGGAACTGTGCGGGAGCCGACCCTCGCCGGGGGCGGGCAGCAGCCCGTCGTGGAAGACGATCGGGCCGGACTGGGCGGCGCGCTCCTCGTGGGTGTAGCAGTTCAGCAGCGGGTGGACGAAGCCGTACCACGCCTCCGCCCGGTCCAGGGGGTGGATCCGGGTGGCCAGCGCCCACAGCAGGTCGGTGTCGTCGGCCGGGTCGATGTCGTCGTCCAGGACGAAGGTGGCCGCCGTGGCGCGGCCCGAGTGGGACTCGGAGAGCACCTCGCCGATCCGGTGCGTGAGTTCGGCGGAGTCGACGCCGGGCAGCCGCTCCCGCCAGTCCCGCGGGACGGTGACCACCATCCAGTGCGACGCGGCGCGCAGCGGCGACCAGGCTGTGGTGACCGGCAGGCCGGCGGCGCGCAACTCCGCCAGAACCTCGGCCGCCTGACCGACGCCCGTCACGGTGTGGAACTCGTCCACCGGCCGGCCCTCGGCCACCAGCGGCCAGATCGGGTCGTCGCGGTGGGTGATGGCCTCGACCGTGTACACCGGCTGCATCGACGTCTCGGTGGAGCCGTATCCGGCGAACTCGCCGAACGGTCCCTCCCGCGCGTCACGGCCGACGGAAAGGTGCCCTTCGATGACGATCTCCGCGCCCGCGGGCACTTCCAGGTCCACCGTCTCGCACCGTACGACGTCGACCGGCTCGCCGTGCAGCGCCCCGATGTAGCCAGCCTCGTCGACCCCCGGCGGCAGCGGAACGCCCCCTACGAACGGGACGGCGGGGTCGCCGCCCTGCACCAGCGCGTACGGCATCGGCTCGCCGATCTTCACCCACTCCGACCAGATCATGCCGATGTGCTGCGCCGGGATCACCAGACCGGTCATGTGCTTGCCGTCGATCAACATGATCCGGGCGATCGACCAGTTGGTCCACCGGCCGTCCGGCGTCCTGGCGACGATGATGCCCCAGGTGTTGGCGTAGGGGCCGCCGTCGAACTCGTGGACCCGGGGCACCGGGAAGCGGTCGAGGGTGGCGTCGTCGCCCAGCAGCACGTTCTGCTTGCAGGGCGCGTCCTCTCGCGCGACCGGCCGAGGGGGGACGGGCTTCGCGTCGCGGGTACGGGCCAGGTGGTCGACCAGTTCGGCGGCGGTGGTCCCGGCGGGCAGGCCGACGGACAGGGAGACCCGGGCCAGCGGCTTGCCGGGGGCGGAGCTGAGCGCGGCGGGCGCCCCGAGCAGCCGGAAGCCCGGCGCGACGCCCTCCACGTTCTCGAACAGGGGGGCCGGTGACTGTCGTTCGCAGGACAGGCGGCTGATCGCGGCGGCCTCCAGGTCGGCGCTCACCGGCCGCGTGACGCGGCGCAGGTCGCCGAGCGCCTCCAGCGCGTCGAGGTAGCCGCGCAGCTCACCGAACCGGATCAGCGGCCTGGGGCCGGCCTGGGGGGCAGTCGTCGGGCCGGCCACGGGGCCGGTCGCCGTCCCGGCCGTGGGGCCGGGCGTGGGGCCGGGCGTGGGGCCGGGCGCCGGGCCGTTCGTAGACTCGGTCAAAGGCCTGTTCATGAAAGCGCGCTCCTCTGCTGCGTACCGTTGTGGCGCATCGCGGAGACGTCGGCCGCCAGGCCCGCCCGGCCGGCCGGCGGACGGGGGAAGCCCTCCCAGCGGCGGGCGCCGGTGGCCTCGAGGCCGAACTGGTCGAGAACCCGCGTAACGATGTGGTCGACGATGTCGTCGACCGACTCCGGCCGGTTGTAGAAGGCGGGCATGGGCGGCACGATCGAGACGCCCATGCGGGCGAGTTCCAGCATGTTCGCCAGGTGGATCTCGTTGAGCGGCGTCTCCCGCGGCACCAGGACCATCCGGCGCCGCTCCTTGAGCGTCACGTCGGCGGCGCGGCCCATCAGCCCTTCGGCGTACCCGGCCCGGATGCCGGCCAGCGTCTTCATACTGCACGGGATGATCACCATGCCGTCGGTGGGGAACGAGCCGGAGGAGATCGCCGCCCCTTGGTCGTCGGGCGAGTAGGTGACGTCGGCCAGCGCGGCCACCTCGCGGGCGCTCAGCCCGGTCTCCAGTTCCACCGTCGCGCGCGCCCAGCGGCTGAGCACCAGATGTGTCTCCACCCGCGGGTCGCGGTGCAACTCGGTGAGCAGTCGAACGCCGAGCACCGCGCCGGTGGCACCGGTCATTCCCACGATCAGCCGCATCCTGGCCCCCACCGCAATCTTCCGTGTACGGAATATCCTTGTACTGAATATACTGGTCGACATGACGAACACAAGCCCTCGGCCGCGGCCACAACTGGAAGAGGCGCTGCCGCATCAGCTGCGCCGGGCCGGACAGGCGTGGGCGGCGCTGTGGCAGCAGCGCCTGCCCGACCTGACCAGTCCTCAGTTCGCGGTGCTGCTCGCCCTGGACGACCACGGCAGCCTGGACCAGTCCGCGCTGGGCGCCCTGACCGCCGTAGACCGCTCTACGCTCACCGTTCTGCTGGACCGCCTGGAGGCGCGCGGCCTGGTGACCAAGGAGATGGACCCGGCGAACCGCAGGCGCCGCATCGTCGCCCTCACCGACGCCGGCCGCCGGCGTCTGGCCGAGGGGGTCGAGGAGGCCGCGCAACTGCACGCGCGGGTGGAGGAGTCGTTGGGCGAGGAGCGGACGAGGCAGCTGGTCGAGATGCTCCGTGTCATGGGGGACATGCCGCACCCCGCCTCCCCCGATAGGTCGCACCCCACCTCCTCCCGATAGGCCGCACCCCACCTCCTCCCAATAGGCCGCACCCCACTTCCCCTCAATAGAGGGATGGGCCCTCCGAGTCGCCGCTGGAAGTGTGATCAGCGAACCGACTGGCTCCGTCTGGGAGGGCTGACGCATGTACAGACCGGCAACCGCGCAACGGCTTGCCGGGCGCCTTTCCGGTCCGGTGCTGGGGCCGGGGGACGAGGGATACGCGGCCGAGGTCGCCGGGTTCAACCGGGTTCTGCGGCACCGGCCCGCGATGGTCCTCGGCGCACGGGACGCCACGGAGGTGCGCAAAGCCGTCGCCTTCTCGGCAGAGACCAGAATGCCGACGGCGGTCCAGGCGACCGGCCACGGCCCCTCGCGTGTCACCGAGGGGACCGGGCTGCTCGTCAACACCCGCCGGATGAACGGCGTGACCGTCGACCCCGCCGCCCGGGTCGCCCGGGCCGAGGCCGGCACGCGCTGGCGGCAGGTCGTCGACGCGGCCGCCGTCCACGGACTCGCTCCGCTCAGCGGCTCCTCACCGCTGGTGGGGGTGGTCGGCTACACCCTGGGGGGCGGACTGGCGCTGCTGTCCCGGGCCTACGGTCTCGCCGCCGACCACGTCACCGCGGTGGACATCGTCACCCCCGACGGACTCCCCCGCACCGCCACCGCGCGGCGGCACCCGGACCTCTTCTGGGCGCTGCGCGGCGGCAAGGGCAACTTCGGCGTGGTGACGGCCCTGGAGTTCGGGCTCGTGCCGGTCACCCGGCTCTACGGCGGCGGCCTCTTCTTCCCCGGCGACACTGCCGCCGAGGTGCTGCACGCCTGGCGGTCGTGGACGGAGTCCGTGCCGGAGGAGACCGCCTCCTCGCTCGCGCTGCTGCGGATGCCCGACCGGAGGCCGATCCCACCCTTCCCGCGGGGCGGGCTCCTGGTGCACGTCCGCGTCGCCCACCTCGGCCCGGGCGACGAGGGGGAGCGGCTGGTCAGGCCCCTGCGCGCCGTCGCCCCGACGCTCGCGGACACGCTGGGGGAGATGCCGTACACCCGCTTCGCGGACATCCACAACGACCCGGCCTTCCCCATCGCCTACGACGAACGCTCCGCCATGCTGGGCGAGCTGGGCCCGCACGCGGTCGACGACCTGCTCCGCCTCGCCGGTCCGGGCAGCGGCTGCACGGACGCCGTGGTCGAGCTGCGGCACATGGGCGGCGCGCTCGGCCGGCCGGCCGCGGAGCCGGGCGCGGTCGACCACCGCGACGCCCTGTACTGCCTGACCACGCTCGGACCGCCCGGCGGACGCCCGGGACGCGTCGTGGACGGCATGGCGCATCGCGGGACGGGCCGCGGCCATCTCAACTTCCTCGCCGGACCGGGCACCGCCCGGCTGGCCCACCAGGGCTACGCGCCCGCCGACTACGCGCGGCTGGGCGAGATCAAGGCGCGGTACGACCCGGAGAACCTCTTCCGGTTCAACCACAACATCCCGCCGCGCGTGCGGGCCCGCGAACGCCCCGCGTGAAACCCCCAACCACACGAAGACGCCGACTCGGCACACCTCATGAACCCTGGAAGGGACGACTCTCGATGACCACCAACAGCGCGGTGCAGGCGCCGCCGCGAACCGCACCCGGTGCGGGCTTGACCGGGCTCAGGCTCGGAGCCCTCTTCGGCCCCGTGATCTTCGGAGTGACCGCCGCGGGCGTGGCGCTGCCCGACGTCGCCATGGAGATGGAGGTCCGCCCGGCGGTCGCCGGCTGGGTGCTGACGGCGCACGCCCTCGCGCTCGGCGTGGGCACCGCGTTCTTCGGGCGGCTCTCCGAGAAGTGGGGTGTGCGCAACACCCTCCTCACCGGAGCGCTGTTCCTCGCCGTGGGCGCGGTGCTGTGCCTGGTCGCACAGGACTTCGGCACCTTGATCGCCGGCCGGTTCGTGCAGGCGGCGGGCTCCGGCGCGATGACCTCCAGCGCCCTCACGCTCGCCTCGGGAGCGGCGGCCGAACACCGGACGAAGATCCTGGCCATCTTCGGCGCGTCCATGGCGCTGTTCTCCTCCACCGCCACCCTCATGGGCGGCATGGTGACGGACTGGCTGGACTGGCGGCTGACCCTGGTGCTGCCGGCGCTCTCGCTCCTGCTGGTGCCCTTCTGCCTGGAGCTCGCGGCCTCCCGCCCCGGCTACGGCAAGGCCGTCGACGTGACCGGCGGCGTCCTGCTGGGCGCCGGTGCGACCTCCCTGCTCCTCCTCATCCAGGCGTCCTCCCTCGATCTCGGCACCCCGCTGGTGATCGGGCTGGCGGTGCTCCTCGTGGTGTCGGTGGCCGGCCTGCTGACGCGGATCGGCAAACGGCCCGACGGGTTCCTCCCGCGTGAACTGGCCACCGACCGGACCTTCCTGACCTCGGCGTTGATCGGCGTGGGCGGTTACGCCGGCCTGTTCGCCGCGATGTACGCGGTGCCGCAGATCCTCACCGTGCAGTACGGCTGGGGTGTGTTCAAGATCGGCGCCTGGCTGCTGCCGGGCGCGGTCGTCGGCGCCGTGGCCGCCCGCGTGGCCAGCAAGCTCACCGTCGGCAAGGGCGGCAGCCTGCTGCTCGCCGGGACCGCCGTCAGCTGTGCGGTGTTCCTGGGCATCGTCGGCCTCGTCGACGGCGGCATCGTCGTGATGCTCATCGGAACCTCCATGGGCATGGCGACGTTCGCCGCCACTCAGGTGCTCACCACCGCCGTGCTCTCCAGCCGTCTCGCGCCCGCCCAGCGCGGTGGCGCCATGGGTGTGCTCAACCTGCTGTTCTTCGTCGGCGGCGGCATCGGCTCGGCCGCAACCGGGACCCTCTCCGAGCACATGGACCTCACCAGCGCGCTCGCCGTCGTCGCGGCGCTTCCGCTGCTGGCCGGTCTGATCGCCCTGACGCTCCCGCCCGCCCGGGCGCAGCAGGAGGCCTGACGCGTACGGGGCAGAAGCCCGAAGGCAGAGCTTCGAAGGCAAGGGCCCGAAGGCAGAGGCCCAAGAGCACCGGCCCAAAAGCCGCGGCCTTGAAGGTGAAGACGCGGCACGCCCCTCCCCCTGGTCCTGTCCATCCAGGAGCAGAGGGAGGGGCGTTGTCGTGAACCGGTTCAGTAGGCCGCGACGCCAAGGTCGACGTCGCTCAGGTCCAGCCAGAGGGACAGGATCCGGCGCAGCCCGTCGCGTTCCGTGCGGAGCAGGTCGTTCTCCAGCCGCAGCTGCTCCAGCGGGTCGGCCGTGACGGTGTTCGGCGAGGTCCGTGAGAGCAGCGCGACGCCGGCCGGGCGGCGGCCCTGGTGACCGTCCGGGCGAGGGACGGCGTAGGCCGGCGGGTCCGCGGGGGGAGGTGAGCCCGCCGAGGGGAGCCGCCCCACCAGGATCGACTGGTGCAGGACGTGCAGGTCTCGGGCCGGCTCGATGCCGAGGTCTTCGGAGAACCGCGCCCTGACGGCGCGGAAGGTCTTCAGGGCGTCCGCCTGGCGGCCCGAGTGGTACAGCGCCAGCATCAGTTGGGCGCAGGCGCGCTCCCGGAAGGGATTCTCGGAGACGAAACCGGTCAGATCGCCGATGATCCGCTGGTGGTGCCCGAGCTTCAGCGCCACGTCGAAGTACTCCTCCTGCACGGTCAGCCGGTCCTCGTGCAGCCTGACGACGAGCGCGCCCAGCGCCGGGCTGTCGAGGCCGGCCGCGACCGGTCCGCGCCACAGCGCGAGCGCCGACTTCAGCAGCCTCTCGGCGCGCTCCAACTGGTCGTCGCGGACCATGGCCCGCCCCTGGGAGACGAGCCGCTCGAATGTGAACAGGTCCAGGGCGTCCTCGCCGTGAACGCTGATCCGGTAGCAGGAGGGATGGGTCTCGATCACGCTGTCGCGCTCGCCGCCCCTGAGCAGGCGGCGGAGGCCGGAGACGCAGATGCGGATCTGTCCGTGGGCGGACGCGGGCGGCTTGTCGTCCCACATCACGTCGACGAGCCGGTCGAGGCTGACCATCTGATTCGGCTGCAGAAGCAACGCGGCGAGTAATTTCTGCCTGCGGATGCCGCTTATTTCTATTCGCTCCCCGCCGTTCGTCACGAGTAGCGGGCCAAGTATCTGGAACACGTGGTCGGCGCACATATCTATACCCCCGGTAATGATGTGCGAGAAAATGGCGCACGGACGCGTGCAGACCCATAGCTGCGCCAATGCAGTTGCCATCGGCATCACGTGAATGTCGATGGCAACTGTCGTCAGCGGCACAGGACCACGGTCGTGCGAGCTGTTTCCTGGACCTCTGAAGAACCTACTCGTAGACGTAGAACTTCGTGTGATCGAGCAGATCGGCCGGAGTCATCGTGTACCAGGGCGCGAGCTTGGTGTGCAGCGAGGGCACATCCGGGTGCTCTTCCACCGGAAGGTACTGAGGAACGTCCGGGTGCTGCTTCTGCCAGATCGACCAGGCCTTGTCGAGGAAGGAGTGGTGCATGAAGAAGATGGGGTCGTTCGGCGACCCGATGTACAGCATGTGGCCGCCCACCCAGGTGTGGCCGGCGCCGTGCAGCTTGCCCAGGTTGGCCTCGTGGGGGAACTTCGCGTACCCCTCGAGGTGGTTGCGCAGGGACTGCGTCTCGGTGCCGTACCCCGAGGTGTAGTTGTAGGGCGGCGTGTCGTACGTCGGCAGGGCGAGGGTGTCCTCCAGCTCCTTCGTCGTCGGCAGGACGGGGTTCGTGGTGCCGAAGTCGCGGACCAGGTAGTCCCGGTCGTCCGCGGTGTAGTTGCCGTTGAACGCCGGGTGCTCGTCACCGACCGGGACGACGCTGACGTTCAGCTTCCAGCCGTTGCAGCGGGCGAACGGGCCGGTCATGACCCTGCCGTCGCCGGGCCGGCCGTTGCCGCCCATGAAGTCGTCGGCCCACAGGGGCGAGTCGGGACTCTGGTCCTTGGTCCAGTCCCAGTACGGGATGGTGACGGTGGGGTCGAACCGCTGCATCGCCCGCTCCAGGACCAGCAGGTACTGGCGGTGCCACGGGAACAGGCCCGGGCCCATGTGGCCCCAGCGCTTGCCGACGCCGCCGTCCTTGTCCAGGTAGTCACCCGAGTTGATCTTTATGTGTATTCGGACCAGCTCGTCGTAGACGCCTGTCTCCTTGACCCGGAGCAGGGCACGGATGAATCGTCTCTTCTCCGCGCGGGTCATGTCGAGGTGGTTCTTGCGAACGGGAACCATGGGCTTCTTCCTTCTCGGTTCTCTCGCGTCCGGGTCAGGCATGGTGGTGGCCGCCGGAGGGCAGCAGGTTCGCCCCCCGCAGCTCGTCGACGGCCTGGCGGCCGGCGGCCAGCGGGGTGGCCTCGAACCGGTAGTGGCACATCGAGCTGAGGTACGCGCCCTCGCCCAGCTTCATCAGGTGCAGTTCCCGGCCGTCTATCCGCACCTGCTCGGTGCTCTTCGACACGGTGATCGTGCGGCCCTTGTACTGCTCGGTGTACAGGTCCCCCGACGCTTCCCCGGCCGCCCGGGGGACGGCCGCGTCTTCGTTCGAGGCGGCCCAGGTGTTGCCCGCGTGGATGACGGCGGCGGGCGCCGCCGCGACCGCGACGGCGCCCGCCATGCCCTTCATCACGTCACGTCGTTTCACTGCTGTCCTCCTGATTGAACAAACCATCAAACAGTGGTAAACGTCCCGGCCAGCCTTGCAATGGGATGTATCGGCGGGATATCGCGCCGGTGGTACCGCGCCCGCGGGTGCGCCGCGCGGCTCTTCGCGAGATCAGGCCTGCCGGGGACGCGGCGCGATGTTGTGGTTGAACCGGAAGAGATTGTCCGGATCGACCCGGGCCTTGATCTCTGCCAGCCGGGCGTAGGTGGCCGGTTCGTAGCCGCTCTCGGTGAGGTCCGCCGCGTCGGGACTGGCCAGGAAGTTGAGGTAGCGGCGCCCGGTGCCCCACGCCGCCATGCCGTCCACCACGAGCGGGGGCCGGTTGTCGGGCAGCGAGAGGGTCGACAGCGCGAAGGCGGCGTCCCGGTGGTCGACGGCGTTGGGCGTCTTCGGCGGCCGGCCGACCGCGCCACCCAGCTGCCGTAGCTCCACGGCCAGGTCGATGCAGTCGGCGCCGGGGCCGGCCAGCTCCAGCAGCGCGCCCACGGCCGCCTCGTCCAGCTCACGGAGCATCATCGACCGCTCGCCGTAGGGGATCGGCTCGGTGGGGTCGTTGTGGATCTCTCCGCACCTCGTGTACGGCATGTCGGCCAGCGTGTCGACGACCAGCGGACCGGCGGCGCGCAGCGGCCCGACCAGCTTGTCGCCGTCCTCGGCCGAGCCCAGGTAGGCGATCCGGACGTGCACGGTCAGCCGGCCGCGCAGGAAGGGCGGGATCGACTCGACGTCCGGCAGCCGCAGCAGTGCCAGTGAGGAGGTGAGGTCCTCCGGCACGGTCGCGGTCCACTCGCGCCAGGCGTGCAGCACCTCAGCGGCGGCCTCGCCGGCGAAGAACAGTCCGCCGCCGTACAGGCGCTCCACCGGGACGAGGCCGAACTCCAGGGCGGTGACGACACCGAAGTTGCCCTTGCCGCCGCGCACGGCCCAGAAGAGGTCGGTGTCCTGCTCGGCGGTGGCCCGGTGCGACTGTCCGTCGGGGGTGACGATCTCCAGGGCGGTGACGTGGTCGGCGGCGTAGCCGTACTTGCGGGCCATCAGCCCGAGGCCGCCGCCGAGCGTGTAGCCGATCACGCCGGTCAGCGGCGACGAGCCGTTGAGCGGGGCGAGGCCGTGCTCGGCGGCCGCCTCGATCACCTCGAACCACTGCGTGCCGCCCTCGACCCGGGCCGTCCGCGTGACCGGGTCGATGTGCACGCCGCGCATCCCGCGGGTGCTGATCAGCAGTCCGCCGTCCGCCGCGGTGGACGGGCCGTGGCCGGTGGCCTGGACGGCGACCGGCATCCCGCGGGCGGCGGCGAAGGACACGGCCTCGCGCACGTCCTCGGCTCCCGCCACGACCGCCAGCAGGTCCGGAGCGTGCTCGGTGATCTGGTTGAACCCGTCCGTCTCCGGGGCGAAGTCGTCGTCCCCCGGCAGCAGGACCCGGCCCCGGAGCCGTTCGGAGAGCTCCGCCGCGGCCGGCTTCTCGATGCTCTTGCCTGTCGTCATCCTCAGTCCTCCCGGACCCGGTTGTGTGGCGGGACGGAAAGGACTCTGCCAACGGCGGGGGCCGGGTCCCATCCCCCGTTTGAGGAGGATGCGGCGACCGGCCGCCGGACCGGGCCCGGCGGCCGTCGCCGTTACGGGAGGGAGGCGGCCCCGTCGAGGATCCGGTGCCCTGCGGGCAGCTCGCCGCGCATCGCCGCGCCGAGTTCCTCCAGGTCCTCGTGGACGAGCGCCTGGGGCCCGTCGCACAGCGCGGTCGCCGGGTCGGGGTGCACGTCCACGATGACCCCGTCGGCGCCGACTGCCAGCGCCGCCCGGGTCAGCGGAAGCACCAGGTCGCGCCGCCCGCCCGAGTGCGAGGGATCGACGATGACGGGAAGGTGCGACAGCCGCTGGACGATGGGCACGGCAGAGATGTCCAGGGTGTTGCGGGTGGCCGTCTCGAACGTCCGGATGCCGCGTTCGCACAGCACGATGTCGAGGTTGCCGCGCTGCGCGACGTACTCGGCGGCCATCAGCCACTCCTCGATGGTCCCGGACATCCCCCGCTTGAGCATGACCGGCTTGTCCACGTCGCCGACGGCCTGCAGCAGCGCGAAGTTCTGCGCGTTGCGGGTGCCGATCTGCAGCATGTCGGCGTACGAGGCGACCAGTTCGACGTCGTGGGCGTCGACCACCTCGGTGACCACGGGCAGGCCGGTCTCGGCGCGCACGTCGGCGAGGATCCTCAGCCCGGCCTCGCCCAGGCCCTGGAAGGCGTAGGGAGAGGTCCTGGGCTTGAAGGCACCGCCCCGCAGGACGGTCGCGCCGGCCGCCCGGGCCATCAGCGCCGCCCGCAGCGTCTGCTCCGGCGTCTCCACCGCGCAGGGCCCGGCGATCAGCGTCGGCGCGCCGGGGCCGATCGGCGCCCCGCCCACCCGGACCACCGAGCGGTCCGGGTGGCTCTCCCTGCTGATCAGCTTGTACGGCACCGAGATGCGCACCACTTCGGCGACCCCGCGCAGTGCGCCGAGGCTGAGCGTGCCGAACTGCTCGATGTCGCCGACCAGTCCGACGACGGTGCGGCTGGTCCCGCGGCTCACGAAGGCGTCGCCGCCCGCTGACTCGACCCGCGCGACGACCGCGGCGACGTCCGACGCCGTGGCCTGTGCGGCCATCACGATCACCATGTCTCAACCCCGGACAACGGCCTGCCCCCAGTCCTCGTCGGGCCCGAACAGTTTGCGCGGCTTCATGGCGTCCAGTTGCTCCGCCAGCAGCGCGGTCGGCACCAGCGTGCCCTCGGGCACCGCGCCGGCCACGCAGGGCACCCCGAGTTCCGCCTCGACGGACGCGGCGAGCGAGGCGGCGGCCTCCGCGCCGTCCGGGCCGGGCGCCTCGAACTCGACGACCAGGCGGTCCCGTTCGGCCCTGGCCCGCCAGAACAGCACGCCGTGGGAGGCGGGCAGCCGGTAGACCATCTCCTCCACCTGGATCTGCCCGAGGCGCCGCCCGGCGACCGTGTAGCCCTGGCCGAGCCGCCCCATGACCCGCACGGTGGGGAGCTGCCACCCGCAGGGGCAGTCCTCGTACCGCAGTTCCACCAGGTCTTCGAGGTTGTAGCGCACCAGCGGCATCGCCTCGCGGTACAGCGGGGTGATGACGAGCTGACCGGCGCCCTCGGCGGTGATGCGCCCGGTCTGCGGGTCGTAGATCTCCGGCAGCACCCGGTCGGCCCAGAAGTGCATCCGGCCGTACGGGCAGTCGCTGCCCAGCGGGCCGACCTCGGTGCAGCCGTACTCCCCGATGACCGGGGCGCCCCAGATCTCCTCGATCCGGCGGCGGCGCGCGTTGCTCATCGGCTCGCCCGCCACGTACAGCGCCCGCAGCGACTTGAAGGAACCGGCGGGGCAGCCGGCGGCCTTGGCCGCGGCGACCCACAGCAGGCACTCGCTCGGCGTCGACCAGGTCAGCGTCACCTCCAGGTCGCGTAGCACGCGTACGACCCGCGAGTAGGGCACCGCGAGCGAGCGGCAGTCGCCGGGGACGACGGTCGCGCCCCCGCGCATGGCGGCCCAGTGGGCCATGTGCCCGGCGAGCACCAGCCCGTAGGGGATGCGCACCAGCATGGTGTCCTCGGGACCGAGCGGGACGGTCTTGCGGACGAACCGGTCGGCCAGGTCGGTCCACTCCGCCTCGGTGAAGTAGGCGGGGGTCGGGTTGCCGGTGCTGCCGCTGGACTCGTGGTAGGTGGCCAGGCGCTCCCTGGGCACGGCGAGCATGCCGAAGGGGTAGCTGTCACGCAGGTCCGACTTCCCGGTGAGGCCCACCGTGGACAGTCCCTGCCCGGCCTCCAGCCGCTCGGCGTAGAACGGCGAGTCGAGAGCGTGCCGCAGCGTCGGCCCGATCCGCTCCCGCTGGTGCGCCCGCAGTTCGTCGAACGTCTTCCAGTCGCCGATGGCCGGCAGCGCGCCGGCCGCCGGACCGGAGGCGGCCGCTTCGGTGTTCAGGGCGACGGTCACTGATTGCCTCCCTCCCGGGCGGCCTCGGTGATGGCACCGGAGGCGATCATCTCCACGACCGCGGTGATATCGCCGTCCATCTGCCGGTCCTTGGCGGCGAAGGGGACCTCTTTGCGGATGCGCGCGTGCACGGCCCTGGTGCGCGGGCTCATCTCGTCGACGCCGCGCAGCTCGACGGCCTGGCAGGCGGCGAGGAGATGGATGGCGGCGACCTCACGGGTCAGTTCGATCACGTTGCGCGCGTCGCGCGCCGCGATCGGGGCCATGCTGACCTTGTCCTGGTTGTGGGCCTCGGTGGAGCGGGAGAACGTGGAGGCCGGACCCGCGTGTTTGAGCGCCTCGGCGGTGAGCGCCGAGCACGCGATCTGCATGCCCTTGAAGCCGTGCTGGAGCCCGGCCTCGGTGTCGTCGTCGTCCACCCGGGTGATCAGGTTCGGGGTGAGGCCGTTGTTGAACTTCTCGTCGACCAGGAGCGCGAGCTGCCGGTCGAGCAGGTCCGCGACGCCGGCGACGGCCGTCTTCAGGGAGTCCATCGCGGTGACGACGTGCCCGCCGTAGAAGTTGCCGCCGCTGTACACGGCGCCCGTGGAGGGGTCGAACAGCGGGTTGTCGCTGGAGGAGTTGATCTCCACGGTCATCCAGGTGCGGACCCAGTCGAGCATGTCCCGCAGCACGCCGTTGACGTGCGGGGCGCAGCGCAGCGAGTAGCGGTCCTGGATGCTGCGGGCGAGCTTCTGGTAGTGCCGGCCGTCCAGCGGGACGTTCAGGTCGACGACCTGGTCGTACGTCATCGCCAGCGAGGAGCCTTCGAGCATCTCGTGGATGAACGCGGCGCTGGCGCCCTGGCCGCTGTGCGGCTTCTCGTTGTGGATGAACGGCGCGTAGTGGCCCCGGTTGCCGAGCATCCCCTCGCTGGCCAGCGCGGTGCAGATGTCGGCGACGTCGGCGAGTTCGGCCGCCGCCTCGGTGTTCAGGACGGCGAACGCCGAGCTGAAGGAGGTGCCGTTGATCAGCGCCAGCCCGTCCTTGGCCTCCAGCGTCACCGGTTCGAGGCCCAGCTCGGCCAGCACCTCCGCGGTCTGGCGGGTCTCGCCGCGGTGGCGCACCTTGCCCTGGCCCGTCAGGGCGTTGGCGAGGTAGCAGAGCGGGACCAGGTCGCCGCTGGCGCCGACCGAGCCGCGCTCGGGGACGGCCGGGAGGATGTCGTACCGGAGGAAGTCGAGGAGCAGGTCCACGACGGGGAGGCTGACGCCGGAGTTTCCCCGGGCCAGGCAGTTGGCGCGGATCAGCACGGTGGCGCGCACGACCTCGTCGGAGGCCAGCGGGCCGGTTCCGTTCAGGTGGTAGCGGATCAGCTCGTTCTGCAGTCGTGCGGTCTTCTCCGGTGATATCTGCCGGTTGACGCTGTCACCGAATCCCGTCGTCACCCCGTAAATGGGCTTGCCGGTCGCGAGGATCTCCAGCTTCAGGTTCCGGGAGGCGTTCATCGCCCGCAACGCGTCCTCGGAGACCGCGAATTCCGAGCCTTCGCGGGATGCGGCGGCCACGGTCTGGGCGATGCTCAGGCCGTGCCCGTCAATCTTCATGGTCGTCACTTTGTGGACACCTTTCTCGCCGGTTGCCCACGAGTCTTGACCGCTGATGTTTCCCGTCGATATCGGAAAGGCGCCGCACGCGATATGCGGATGAGACGCCGAAGATACCCGCCCTCTTCAGGGTTGATCCAAGACCGGCACGGAGAAATGAGGAACCCCCATGATCTCCAATGGCGCGTTCGGCAGGCGGCTACGCCTGCGGCGCCTCTACCGAAACGATTCCGAACGGCTGCTGATCGTGCCGATGGACCATTCGGTGAGCCAGGGACCGATCACCGGCGGCGAAGGGCTCGACGCACTCGTGGGCCGGCTGGCCACCAACCGGGTGGACGCCATCGTCCTGCACAAGGGCAGTCTCCGGCACGTCGATCCCGCCTGGTTCGGCAGCACCTCGCTCATCGTCCATCTGAGCGCCAGCACCGTGCACGCTTCCGACCCGGACGCCAAGTACCTGGTGGCCGGCGTCGAGGAGAGCCTGCGGCTGGGCGCGGACGCGGTGAGCGTGCACGTCAACCTGGGTTCGGACGGCGAGCAGCGGCAGGTGTCCGATCTGGCGGTGGTGGCCGAGGCCTGTGACCGCTGGAACGTACCGCTGCTGGCGATGATGTACCCCCGCGGCCCCAGGATCAGCGATCCGCGCGACCCCGCGCTGGTGGCGCACGCGGTGACCCTGGCCGCCGATCTCGGCGCGGACCTGGTGAAGGCCCCGTACGTCGGCTCGGTGACGGAGATGAAGGAGATCGTCGCCCGCTCTCCCGTCCCGGTCATCACCGTCGGCGGTCCGCGCAACGACGACGAGGGCCAGGTCCTTGCCCACGTCGGCGAGGCGCTGAGCGCCGGCGTCGCGGGCGTGGCCATGGGCCGCAACGTTTTCGAGGCGCCCGATCCCGGCGTCATGGCCGGGAAGCTGGCCGACCTCATCCACAGTGAGTGACCACGAGGAGCCCTGCACATGAAGCTCAGTTGGCTGGACATCCGAGGCGTCGACGAGGCACGGGACGCCATCGTCCAGGAGGCGCTGCACCAGCGGGTCGACGGCATCGTCGCGGCGGACCCGGCATCCCTGGAGGGCCTGCCCCCGACCGTCACCAAGGTGCTGTTCCCCCGCGGCAAGGCCCTCCCGGAGGACTTCGGCGAGGCCACCGTGGTCATCGTGGACCCCGACTTCCACAAGATCACCCCCGCCGAGCTGCGGCTCGCGCACCCGGAGCTGGAATTCGGCCGGTTCGTGGAGATCGTCGACGCGAAGACGCTGGAGGACGCCTGTCAGTCGGCGCGCACCGAGCAGTGGAGCCTGCTGCTGTTCCGCGACCCGACCAAGATCCCGCTGGAGATCGTCATCGCGGCGTCCGCCGCCGCCCGGGGCAGCCTGATCACGGTGGCGGCCGACGTCGAGGAGGCCGAGATCATCTTCGGCGTGCTGGAGCACGGCTCCGACGGCGTCATGATGGCGCCCCGCAAGGTCGGCGACGCCACCGCGCTGAAGGCCGTGGTCAACGCCGAGACCCCCGACCTGGTCCTGACCGAGCTGGAGGTCGTGGGCACGGAGCACGTCGGCATGGGCGAGCGCGCCTGCGTCGACACCTGCACCTACTTCCGTGAGGACGAGGGCATCCTGGTCGGGTCGCACTCCAAGGGCATGATCCTCTGCGTCAGCGAGACGCACCCGCTGCCGTACATGCCGACCCGCCCGTTCCGGGTGAACGCCGGCGCCATCCACTCGTACACGCTGTCCAGGGACGGCCGGACCAACTACCTCAGCGAGCTGAAGGCCGGCAGCAAGGTCGTGGCGTCCGACGTCGAGGGCCGCACCCGGCTCGTCACCGTCGGCCGGGTCAAGATCGAGACCAGGCCGCTGATCTCGGTGAACGCGGTCTCCACCGACGGCCGCGAGGTCAATCTGATCCTCCAGGACGACTGGCACGTGCGGGTGCTCGGCCCGGGCGGCAAGGTCCTCAACAGCACCGAGCTGAAGCCCGGCGACAAGGTGCTCGGCTTCCTGCCGACGGAGGACCGGCACGTCGGCTACCCGCTCGACGAGTTCTGCCTCGAGACGTGACGTAGTGGACGCGCTCCTGTACGTCCCGGCCCGGGTCGGCGACCTCGACGGCGCGGCGGCCGTCGTGCGTACGGCCCGGCCGGGTGCCGGTACGGAGCGGGTCGGCCTCGCCTTCACCCGCGAGGAAAGACTCCGCGCCGCGCTGGGCCCCGCCCAGCGGTGGATCCGGTTGTCCCGGCCCGCACTCCTGGCGCTGCTCGGGCCACTGGGCATCGAGCACGTCCGGATCGACCCGCTCTACGTCGGGCCGGAGATGCCGAGGATGCCGGAGGCGGCCGGCCTGCCGACCGTGGACATCCGCGGGAACGGACCCGTCCTGACCGGCCCGCGACGGTACGCGCAGTGGCTCCCGGACGACGTCTGGTGACGGTCGGCTCCGGCCGGCCTCACCGCCCCGGAACCGCCAAGTGGCGTACGGTGGTGCCGGGTTGTGACAGGCAAGGCTGACTCTTCATCCGTAGACCACCCCGGAACGGAGTGCCGGAGATGCCCACTGCTCTCGGTCGCGACGAACTCCTCCTGCGCGCCGGACGCGCGGACAGCCCGCACACGCTGTTCAGCACGCTGGCGACGCAACTGCGCAGGGCGGTCCCGTACGACGCCGCCGTCTGGCGGGCCACCGACCCGGAGACCGGCATGATCACGTCGCCGATCCTCGCGGAGAACATCGAGGATCACAGCTGTGCCGTCTACTGGCAGTACGAGCTGTTCACGGAGAAGGTCAACCTGTTCCGGGACCTCGCGCTGGCGCCGGTACCGGTGGCCAGCCTGTGGGAGACCACGGGCGGCGAGCCCGAGCGCAGCTCCCTGTACCGGGGTTTTCTGGCGCCGCGCGGGGTGCACGACGAGTTGCGGGCCGTGCTGCGGGTGGACGGCCGGCCCCACGGGTACATCAGCCTGTTCCGGGAGAAGGGGCGGGCCGAGTTCTCCACCGGGGAGCGCAGGTTCATGGAGGACCTGGGCACGCCCGTCGCCCGCCTGCTCAGGGCGTACGCCAAGCAGCGCCCCGAGGCCTCCGGCGACGCGCTGACCGGCACCGGGCTGCTGCTGTTCGACGCCGGGGGCGCTCTCGTCTCGGTCAACGACGAGGCACGGCGCTATCTGGAGGAGATGCCGCAGGGTCCCGCCTCGCTCACCGCGCTCGGCCTGCGCATACCCCTGTGGGTGCACGGCACCGCGATGCGGGCCAGGGCGATCGCCGAGGAGCGCGGCGGGGACACCGCGCGGATCAGGATGCGCACCCGCACCGGCCGCTGGCTGGTGTGCCACGCGTCCTGCCTGCGCGGGGCCGACGGGCGCCCGGGCGCCTCCGCGGTGATCATCGAACGCGCCCCGGTCTCCGACGTCACGCCGCTCGTCGTGCAGGCCTACGAGCTGTCGGAACGGGAGCTGGAGGTCACCCGGCGGGTGGCGCGCGGCCTGTCCACCAGCGGGATCTCCGAGGAGCTGCACCTGTCGCCGCACACGGTGCGCGACCACATCAAGGCGATCTTCGAGAAGCTCGGCGTGTCCAGCCGCGGCGAGTTGGTGGGCCGGTTGTTCACCGAGTACTACGAGCCCGTGGAGTCGTCCCCCACCGGCCGGCGGAGCTAGGACCCGGCCCGGCACGCGCGCCGAAGGAACCGGCACCACCACCCTAAGAACCGACCGCACCGCGGCCCCGCGCGGGCCGCCGCCCGAGCGGCCGTGCCCGCGCGCGCACGCGGCCGTGCGCGGGAGGGCCGGCATGTGCTCGAACCGGCACGTGCGCGGGACCGGCACGCGCCCGGGCCGGCAGGCCCTCGGGACCTGCCGCGGATCAGCTAAAGGAAGTGAAGATGCCGACCTCACCCATGTCGTACGGCCCCCCGCCGTACGCGCCGCCCCGGGCCGACGGCCCGGAATTCACCGTTCTGCTCGGCCCGGACTACTCGGGCAAGTCGTCGGTGCTGCGACGTCTCGCCGACAGCGGTCGCTGGACGGTGGTCACCTGCGACCAGGCACCGCTCGACACCGACTACGCGCTGATCGGCCGGGCCCGCCGGGAACTGCTGTCCGAGGCGCTGAGGGCACCGGCCGGACGCTACTCGCCGGACATCCTCCTCACCCTGATGCAGCTGGCCGTGGTGCACATGCGCGACCGCGTGACCGGCGCCCCGCCCGGACGCCCGGTGATCGTGGACTCCTACTACCTGAAGATCATGGCCAAGTGCACGCTGCTCGGGTACGCCAATCCCTCGTTGTTCTCCTGGTGGCGGTCGTTCCCGCAGCCCGCCCGGGTCGTCTACCTCGACGTTCCGTCCGCCGTCGCCTGGGAGCGCAGCGGGCGGGGAGCGGCGCTGAACCCGATGGAGCACTACGGCGACACACCCACCGAGGAAGCGTTCACCCGGTTCCAGGACGATCTGCGCGACTTGCTGCACGCGGAGGTGGCGGGCATGGAAGTGACCACCCTCGAACCGGGCTCCGGCATCGACCGTGCCGTCGACGCCGTCGTGCACGCGTCGGGACAGCGGGCCGGTGTCTGACATGGAAGCAGAACTGTTCCCCGCGTACCGGGAAAGGGTGCTGGCCGAGCGGGACGGGCTGCGAAAGGCGCTCGGCGACGTGCGGGCGGCACAGGACGGCGCACTGCGGCACCTGCTGAGCGCGAACGCCGACACCGAGTTCGGGCGGCGGCACGGCTTCGCCCGCTGCCGGAGTGTCGACGACTTCCGCGCGGCCGTCCCCATCGCCGACTACGAGGCCCTCGGGCCCTGGATGGAGGCCGCCGCGGCCGGCCGGCCGAACGTACTGAGCGCCGATCCCCCCGTGGTCTTCTTCAAGAGCAGCGGCAGCACCGGCGACAGCAAACGGATACCGGTCACCCGGGAGTTCATGCGGACCTCCTTCTTCCCGCCCTACTACGCGGCCTGGGCGAACATCGTCGAGCACCACCCGGAAGCCGTCCGCAGGCCCGACGCCACGCTCAACCTCAAGCACGACCCCGCGCCCGCCGCGGCCGCGACCCACTCCGGACACCCCCATCTCGGCGCCAGCCAGGTCGACTTCGGCCGGGTCTTCGGTGAGCGGCTGTCGGCGGAACCGGGCAGCCGCGCCCCCTGGAGCACCCTGCCGTCGTTCGTGGACCCGGCCGACCACCCGCGGCGCGACTACGTACGGCTGCGCACCGCCATGGCGCACGACGTGCGCTGCGTCATCGGTATCAACCCCGCCGTGGTGGCCGCGCTGCCCCACCAGCTGGTCCAGTGGTGGCCGCGCCTGGTCAAGGACGTGTACGACGGCACGGTCGACGGCCGTCCGGGGCCCGCCCCCGACCCGGAGCGCGCCCGGCTGCTGGACCGGCTCGCCGAACGCGCGGGCGCCCCGCTGCCCGCCCATGTCTGGCCGCGCATGGAAGTGCTGTTCTGCTGGACCACCGGACTGGCCTCCCTCTACCTCCCCCGGCTGCGCGAGGCGTTCGGGCCCGGGGTGAGCGCGCTGCCCGCTCCCGCGGCGGCGTCGGAGGGCTTCGTCGCCGTGGCGCTGGACCGGCATCCCACGGCCGGCTCGCCCGCGGTCACCGGCGGGCTGCTGGAGTTCGTCGACGCCGACGGGGAACTGTCTCCCGGCAGCGACACGCTGCTCTGCGACGAACTGGCGACGGGCCGCGAGTACCACGTCGTCCTCAGCCATGTCGGCGGCCTCTACCGGTACGCCCTCGGCGACGTGGTACGCGTCGTGGACCGCGCCGGGGGCGTGCCCCGGCTCGAGTACGCCGGCCGGCGCACCCTGTCCGACGCCGCCGGTGAGCGGCTGCGCGAGGGGCACGTGGTGAACGCGCTGCACGGCGCGACGCGTGCCACCGGCCTGGAGATCCGCAACGCCACCTGCCGGGTGACCGGGCGCCCCGCGCGGCCGGGCACGCCGGAACCCGGTGCGGACGGCCCACGGCGGTACGCCTTCGCCGTGGAGCCGTTCGGCCGTTGGTCGCGCGAGGAGACCGAGGCGTTCGGCCGGGCCCTGGACAGCGCGCTCGGCGGGCGGTCCGACGGCTACCGGGCGGCTCGCGCGAGCAACCGCCTCGGCGCCGTCGACCTGCACCGCGTGGCGTCCGGCGGCTTCGCCGCCGACTGGCAGGCCAGGGTCGCCGGGGGCACGCGGCCGGCACAGGTGAAGGACCGGGTCTTCCAGAACGACGACGCGGCGTGGCGCCGGCTGCTGGGCACCTGAACGGGCCGCCCGCGCCCGCCGGGCGCCGACGGAACAGGCGGGCGAACCCTTCCCGACGCGTGAACGGGCCCGCGCGCCCGCCGGGCGCCGGCAAAGCCGGCGGCCGACGCCCGGCCGGCACCTTCGCCCTCCCGCCCCCTCCCCCTCTCCCTCTCCCTTCTTCAAGGAGCAAACGTGGAAACCCTCGACGCGGTCGCCAGGACCTCCCTCCTCACGGCGGCTCTGCGGGCCCGGGAGAGCCGGCGCCCGGACCGGTTGTTCCGGGACCCGTTCGCCGCCCGGCTGGCCGGCGTCCTCGGCACCGACCTGTTCGGCCGGATCGGCGACGCCACCCGGCCGAACCGCGCAGGCCCCGCGGCGCCCGTACCGAGCACGTTCGCCTACAACGCGATCAGGACCCGGTACTTCGACGACCTCCTGCTCGCCCGCGTCGCGGAGGCCGACCGCCCCCAGGTCGTGATCGCCGCGGCCGGCATGGACACCCGGGCCCACCGGCTGCCCTGGCCGTGCCCGGTCGATGTCTTCGAACTCGACCGCGCGGAGGTCCTCGCGGCCAAGGAATCGGTGCTGCGCGCCGAGCCGGCGCCCCCGCGGGCGACCCGGCACCGGGTCGGCGCCGACCTGCTCGGCCCGGACTGGACCGCCGCGCTCACCGAGGCCGGCTACGACCCCGGCCGGCCCTCCATCTGGCTGCTCGAAGGATTCCTCTACTACCTCACGCGGGAACAGGTCGGCCAGGTGCTGGACCGGGTGCGGGACACCACCGCGACCGGCAGCACGCTCGCCGCGGACCTGGTCAGCGCCACGGCCCTCACCGCACCCGCCGTCGCGCCGCTGCTCGCGGTGTTCGAGAGCTGGGGCTGCCCGTGGCTGTCCGGGCACGACGAGCCGGAGGCGCTCTTCGCCGAGTACGGCGTCGAGGCGACGGTCCGGCAACCCGGGGAGCCCGGCGCCGACTTCGGCCGCTGGCCCGACCCGGTCCCTCCGCGGGACGTTCCCGGGGTCGGGCGCGTCTTCCTCGTCCACGGCCGGCGCCTGTGACCGCGCCCCGCCCCAGACTCCTGATCGCCCCGGTCACCGTCACCCCCACCAAGGCACTCGGCCTCAGCCACCTCAAGGGACTGCTGTGGGTGGACGTGATGTACCGCGCCACGCGGATGCTGGACGACCACGACGTCGACTACCTCTACAGCAACACGACCTTCAACGGCACCCGGCAGACCGCCGGCTTCTGGGAGTACCTCGACCGCGTCCACGGCGACGCCGACCTGAGCGCCGCCACCGAGGACGAAGTAGGCCTGCTCTACACGGAGTTCCAGACCCGCGGCGACCCGCCCGGCGACGCTGCCCTGCTGCCGTACGTCCGCGCCGTCGAGCAGACCGGCTGGACCCATCCGGTGAGCCGGCGGCTGCTGGAGCTGTGGCGCGGCCACTTCGCCTGGCTGGGCATGCACGACCCGGGTCTCACCGCCACGCGGCGGCCGGGCCTCGAGTTCGAGGAGACGGTCGAACGGCTCGCCAAGCACGGTCTCTGCCTGGACACCCGCGACGACGGCGGCCCCGTCTACCTGGACGCCACCGCCCAGGGGCTGCCGCTGCGCCCCGCCACGTCCGCCACGGGCCGCCCCAACTACCTGGGCTGCGCCCTGCGGGACCTGCTGCCGGCGGTGGAGGAGTACGACGAGATCGTCCTGCTCCACGACCGCGAGCTGACGGAGGACTACGTCCTGCTGCAGAAGCTCCTCGGTGCGCTCGGCGGCGCCCGTGCGCACCGGGTCTGTCTGGACCGGGTTCCGCTGGACGGCGCGGTGCGCTCCAGCCGGCACGGCGTCGCCCACGCGCACACCGTCGCCGGGCTGGCCGGCGCGCTGCGGGACCACGCGTCACCGGAGGCCGTCCGGCTCGGCACGAGGCTGTACTTCGTCGCCGGGCTCGGAAAGGGCGTGAACGGGCCGTCCTACCGCGAGGACCTCCTGCGCCAGACCGTCGAGCGCGCCGCCGGACTGCTCGCCCGCGAGGACCCGCCGTCCGCCCCGGACGCCCCGGAGTTCGTGCGCCGGCAGACCGGCGGGCGGGCCCACGTGGATCCCTACCGGCTCACCTCCGCGCTGCTGCGCAGGCACCAGCGAGTGCCGCTGCGCGCCGTCGCCTCCGCCGTCTACCTCTGACCGCCCGGCAGAAGGGGCACCGCCCGTGTTCACCCAGCAGTACCTCCGGGAGCACGCCGAACGCCGTGTCCGGGCCGCGCACGCCGGCCCGGCGGCCGAGCCGGGCCGGACGGCCGTGACGGTCGTCCTGCGGCGCTTCGAGCCCACGACGTTCGTGCGGTCCGCGGTGGCCTACGCCCTGAACCTGCCGGACACGCTGAGCGAGCCGTGGCTGCGCGCCTACACCCGCACGGTCTTCCTCTCCGGCAACCCCGACAACCTCCGTACGCGATTCGCCTTCCAGCACGTCAGCGCGGACGGCGCCATGGCGTGGACGCTGCCCGAGGACACCGGCGAGGCCCCGCCGCTGCGGCGCCTGCTGCGGCTCTTCCCCGCGGCCGCCCTGCCGCCGCTGCCCGCCCGGATCGAGATTCCGCCGCGGGACGGCGCCGGTCCGGACCTTCGCACGGCACGGCTCGACGTCGTCACCACCCGGGTGTCCCTGGCCGACTACCTCGTGCACGTCCACCACGCCCTGGCCGAGGCGGTCCTGTCCGGGGTGATCGGCGCGGGCACCGGAGTCGTGCTCCGGCACCTGCCCCGACTCGACCCGGCCGAGGGGCCTTACGCGATGCTGCGCGCCGTCCCCGACCGGGACGCGGCCGACGGCCGGCTGCGCGCCTGCGCGGGCGTCGCCCGGTGCGGCGTGGAAGGCGAGGAAAGCGAAGGGACTTGGGTTCATTTGGAGTGAAATGAGAAGGAAGCCCCTTCATGGCCTCGCCGCGGGCAACGCTAGCACTCAGCCCGGGATCAGGTCGCGCAGATTTTCGAGGGTGACGATCCGGGAGTCCGGGTGCAGCCCCTCGGGGCGTTCCAGACCGATGTACGTCACGGGCTCCTCCGGGACCGGCCCGCCGTCCCACAGGTCCAGGACCGTGGTGTCGCGGGACATCAGGTCGATCAGGTACCCGATCGTGAGCTGCTCGCGCTCCACGAGGGCACGCACCACCTTGGCCACGGACACCTGGTTCTCCTCGACCCGGTTCGCGTACGAGACCCCCTTCAGGTGCAGGTGCAGCCACTTGGCACGCCACCTGCCGTCGTCCCCGCGCCGGAAGACGAGCGGCAGCGCCACCCGGCCCGCCCCGCGCAGCTCCGACTTCATCCGCACCGTGCGCGGCTCGAACGGACGGCCCTTCTGCTCGCCCTCGCGCAGCATGAACCCGAAGAACGACTCCTCGACCTCCTCGAAGCTCTCGCCCGCGTAGATGTTGACCTGCGGAACGACGAACGTGCTGCGCACCCGGTCCAGGGACAGCTCGATGAACTCCGAGGCCCCGTCGGGCGCCTCGGTGACATCGCCCGAGTGCTCGCCCCCGACGGCTGTGAGGGCCGTGTAGGAGAGCCAGGAGTCGGTGCTGTAGTCGCTGTGCAGGAGCAGCGCCGACAGGTCGTAGTCGGTCCGCTCCCCGGTCTCCTTCCAGTACACGAAGAAGCGCAGCCGTTCGCCGTCGATCTCCGAGACCGAACCCCGCGGCAGTACGCCGAACCCGGCCGCGGTCGCCCTGCCGCTGAGCGGGAGCGCCACGTCGAGGACGTCGGGGTCGATCAGCAGCCGGCCCGGCGCCGGGAGCCGGCGGCGCGTCTCGGCGTCGAGGGCGGCGATCAGGCGGTCGCGGTCGGCGGCCGGTACCGCGGGCCGGACGTCGCGGGCGGCCCAGGCGCGGCCCCGGCGGTTGACGAAGACGCGGGGTTCGCCGGTCTCCCGCTCCCGGTTGTGGAAGTGCTCACGGACCGAGAGGACGACCCGGCCGGAGACCTCGGGAGCGACCTCCACCGCGGCGGCCACCACCGCGTCCCGCTCCTCCTGGTCGGCGGCGATGCGCAGCAGGAGGTCCAGGGCGCGGAACAGCCTGCCGGGAGCGGATTTCAGCAGCCGCACCGCACCGGGGACGTCGAAATCGTCGAGCAGCTGCTCGAGGCGGCTGCCGAAGGACCGCGCCTCCTTCTCGCCCCGCGCGACGGCGAACACGTCGGCGGCGTGCGGCCAGCGCGGGTACTCGTGCGGGTGGAGACGCTCACCGAGCCGCTTGAAGGGCTCCCGGTGCGCGTGCACGTCGGCGAGCTTGGCGGGGTTCGCCGCGATCAGCGCGTCGAGGCCCGCGAGCAGCCCCCGGCGCACCGGGCGCGACAGCTTCCGGAACCGGGTCGGCTCCTGGAGCGTCACGTCGCCGCCCGACAGCGCGCAGGCCAGGCGGAGCACATCGGTGACGGTGTCCAGCAGCAGACCGGCGCCGACGCCGAGGCGGGCCTCGTTGACGACCGCCCGGTTCTCCCGGACGGGGATGGCCTCCGGCTGGGGGCCGAGCGCGCATCGCTCGGCGAGAACCTCCAGGTCGCGCAGGTGGTCCTCGCCCAGGGGCGTCGTGCTGCCCGCCAGGGCCAGGTACAGGTCCGTGAGTTCGTCGTCCAGGCCCCGTCCGAGGTGCAGGACGGTCACCCGGTCGCCCGCCGCGGCGATCAGCTCGTCCTGCGCCGCGAGCATCTCCTCGTAGGTGTGCTGGTAGCGGCCGTACGCGGGAAGGCTGAGCAGGTCCAGCACCCCGTGCGCCAGTTGCGTCAGCACGTTCTCGCGCGACGTGGCGTCGCCGAGCGCCTCCGCCACACACCGGGTCCAGAATTCCTCGGTGTCCGGCACGTTCGCCGGGAAGTCGATGAAGTACGCGTTGTGCCGGACGTGGTCGCCCACCATCTCGCCCACGGTGCGCAGCGTCCGCTGGGCCGCGTGCACGACCGCGGCCTCGGACAGCCCGGACAGCCGCTCCAGCAGCTCGGCCGAGAGCTTGAAGCCCACGGATGTCAGCGCCACGTCGAACTGCCGCGCGGCGGCGGCCCCTTCACCGGCGGAGCCCTCGGGGACGGGGAGGCGGTGGGTGTGCCGGATGACCAGCGATTCGAGACTGTGCGCCATTCGGGGATGATCGCAGAGGTGTGCGAACCGGCGCACAGGGGTTTTCCGTACGCGCTTGCCGGTCGATGGACCTCGGCGGTCACCCGCCCCCGTCGCTGCGGCCGTCCTCTTCCGCCGTCGCCGCCCGGTCTCCCGGGTGGCGCAGTGCGCAGAAGTAGCCGACCGCGAGGGCGACGGCCATGCCGTAGAAGACCCACTGGTTGGCCTCGGCGAAGTCCATGCGGATCGCGGGCATCGCCTCCCGCATCGTCGTCTCCAGCGCGCCGTCACCCGTGGGGGTGCGGGAGTCCGCGTTGCCCGTGATCGCCTGCGTGACGTCGCGGGCCACGGAGTGCTCCGCGTCCGGCGGTACTCCGCGGGTGCGGAGGGTCTCCGTGACCCGGTCGGTCATCGTGTGGGTCAGCATGGTGCCGAAGACGGCCAGGCCGATGCTCGCCGCGTAGTTGCGGACGGTCTGGGTGATGCCGGTGACCTCGCCGTACGAGGCGTTGATCGCGCGGTTGACCGCGTCCGTCGACGCCGGGGCCAGGATGAAGCCGATGCCCGCGCCGGCGAGCGCGGCGTAGGGCCACTGGTCGTGCATGGACAGGTCGGTGAGTTTGCCCGCCCAGAGCGCGAAGCCCACGGCGCCGACCGCGCAGCCGATCCGCATCGCCGGGCGGGCGCCCCGCTTGTCGAGGATGCGGCCGCCCCACTGGGAGGCGAGGGCGAACCCGGCGAAGAAGTACAGCAGGTACAGCGCGGCCTGGTTGGGTGAGGCGCTGAGGGAGACCTGGGCGTAGACCGAGGCGAAGAAGAAGACGGGGACGAACGCCAGCATGGCGAAGAAGAGCACCAGCGTGTCCACGGTGAAGGCCCGGTCGCGGAAGACGGCCAGGTCGATCAGGGGGTGGCGGCGGGTGGTGCGCAGCTCGTAGTGGCAGAAGAAGGCGAGGAGGGCGAGGCCGCCCGCGATGCAGAGCCACGTCGCCGCGCTGTCCCAGCCCCAGGCCGACGCCTGCTGGAAGCCGAGGACGCTCAGGCCCATGCCGGCGACGATCAGCAGGGCGCCCCTGACGTCCAGCGACTCGTCGCGGCGGCGGTCGGAGATGTGGGCGAGCGCGGTGAGGATCAGCGCGATGATCGCGACGGGGACGTTGACCCAGAAGATCGCCCGCCAGGTCCAGGACGTGAGCCAGCCGCCGAGCAGCGGTCCTACGGCGGTCAGGGCGCCGGTGACGCCGAAGAAGAGGGCCAGGGCGCGGCCCCGGCGCTCCACGGGGAACACCGCCACGACCACGGCGAGCGCGGCCGGGAAGAGCAGGGCGGCGCCCAGCCCCTGGGTGGCCCGGAAGACGACGAGCCAGGTCAGTGCGTGGTCTCCGGCGGGTACGCAGCCGCACAGGACCGAGGAGACGACGAAGACGAGGGTGCCCGCCACGACCACGCGGCGCGGCCCCCACAGGTCGGCCAGACGCCCGCCGAGGGCGAAGAAGGCGGCCAGGGAGAGCAGGTAGGCGTTGATCACCCACTGCATGCCCGAGGTGGAGAGGCCGAGTTCGGAGACGATGTCGGGGGCCGCGATCGACACGATCGTCTGATCGATGAACGTCATCGCCACCGCGAACATCATGGCGGCGAGTGCCAGCGGCTGGGAGGCGGCGTGGCCGGCACCAGGCGCGTTCTCGTCCTGCTTCGTGTGCGTTCCGCTCACCCGGCCAGTGTGCGCCCGTCCCCGCGCCCCTGCATCCGGGGCCGCCGCCGGGTCGGCTCAGGAGCGGCCGTACTCCGCCAGGGCCGGTGTCAGCAGGTCGAAGGCGCGCGGCGCCTCCCGTGTCAGTACATCCGCGATCTCCGGGTTGGTGGACCCGGCCAGCGTCAGTTCCTGGATGCGGGAGAACAGGACCCGGTGGACTCCGCCCAGCAGTGCCGCGGCCGTGCGGGGCGTGATGTCGTCGGGCGGGGTGGCCGTCGTCTCGGCGAGGGCCGCGGTCAGCGCCTCCTCCCGCCGGTCGTGGAGGCCGCGCAGGCAGGAGGTGAGAGTGGGGCTGTCGGCGATCATGCGGGTGAAGGCCGGGCCGGCGAAGCCCGCCACCGGGTCCTGGGCCTCGACCGCCGCCAGGAAGGCACGGCGCAGGGCCGCCAGCGGGGTCTCGCCCGGTTCGCGCGCGGCGACGGTGTCGGCCAGGGCGGCGACGAACTGGTCCTGGTGGTCGAGGGCCAGGTCCTCCTTGCGCGGGAAGTAGTTCGTCACCGTCTTCTTGGCGACGCGGGCGGCGTCGGCGATCTCCGCGATCGTCGTGCGCTCGAAGCCCTGCTCGATGAAGAGCCTGGTCGCGTGGTCGGAGATCAGCTGCCGGGTCTCGCGCTTCTTGGTCTCGCGGAGGCCGGGCGCCGGTGTGTTCAGGTCCATGGAAGTAATCTTACCTCGGTAGTATTTTTATGTTGCCAGTCAGCATGCCCTCTGTGTAAACTTACTCTCAATGAATGAATTCACGGTACGGGAGTTCACCGTCAGCAGCCCGGACGCCGGTCCCTACGCCCTCGCCGAGGGGCCGGACGGCGCCCTCTGGTTCACCCTCGTCCACCAGGACGCCGTAGCCCGCCGGGACCCGGGCGACGGAAGGGTCACCGTCCACCCGGTCGGGGCCGGGCCGACCGTGATCGCGCCGGGCCCGGACGGGGCGATGTGGTTCACCGAGTACCGGGCGCACCGCGTCGGCCGTATCGCACCCGACGGCACCTACTCCTCCTTCGCACCCCCGACCCCCGAGGGCGGGCCGTTCGGGATCGTCGCCGGGCCGGACGGCGCCATGTGGTTCACGCTGTCCGGCGTCGACCGCGTCGGCCGCGTCACCATGGACGGCGAGGTCACCGAGTACCCGGCGCCCGGCGCCTTCCCGTCGGCCATCACCGTCGGCCCGGACGGGGCCCTGTGGTGCGCCCTCAACCAGCAGAACGCCGTCGGACGGCTCACCACCGACGGCCGCGGCACCGCCCACCCCCTGCCGACCGGGGGCGCCGCGCCGGTGGGCATCACCGCGGGACCCGACGGCGCGCTGTGGTTCACCGAGATCGGGGCCGGGCGGATCGGCCGGATCACCGTGGCCGGCGAGATCACCGAGTACCCGCTGTCCGACCCCGCGGCCCGGCCGCACGCGGTCACGGCCGGGCCCGACGGCGCGCTGTGGTTCACCGAGTGGGGCAGTGGCCGGATCGGCCGGATCACCGTCGACGGCCACGTCACCTCGTACGCGCTGTCCCGCCCCGACAGCGAACCGCACGGCATCGCCCGGCACGACGGCGCCGTGTGGTGCGCCCTGGAAACCGGCTCCCTGGCCAGAATCGAGGTCACCCATGACCGAACCCACGACCGATCCCACGACCGATCCCACGACTGATCCCACTACCGTTCCCGGGCCCGCCGCCGGCACCGCCCCCGACCCCGGCGTCCTGCACCCGCTCGCCCAGCACCCGCGGGTCGTCCTCCTCAAGCCGCTCGTCACCGACGAACGCATCCAGGTCGGCGACTTCACCTACTACGACGATCCCGACGACGCCACCGCCTTCGAGACGCGCAACGTGCTCTACGCCTACGGGCCGGAGAAGCTGATCATCGGCAGGTACTGCGCGATCGCCTCCGGCACCCGGTTCCTGATGGCCGGGGCCGAGCACCCCACCATGGGCGTGTCGACGTTCCCGTTCACCATGTTCGGCGGCGCCTGGGCCGAGGCCACGCTCGACCTCGTCACCGGCATGCCCAGCCGCGGCGACACGGTCGTCGGCAACGACGTGTGGTTCGGCCACGGCGTCACCGTCATGCCCGGCGTGCGCGTCGGGGACGGGGCGATCGTCGCCGCGGGGTCGGTGGTCACCGGCGACGTCCCGCCGTACACCGTCGTCGGCGGCAATCCCGCCCGCCCCATCCGCAGCCGGTACGACGCCGACGACGTCGCGCGGCTCCAGCGGGCCGCGTGGTGGGACTGGCCGGTCGAACTGGTCACCCGCCATGTCCGGACGATCATGTCGGGCAGCCCGGCCGACATCGAGGCCATCGCGACGAAGGAGCTCTCCTGACCGACACCGACCGCGTCCCCGGCCACCCCGCGACAGCCTCGACGGAAGGAACCCGCTTGACCGACCGAACGCACCACACCAGCGACTCCCCCGCCTTCGACGCCGCCGCCGAGTTCGACCGGCAGGTCCGCACCCTCGACGCGCTCGGCTACCCGGCGCTCTGCGGGCGCACCCCGGAGCAGTTCGCCGAACTGGTGGCACCGCTGCGCGCCGAGGCCGTGGCCCACGCGGGCGACGCGGGCGAGGAGTACGACGCCGCCGCGTCCGGCCGGGTGCCCTTCGTCCTGGTCGTCACCCGCGAACTCGCCCCGATCGAGCGGACCATGCCGCTGACCACGCTGCACGGCGGCCGGCTGCCCGGGTTCGTCGACCGCTCCTTCGAGCCCGGCTCCCTGGAACGGTTCGTCGCCACCGAGGAGGCCGAGCCGCCCGGCCGGGACGGCGTCCACATGCTCTTCGACGTCGAGCGCGGGGAGGAGTTCTGCGGAGTCGTACCGCGCGACGCGATGGCCGCCGTCGCCGAGCGGGGCCGCGGTCTGCTCACCATCGAGGAGGGCATCGCGCTGATGACGCACGCACCTCAGGTGCTGGTCAAGAACAAGTGCTTCTCGCTGGGCGGTTCACGGTCCGGCGACCGCCGGGTCCCGGCGATCTGGATCAGCCAGAAGGCCCCGAAGCTCGGCTGGTGCTGGGAGGGCAATCCGCACACCTGGCTCGGCATGGCGTCGGCCGGCGGCCGGCGGGCCTGAGCCCTCACGCCGGCCCGGCCGCTCCCCCGCCGTCATGGCCCTGGTACCGCAGCAGCAGCATCGCGGCGTCGTCGTGGTGCGGTCCCGCCGCGTGCCGCACCAGGTCCCCGCGGAGGGCGTCCAGGGCCCGGTGGACGTCGGAGTCCTTCAGGAGGTGGGCGCGTTCGGCGAGCGGGTAGAAGCCGCCCTCCTCGTCCCGGGCCTCCGTCACGCCGTCGGTGTAGAGGAGCAGCTGGTCGCCGGGGACGAAGGGCACCGGATACGGCTCCGGTCCGGGGCCGCCGTGTGCGGCCAGGCCCAGCGGGAGGGCGTGGTCGGGCGGCTCCGGGAAGTCGGCGGTGCCGTCGTGGTGGACGACCATCGGGGCCGGGTGGCCGTAGTTGAGGAGGACGACCTGGTGGTCGTAGCCGATCTCGGCGACGACCGCGGTCACGAACTTCTCGTCCTCCAGCTCGCGGGCGACGCTGCGTTCCAGCCGCTCGCCGAGCTTGACCAGGTCCTTCTCGTCGTACGCCGCCTCCCGGAAGGCGCCGAGGACCCTGGCCGCGGTCTCCACCGCCGCCAGGCCCTTGCCCTGCACGTCGCCCACGATCACCCGGACGCCGTGCGGGGAGGCCACCACCTCGTACAGGTCGCCGCCGATCCGGGCCTCGGCGAGCGCCGAGGTGTACGAGACGGCCGCGTGCAGCGGGCCCGCGGTCAGCGGTACCGGGCGCAGCAGGACCCGCTGGGCCACCTCCGCGATCGACCGCACACTGGCCAGTTCCGCCTCCCGGCGCGAGCGCATCACGGCCGCCGCGATCCCGACGCCGGTCACACCGGCCACCGACACCATGGCGGTGTAGCCGCGGGGGCGGTCGAAGAGGCCGTTGTACAGGCCGAGGCCCACGCAGAGCAGCAGCGCGACCAGCCCGATCACCGCCGTACGCCGCCAGCCGCCGACCAGTCCGGCGAACGCCGGGCCCAGCGACACCAGCGGCAGGAGTCCCACCCCCGGCCCGGCCGTGAGGTCCACGACGGCGACCACGGTCATGGCCGCGGCGGGCATCCAGGACAGCATCGCTGAACTGGACGGCGACTTCTTCACGGTCATGACTACTCCGGTGTCGCAGCGCTCAAGAGTCGCCTCTTCCCTGTGCTCGGGCGTCCCTCCCCAGTCTCTTAGACTATGCAACGGTTTGTCGGCGCAGGAGTTCCCGAGCGGTCCTTAATCCAATCGAGGCCGGGTGACGCGCCCGCCGGCCCGGCATGTCGCGGGGCTAGCATCCGCTCATGACGACCTCAGAGAACACGCAGCGCGACGACAGTCTTCCCCTCGACGTCGGGATCGACGCCCTCCAGGGCGGGTCCGCCGACCTCTCCCAGTACGCGGGCCGGGTCGTACTGGTGGTGAACGTGGCCTCCAAGTGCGGGCTCACCCCGCAGTACGCCGGCCTGGAGCGGCTGCACGAGCGGTACGCGGAGCAGGGCCTCACCGTGCTCGGCGTGCCGTGCAACCAGTTCATGGGCCAGGAGCCGGGCAGCGCCGAGGAGATCGCCGAGTTCTGCTCGGCGACGTACGGCGTGACCTTCCCGATGACCGAGAAGGTGGACGTCAACGGGGAGGACCGGCATCCGCTGTACGACCGGCTCGTCGGGTTCGCCGACGCCGAGGGGCACAGCGGGGACGTCCGCTGGAACTTCGAGAAGTTCCTGATCGGGCGGGACGGCAAGGTCGCCGCGCGGTTCTCGCCGCAGACCGAGCCGGAGTCGGCCGAGGTCGTGGCGGCCGTGGAGGAGCGGCTGGCGGGTTGACCTTGCCCCTGGGGCAGGCCCGAGCGTCGTCGTCGCCGGGCGGAACAGGCCGCCCGGCGACGGAGGATGACGACGTGGACGATGCACGCGACGACGAGTCGCTGACCATCGGGGCGTTCGCCGCGCGGGCCCGGCTGTCGGCCAAGGCCCTCAGGCTGTACGACCGTATGGGCCTGCTGGTGCCCGACCGTGTGGACGAGGCCACCGGCTACCGCTACTACCGCACCGGGCAGATCGAACGCGCCCGGCTCGTGGCCCTGCTGCGCCAGTTGGACATGCCGCTCGCGCAGGTCGCGCAGGTGGTCCACGCGGACGGGCCCGGGGCCGCCGTTCTGCTCGACGCCTACTGGGCGGGAGTGGAGGCCCGGGTGGCCGGGCAGCGGACGCTCGCCGACTACCTCCGTGGACGTCTTTCGGGGAGGAGCTCCGAGGTGTACGGAAAGTTCGCGGTCGAGACGGTGGACGTGCCCGAGCAGGTGGTGATCAGCGAGACCCGGCACACACTGGCGGGCGAGCTGCCGGCGTGGATCGGTGCCTCGCTGACCCGGCTGGAGGAGGCGGCGCGGGGCTGCGGGGGTGTGACGGCGGCGCCGTTCGTCGTCTACCACGCCGAGGTGTCGATGGAGAGCGACGGCCCGGCGGAGTCGTGCGTGCCGGTCGCCGACGAGGCGGCGGCCCGGGCGTGGAGCGAGGAGCGGGGGCGGGCCTGGCAGTCGCAGGTGCGGGTGGAGCCGGCCCGGCGGCTGGCCTACACCCGGATCACCAAGGCGCAGGTGGCCCATCCGCAGATCCTGGCCGCCTTCGAGGCGGTGGAGGAGTGGGTCGCCGCTCAGGGTCTGACGGTGGCGGGTCCGTGCCGTGAGGTGTACTTCGCCGACTGGGAGGCGTCGGGTCCCGAGGACCCGGTGTGCGACATCGCCTTCCCCGTCGGCTGAGCCCGGCCGGGCTGAGCCGACGCGGGGCCGGAACTGAGCAGAGCCCTCTCGGCAAGGTCGGCGAACTGGTCGAGAGGGCTCCGTCGGGCCGGCGGACGGCGCGCGGAGTCGGTTACTCCTTGACCGAGGTCACGAAGGCGTTCCACGCGTCCGCGGGGAAGGCCAGCGTCGGTCCCGCGGGGACCTTGGAGTCGCGGACGGCGAGTGCCGCCACGACCGGTGACTTGACCTCGACGCACGCGCCGTTTCCTCCGGAGTAGGAGGACTTGGTCCACGATTCCTGGGCGCCCTGAAGAATTGCCATGTCTGCTCCGATGGCGAGTGCTGAGTGCGGTTTACGCCAATGACGCTTGATCTTTGGCGTGATCGACGCTACTCGCTGACCCAGCCGTACGGAGCAGCCATTCACCCGACCGGGTGGCATATTCCAGGTGACTCTTCCAGTACTACGCACCAGGGATGTAACATCCGTCGCCGCATCAGCGGGCGTACTCCTTCGCCACGTCCTCGATGCGCCGCCGCGACTCCTCCACGTTCAGGGCCTGGGCCCGCAGGTGCTCGTACATCACCGTGTACTTCTGCACGTCCTGCGCCTTCTCCAGGTACAGGTCGCTGGTCACGCCCTCGATGTACACGACGCTCGAGTCGGCGGCGTCGGCGAACTCCAGGATCGAGTACTGCCCGTTGATGCCGGGGTGCGCCCCGACGTCGAACGGCAGCACCTGCACGGTGATGTGCGGCAGCTGCGACATCTCGGCGACGTGCTCCAGCTGCTCGCGCATCACCTGCTTGCCGCCCACCACCCTGCGCAGGCAGGCCTCGTCCAGGACCACCCACAGCCGCAGCGGGTTGATGTCGGCGGAGATGCGCTCCTGGCGCCGTATGCGGACCTGCACCCGTTTCTCGATGTCGGCGACCGAGGTCTCGGGCAGGGCACCCTGGATGAGCGCCTCCGCGTACGGGCGGGTCTGCAACAGGCCGGTGATGATCTGGGGTTCGTAGGTCCGCAGCGACTCCGCGTCGGTCTCCAGGCCGATGTAGACGCTGTACGGGATGTCCCCGAAGGCGTGCCACCAGCCCTGCTGGCGCGAGTCCTTCGCCATCTGCATCAGCGAGTCGACGATCCGCTGGTCCTCGACCTCGTAGACCCCGCACAGGTCGCGGACGTCGCGCTGGCTGATGCTGCGCCGGCCGTTCTCCAGGCGGCTGATCTTCGACTGCGAGACCAGCAGCCGCTCCGCCACCTCCTCGGCCGTCATGCCCTTGAGCTCACGGAGCCGGCGCAGCTCCTGGCCCAGCCGGCGTCGCCTGACGGTGGGATTGACATTGGACGCCACGGGACGTGCACCTCCGGCTGCGTGACTCATACCTGCCACTTTGCGTATCTGCTGCTGAGCAGACTGCCACCAAGGTGCTTCGTACCGCTGGGAAACGGTCGATATGCGCCGCGTACACGCCAGTTCGGGGCGCCACCCGCACACATGGCCGCGCGGGGCGGCGGGACCGTACCGCCGTCCGGGCGTGCCGGGCGTACGGTCGGTCCCGCCGCCCCGCGCGAACCTGCGGCTCCCGTGACCGGGCTTAGGGGACTGATGGTGCGGCGGTGCGGTACTGCTGTGCCCTCAGGGCTGAGCGCTCAGGGCTGTGCGTTCACTGCTGTGCGTTGCTGCGGTGGGTGCGGCTCAGTGGGCCACCGCACGCGCCATGGATCCGTGGCGCGGTTGCGCCGGAACACCGCGGGCGGGTTCCGGGGCGGGCCTGGCACCCGGTCCCGCGGCCTGTCGGCCGGCCGGGGCCGGAGCGCGGCGTGGCTGTGCTCCCGCGCCGTTCTGGACGTCCATCACCGCGTGCGCCACCAGTCCGCCCATGGGGTCGTGCCTGATGAGGTCCCGCAGGCGGGACCGTGACGAGCGTCCTTCGTTGCCCGGGTAGAGGTGCTTGCCGAGACCGACCGCGTGGGCCAGCGCGGCGAGCGCCGCGGTCCGCGGGTCCGGCGGTACGCCGGTGCGGATCGCCGAGTCAAGGCGGGCCTTGATCTCCCTGCTGATCGCCGTGTCCGTCGCCTGATAGCGAGTCGTCGGCAGCACCCCGCACATCTGGCCCTCCACGGCATGCACCATGCCGCATCGCTCCAGATGCGAGAGGTAGGTCTGGCGCAGCCCCAGGCGGGGCCCGCCAATCCAGTTGACCGCCCGTACGGGAGCGCCACGCCTTCGCAGCAACTCCAACGCGCAGTCCAGTGTTGGATCTCCTGTCGGCCGTGGTGCCACCACGGCGATACGATCCCCGTCTGGGGCTATCCGTCCGGCCAGCGCCAGCTCCACCAGCTGTGCTCCGGCCAGACCGAGGTCGAGCGACTGCGGCTGTGCGGTGGTACCCGTGGTCGGGTCCAACGCCAGCAGCAGAAGCTCCTCCGGAAGTGTTCTGCGGCTCCTGCCCATCCATGCCTCCCCGCGTGGATGACAGACAGGGTGACCCCTCTCACATTGGTCTGTCGAGGGTGCGTGACCGGTTCGCAATGGAACCAGTAGGTATGTCGTTCTCGTCTACCGCGTGGGTTCCACCCGTACACAGGACACTGGTACATGGTTTCGGTACGGGTTCGGTAGCGCGCACGAGGCGTGCGGCGCATGGAGGAGGCATCGGTGGCGGGCGAGTCCCCCGACAGGTCGAAGCAGCGCGAGTCGTCGGAAGAACCGACGTCGGGGAGCGCGGGTCCGGTTCCCGAAGCCAGGACCGAGGCGAGCGAGACGCGTGATCCGCGGCTGGCGGTGGCACGGGAGGACGCGAAGCCGCCGGCGTCGGCCGGGTCCGCCGGGGCCGCCGGGTCCCGTGGGGGCGTCGATACGGCGACCCGGGTGCTGTCGGTTCGCGAGACGGAGACGGAGTCCGACGCGGCGTCCGACACGGCGTCCGACGTGGAGGCGGAGGGCGGGGTCGCGGGCGCCGGCTCGGAGAACCCCGTCGAGGACGGCTCCTCCGAGGCACCCGGAGCGTCCGACGCCTCCGAGGAGTCCGATACGTCCGACACCTCCGAGGACGAGCGCGCCGAGCCCGCCGCCACCACCGACGGCCGGCTGCGGGACGCCGTCGCGGCCTGGGTGGCGACCGCGGACGAGCGGGCCGCCGTGGAGGCCGGTACCGAGGACACGCCGCGCGCGGGGGCCGCGGAGGAGACGCGACGGGACACCGCCGCGGACTCCGACGCGCCCGACGACGAGCGCGACGCGACGGCCACGGACGCCGACACGGGATCCGGGACCGGCTCCGATGCGCCCGCAGACGCCGAGGAGCACCCGGGCGGCGAGCCCGACGACCGCTCCGACGCACCCCAGGACGCCCAGGAGCGCGACGACGAACGCGCCGCCACCGACACCGCCGCGGACTCCGGCAGGCGCGAGGGTGCGGAGCGGCGCGCGGACGCCGCCGCCACCACGGACGCCGCCGCGTCCGAGGACACCGACGCGTCCGAAGGCGCCGACACGTCCGAGGGCGCCGACACGTCCGAGGGCACCGAAAAGCACGTGGCCGCCGAAGAGCACGCGAACGGGGCGCCCGACGGCCGCTCCGGCGCGCCCGCGGGCCCCGCGGAGAGCCCGGACGGTGAGCGCGCCGCCGGAGCCGCCGGGGCCGCCGGGGCCGCCGACAGCGACGCCCATGACGGCTCCGGGGACGACGGGCGTCCCGTCGATCACCCCACCGCCGTCTTCAAGGCCCCGCGACCCGCCGCGCCCGCCGTCGACCAGCCGACGACCATGCTGAAGCTGGGCGACACCGCCAACCCGCCCAAGCGGACCGGCAAGGGCGCCGACGTCCCCGTACGGCCCGCCGAGACCGACGCCGAGCGGACCAGCAAGTTCGTCGCGCTCCGGCACCCGGACGACCCCGCGACGCGCAAGCCCCCGCCCGAGGCCCCCAGGGCGCCGCAGGCCCCCCGTACCGGAGCCACCGCCGCCGTACCGCAGGCCGGGCCCGAGCGGACGACGCAGCAGCCGGTGCCGCCGAAGCCGCCGCTGGACCTGCTGGCGGAGCTGACGAACACCCCGCCGCCCCCGGAGACCCCGCTGCGGACGACGGTGCGCCGGGTCAAGATCTGGACGCCGCTGGTCATCCTGCTGGTGATCGTCTTCGGCGTCGTGCAGTCGATGCGCGAACTGCCCGCGCCGGAGCTGGACCTCACGGCGCAGGACAGTTTCACCTTCGAGGGCGGCAAGCCCGAGATCCCGTGGCCGGCCAGCGGACAGGCCGCGCTGGACGTACAGGGCATCGGCACGTTCGGCTCGTCCGGCGATCAGAAGCCCGTGCCGATCGCGAGTGTCGCCAAGGTCATGACCGCGTACGTGGTCCTGCGCGACCACCCGCTCAAGAGCGGCGCCGAGGGTCCGAAGATCGAGATCGACCAGGCGGCGGAGGACCAGTCGCAGGCCGGCCAGGAGTCGACCGTCAACGTGTACCAGGGCGACTCGATCTCCCAGCGCGAGGCCCTGGAGAGCATCCTGATCGCGTCCGCGAACAACGTGGCGCGGCTGCTCGCCCGTTGGGACGCGGGGTCCGAGAAGGCGTTCGTGGAGAAGATGAACGCCGCCGCGAAGGACCTCGGCATGACGAACACGACGTACACCGACCCGTCGGGTCTGGACAACACGACGGTGAGCACGGCCGTGGACCAGGTGAAGCTGGCCAAGGAGGCGATGAAGTCGCCCGCGTTCCGTGAGGTCGCCGCGATGATGTCGTACGACGACTACAAGGGCGTCAACCACTCCAACTGGAACCACCTGGTCGGCCACAACGACGTCGTCGGCATCAAGACCGGCACCACCACCTCCGCGCTCGGCAACCTGGTCTTCGCGGCGAAGAAGGAGATCGGCGGCGAGACCCGGACCATCGTCGGTGCCGTGGTCCGCCAGCCGGCGGGCGGCAAGGACAACACCATCCTCGGTGCCGCGCTGGACTCCAGCGACAAGCTGATCCGGGCCGCGCAGGACACGCTGGAGTCGTCGACGATCCTGAAGAAGGGGAGCGTCGTCGGATACGTCGACGACGGTCTCGGCGGCCGGACGCCGGTCGTCGCCACACAGGACGTCAAGGCCGTCGGCTGGCCGGGCCTGACCGTCAAACTGACGTTCGAGGCGGACGAGGTGCCGCACACGGCCGCGGCCGGTACGAAGGTCGGCACGCTCACGGTGGGCGACGGCGAGGCGGCCGGCGCGGTGAAGGTGCCGGTCGCCCTGCGGAAGGACCTCGTGGAGCCCGCCCTCACGGACAAGCTGACCCGCCTGGGCTGACGGCCGGCCCGCCGGGGCCGCACCGACGCGCACGCCCCCTCGGCCACCCGGCCGCGGGGGCGTTTGCGTCCCGGAAGCTCCCGGAAGGTCCCGGAGGGGGGTCGCGGGGCCCCGGAGGGGAGGAAGCCACGGTGCGGGAGTGCGTGCTAGCGTCACGAAACGGGGCAGGTCGCCGGTCACGGGAACGGGACACGGCCGTAAGCAGAAGACGGGACACGGGGAGTGCCTTCAGGTGGCCACTGCGGAGCCGACACGCGCCGACGACGCCGATCCCGGGCCGGGAGCCGGCCCGCGACCACACGTACCCGCGCCCCGCAGGGACACCGCGGAGAGCGGGCGGAGCGGGAGGGCCGGCAGTGGCCCGGCGGACGGCGGCCGTGAGCCGGACCGCACCGGACCGGAAGCGCCGTCCGCTGTGAAGGCCGCTTTCCTGGCCGTGCGCGAGCGCATGCTGCGCCACCCCGTGCTGTCCGTGACCGCGCTCGCCGGAATCCTCCACATCGCCTGGTTCTTCACTTTCGCGAACAGTGGCGGCGACCTCGCCGCGCAGGACGCGTGGTCGGAGTTCGTCGGCCGCCATCCGGACTCGGCGTACAACCTCGCCTGGTACGGCGGCATGCACCCGGTGTCGTACAGCGTGGTCTCGCCGTATCTGATGTCGGTGCTCGGCGTGCGTACGACGATGATGATCGCGGGGACGCTGTCGGCCGGACTGCTGACGATGATCCTGATCCGCGGCCGGGTGGTCCGCAACCCGCTGTGGGCGTCGCTGGCGGGCCTGTTCGGGCTGCTGGCCAACGCGGCGTCGGGGCGGGTGACGTTCGGGCTGGGCATGATGTTCGGGCTGGGCGCGGTCGCGGTGGTGTTCTGCTGGCCCTACCGCTGGCGGCACGAGCGGTGGGCCAAGGGGCTGTGCGCGGCGCCGCTGGCCGCGCTGTCCACGATGGCCTCGCCGGTCTCGGGTCTGTTCGTGGGCCTGGTGGCGGTGGCCCTGTTCCTCCAGAAGCGCCGCCCGGGTGCCTGGTCGCTGGGGCTGGCCCCGGCGGTGGTCGTCGCGCTGTCGGCCGTGCTGTTCCCGTTCTCCGGTACGCAGCCGATGGCCTTCGGTTCGGCGGTGCTGCCGATCGTGTACGCGGCCCTGGTGTACGCGTTCGTGCCGCCCACCTGGACGACCGTACGGATCACGTCGGCGGTCTACGGCCTGTCCGTGCTGCTGGTCTGGCTGATCAGCTCCCAGATCGGGTCCAACATCACCCGCCTCGCGATGCTCTTCGCCGGGGTGGCGCTGGTGGCCGCGCTGCCGTTCACGGTGGCGCGGACGCGCAAGTGGTACGCGCTCGTGGTCGCGATCGTCGGCTTCGTCGGCTGGATCGGCTTCAAGTCCGCCGACGACGTCATCCACACCCAGCCGACCGCCTCCTGGGCGCGCGAGCTGGCACCGCTCCTCAACGAGCTGCAGGAGGTCGGCGCGGAGCGGGGCCGGGTGGAGGCCGTGCCCGCCCGCTCCCACCGGGAGGCCTCGGCGCTCGCGCCGTACGTGAACCTGGCCCGCGGCTGGACCCGCCAGGCCGACATGGAGCGCAACCCGCTCTTCTACGACGACACGCTCAACTCGGCGAACTACCACGAGTGGCTGAAGCGCTGGGCCGTGCACTACGTGGTGCTGCCCAAGGGCGAGCCGGACGGCGACGGCGGCAAACGCGAGCGGGAGCTGATCCAGCGGGGTCTGCCGTATCTGAAGCAGGTCTGGGGCGACGCCAACTGGCAGCTGTTCCAGGTGCTCGATCCGACGCCGCTGGCCGAGCCCCACGCCGTCGTCCGGAGTGCCGAGCAGGACGCGTGGACGCTCGACGTGAAGCAGCCGGGCCGCGTCCTGGTCCGGATGCCGTACTCGCCGTGGCTGAGCCTCGTCGACGCCGAGGGCAAGAAGCTGGAGCCGCCGCGGGAGACGGAGGCCTCCGAGAACGGTCCGGAGGACACGCCGAAGACGTACGACAACGTCAACGGCTGCCTGACGGAGACCGAGGAGACCGCCGAGGGCGACAAGTGGACGGTGCTGGTCGCCCCCGAGGCGGGCACGTACCGGCTGGCGTCGCCGTACGGGCTGAAGCGGGGCACGCCGTGCCCGGACGAGCTGAAGTAGACGACCTCGGAACACCCGTCCGGGCGTTCATGTAGGTGAACCGAGGTCAGCAAGCCGAACATTTTTACTCGCTCTTGACCCTCCCCTTCCTTGTCGTGCCCGCGTCGACGCAACCACGATGAGCGGGCACTTCGCGGCCTGCCTCGCCCCTACCCCGCTCGTGCGAAGTGCCAGCCAGCTGAGCGGAGTTCACAAGGCGGACCCCGGAAGGGGGCACATGAACGGTCTCGACTGGTCCGTGCTCATCGGCTACTTCGCCGTCATGGTGGCGATCGGCCTCTGGTCGCACAAACGCGTGGACAACGTCAGCGACTTCTTCACGGCCGGCGGCAAGATGCCCTGGTGGCTCTCCGGCATCTCGCACCACATGTCGGGCTACAGCGCGGTGATGTTCACCGGGTACGCGGGCATCGCCTACACCTACGGCGTCACGTCCTTCGTCACCTGGTCCTTCCCCATCGCGCTCGGCATCGCCATCGGGTCCAAGCTGTTCGCGCCGCGCATCAACCGGCTGCGCTCACGGCTGCACGTGGCCTCTCCCCTGGAGTACCTCAAGAACCGGTACAACCTGCCGACCCAGCAGGCCCTCGCCTGGTCCGGCATGCTGCTGAAGATCGTGGACGTGGCCGCGAAGTGGGCGGCCATCGCCACGCTGCTGTCGGTCTTCACCGGCATCACGCTCAACCAGGGCATCCTGATCACCGGTGTCGTCACGGGCATCTACTGCACGATCGGCGGCCTGTGGGCGGACGCGCTGACCGAGCTGGGCCAGTTCGTCATCCAGCTGCTGGCAGGTGTGGCGATGTTCGTGGCCGTGGTGGTGAGACTCGGCGACCACGGCGGCTTCTTCGGCGTCTGGGACGAGCCGGAACTCCAGGGCCACGGCGAACCGCTGGTCGGCCCGTACGGCACGGTGTTCCTCCTCGCGTTCCTCTTCATCAAGCTCTTCGAGTACAACGGCGGCATGCTCAACCAGGCCCAGCGCTACATGGCCACGAGCAACGCCCGCGAGGCCGAGCGGTCGGCGCGGCTGTCGGCGGTGCTGTGGCTGGTCTGGCCGCTGGTGCTGTTCTTCCCGATGTGGATGTCGCCGCTGCTGGTGGAGTCGCAGAAGGCGGACGGCTCCGACTCCTACGCCCTGATGACCGAGCAACTGCTGCCGCACGGTCTGCTGGGCCTGGTCATCGTCGGCTTCTTCTCGCACACCATGGCCATGTGCTCCTCGGACGCCAACGCCATCGCGGCCGTCTTCACCCGTGACGTGGCACCGGTGCTGTCGGCGCGGGCCAGGAGCTGGAGCGAACGGGCCGGGCTGCTGGCGGCGCGGCTGGCGACGGTCGTCTTCCTCGGCCTGTCGATGGCGGTGGCGACGCAGGTCGACTCGCCGACGTTCAAGGACATCATCACCGTCGTGATCAAGTGGGTCGCCGGACTGATGGGTCCGATCGCGATCCCGATGATGCTCGGTCTGCTGCGGCCCTTCCGCCGCTCGGGGCCGACGGCCGCACTGACCAGCTGGGCGCTGGGCCTGCTCGCCTTCTGGCTGGTCAACTACCCGATCAACTGGAACGTGGAGGGCGGGGTGCCGCTGGAGTACCAGGTGTCCATCCCGCTGGCCGTGTCGCTGGTCCTCTACATCCTGATCGGCTTCCTGAAGCCGGAGGACACCCCGGAACGGCTCGCGATCATCGAGCGGGTCAACACGGACGGCGACGACGACGCCTCGGGCGCGGCGGCGGCCGTCCCGGCGCCGGCGGGCGGCGTGGCGGACGCGATGGGCCGCACCCGGGTGGGCGACCAGGGCTGACCGGCCCCTGCCCCGGCCGGGCGTGAGCGACCGGTGTCCCGGCAGTCGGGGCACCGGTCGGGCTCAGCGCACTTCCTGGATGCGGATCTGGTTGCCGGCGGGGTCGCGGAAGGCGCAGTCGCGCACACCGTACGGCTGCTCGGTCGGATCCTGGACGATCTCGGCGTTTGCGGCGCTCACCCTCTCGAAGACGCCGTCGAGGTCCTTGGTGGCCAGCAGGATCCAGCCATAGGTGCCCTTGGCCATCATCTCGGCGATGGTGCGGCGCTCGGCGTCGGTGATGCCGGGGTCGACGGCGGGCGGCGCGAGGAGCAGGGAGGTGCCGGGCTGATCGGCGGGGCCGACCGTGATCCAGCGCATCTTGCCGTTCCCGACGTCCTTGCGGATCTCGAAGCCGAGGACATCGCGGTAGAAGGCCACCGCCGCGTCCGGGTCGTCGTGCGGGAGAACGCTCGTGTGAATGGTGATGTCCATGACCGCCACGCTAGCCGGGCCCCGGTGACCGGCGCTTCTCGAATCCTGACCGGCCCGCCCGGCGCACCCGCTCGGCCGCCTCCGGACCCGGCGCCTCCGGACCCGGCCGGCTGACCCCGCGGCGGCTACCCCCGCGGGTACCGCGCCAGCCACCCCGGCGACGATCCCGCCGGGCCGTGCAGGGCCGGGCCCTGGGTCATCTCCATGGCGAAGTCGTCGGCCAGTTCCAGGATCGTCGGGCGGCCCTCCAGCTCGGCCACCCAGGCCGGTGGGAGGGCCGTTTCCCCGTGCAGCGCGCCGAGCAGTCCGCCGGTCAGGGCACCGGTCGCGGCGGAGGGCCCGCCGTGGTTGACGGCGAGCCGCAGTCCGTGCCGTACGTCCTCCCCGACGAGGGCGCAGTACACCGCGGCGGCCACCAGCCCCTCCGCCGTCCCCTCGCCGATCAGCTCGGTGACGCGCCCCGGGCTCGGCATCCCCTGCCGTACCGCGCCGAGCGCGTGCTGCAGGGCGTCCGACACGGGCTGGTGCCCCGGCCGGGCGGCGAAGAGGGCCAGTCCCCGCTGCACGGCACCGTCCAGGCTCTCCCCGCGGGCCAGCCCGTGCACGATCACGGCGTACGCGCCGGCCGCCAGGTAGCCGGTGGGGTGGCCGTGGGTCTGCGCCGCGCACTCCACGGCGAGCTGGGCGACCAGTTGCGGCTCCCAGCCGACCAGGAGCCCGAACGGCGCCGACCGGGCGGCCGCCTCGGGCCCGCGCTCACCGGGATTCTTGGGCGCCTCCGGCGTGCCCATGGTCTCGTCGCCGAGTCCGAGCAGCAGCGCGCGCGTCGCGTCCCGGCGGGCGTACAGCCACTCCTCGCGGGCCAGCCAGCCGTCGTCCTTGCGCCGCAGGTCGGGCCCCCAGTCGCGCTGGGTGGCGGCCCAGCGCCGGTACGCCCGGTGCAGGTCGGTCGGCGGATGCCAGGCGCCGGTGTCCCGCCGTACCTGGGCGCGGATCAGCCCGTCCACGGAGAACAGGGTGACCTGCGTCAGGTGGGTGACGGCACCGCGCCGGCCGTACGCGGAGGCCAGGTCGGTGAGGCCCTCCGCGCCGTGCGCCTCCCGGATGCGGTCGAGACCGAGCCCGTCGACGGGCGCGCCGAGGGCGTCCCCGATGGCCACCCCGAGCAGCGTCCCGCGTACCCGGCTGCGGAAGTCCTGCTGCTCGGCACGCCCCCAGACGGCACCGGCTGTCGCGCCCACCTGGACCTCCCCTCGGCACTGCCCACATCACTGTCCACGTCACTGCTCACGTCACCGTCCACAGCAGTGTCCGTGCGTACGACGTCCAGCACTGTATTCGAACGGGGCGGCCGGTTCAGGAGCGGAACGGTGTGGAAACGTTCACGTGGCGGCGCGCGTCTCACGGCAGCAGCGGACGAAGTCCTGGACGACGGGGTTGTCGTCGTCGGCGGGGGCCCAGGCGACACCGACCTTGCTGGGGCTCACCCCGGTGACGGGGCGGTGGACGACGCCGGGGCGGGTGTAGAAGCGGGCCGCGGATTCGGGGGCGAGGGCGATGCCGTATCCGTTGGCGATCGCGCTGAGCCAGTCGTCCGGCTGCTCGGTGACCGCGCCGACGCGCACCGGGTGGCCGTCGCGCTCGTCGGCGGCCAGCCAGTACTCCCGCCACCGGCCCGTTTCGGGCGGGGCCGCCACGAACGGCTCGTCCCACAGGTCGCGGAAGGCGATCACCTCGCGAGCGGCGAGGGGGTGCGCCTCGGGCAGCACGACGCAGCGGGGTTCGCTGAACAGGACCGTCACCCGCAGCGCCTCCTGACCGGGGAACGGCAGACGCACCAGGGCGACGTCGACGTCCGAGTCCGCGAGTCCGGCGGAGGGGTTCGACCAGGCGGCCTGCCGCATCTCGGCCCTCCAGCCCGGACGGCGCCGGGCGAACTCCGCGATGATCGGCTGTGTCGCCTCGTTGGCGGCGCTGGCGATGAACCCGACCCGCAGGACGCGGGCGGCACGGCTCGCCGCGGACCTCGTCTCCCGCACCGCCCGCTGCCACCCGGCCAGCAGGGCGGGGGCGCGTTCCGCCAGCGCCCGCCCCGGCTCGGTGAGGGTCATGCCGGTCCTCGACCGCGTGAACAGGTCCACGCCGAGCCCGGCCTCCAACTGCCGGATCCGCTTGGTCAGCGCGGGCTGGGAGACGAACAGTCGCTCGGCGGCCCGGGTGAGGCTCCCCTCCTCCGCCACGGCCACGAAATACCGCAGCAAACGGGTGTCGACGTCCATGCCGCCAGGTTATAGGCGCAGGTATTGGACGTCGCGGCACGCCGAGGTGAAGGCTTGGTCCGGGGAAACGGGTGGAAGGAGAGGCGTGTGTTCACGGCCTATGTGATCGTCACCGTCGTCGCCGTCGCGGCGAACGCCGGGATCGCCGTCGCGGACCTGGTGGGGGCCCGGTTCGTCCTCGCCAACTCGGCCGAGGTGGAGGTCCCCGCGTCGTGGATTCCGGGGCTGGCCGCCCTCAAGGCCGCCGGAGCCGCCGGGCTCCTCATCGGTCTGCTCGGCGTCCGGCCCCTCGGCATCGCCGCCGCGGTCGGTCTCGTCCTGTTCTTCGTCGGTGCCGTCGTCGCCCACGTCCGCGCGCGGGTGTTCCGCAACATCGCGTTCCCTGCCGGGTACCTGGCTCTGAACACGGCCGCGCTCGTCCTGGTGGCCAGGTGAGAGCCGGCGGAGGACGGAACGCCGTCGGGTGTTCGCGGTGCACGCGGCTGCATGGAAAGGCCGCCGGGTGGCGGACCGGCTCCTGGGGCAGACCGGCCGTCAGGGATCGCTTCACGGCCGTCGCGGTCCGCGTAGGCCGCCACGATGCGCAGGCCGCGCCCCGGCTCCGCCCCGTCGGCCACCGGGTCGGCGGCGCGCGGGACCCGGTCGCCGCGCTCGTCGGTCACCTCGACTCGGCGGGTGCCGTCGGTCCGGGAAGAACGGCGCCCGACCGGCGTTGTGCGGCGCCTCGTGGACAGAGTTCGTCGAGTTCGCGGCCGGGCGTTGACTGATCCGGCGGTGGGAGGAAGATCGTCGTCATGACGACCACCCCACGCGCCCTCTCTCTCGCGGCCACCGTCCTCACGGGCATCCTCGCCCTCTACATCGCCCTCGTGGCCCTCGGGAACATCACCGACTTCGGCAGCAACCAGCAGTTCGTGCGTCATGTCCTCGCGATGGACACGACCTTCAAGGACGACGACCTGATGTGGCGGGCGATCACGAACAAGGGCGTGCAGGACGCCGCGTACGTGGCCATCATCGTCTGGGAGACGGTCGCCGCGCTCGTGCTGATCTACGCGACCTGGCTGTGGATACGCCGGGACCACGCCCCCGCGCGGCGCATGACCACGTACGGCACGCTCATGCTGATGCTGCTCTTCGGGGCCGGGTTCATCGCGATCGGCGGGGAGTGGTTCGCGATGTGGCAGTCGGAGGACTGGAACGGCCTGGAGGCGGCGACGCGGGTGTTCCTGCTCAGCGGGGTCGTGCTGATCGTGGCGCACCTGCCGTCCGGGCAGACGGAGGCTGCTCGGTAGACGGAGACTGCTCGGTGGACGGCGGCTACCCGACCACGGTGACCGTCGTGCCCGAGGTCGCGAACTCCCAGAGCGCGTCGCCGTCCGCCTTGGGCAGCCGTATGCCGCCCGTCTTCGCGTCGGCGGCGGCCGGGGGCGGCGAGGAGCCGTCCACGGCGTTGGAGAAGGCGACCCACACACCGTCCTCCTGGGCGAAGTACATGATCTGCTCGACCTGGACCCCGTCGGAGCCCGTCGTCGGGTCCTCGCGGCGGGTGCCGACGGTGTACTCGCCGGTGTCGGGGTCGACCGTTCCGGGCCACACCGTGAAGGACCGCCGGGCGGCGTCGCTGGCGTCGACCAGCCACACCCGGTCCTGGCCGACCGAGTAGACGACGCGCCGCCCGGTGCCGGAGCCGTCGGGCACCCGGGCCGGTGCGGTCTCCTTCGGCGTCGGGTGCGCGTCAGCCGACGCCGAGGGGCTCGGCTCGGCGGCCGCGGCGGTGGGATGGGGTCCCCGGTCCGCCTGTACGGCCAGGACGCTCACCGCCGCGATCGCCCCCACGGTCAGACCGGAGACCCAGGTCCATGAGGGAAGTCGGGCAGGCACGGGCACGCATCTCCTCAGCTACGAGAACCCCGACACACCGGGGGCCCGATCATCGTACTGCGGGCGGCCCGTGCCCCGGCCCCGGCCGGACGTCAGTCCAGTACCGGCAGCAGCTCCGGCAGATGACCGTCCGACGCCGTCGCCGCCCGCTGCCGCTCCTCGGACACCGGGCCGTACAGCGTCGTCCGGGGCTTCGCCGGGCGGCCCGCCGCGTCCGCGACCGCGATCAGGTCCTTGACCGACTTGTACGAGCCGTACGACGAGCCCGCCATACGGGAGATCGTCTCCTCCATGAGGGTGCCGCCGAGGTCGTTCGCGCCGGAGCGGAGCATCTCCGCCGCACCCTCGGTGCCCAGTTTCACCCAGCTTGTCTGGATGTTGGGGATGTGCGGGTGCAGGAGGAGACGGGCCATCGCCGTCACCGCGCGGTTGTCCCGCATGGAGGGACCCGGCCTCGCGATGCCGGCCAGGTACACCGGCGCGTTGGTGTGGATGAACGGCAGCGTCACGAACTCCGTGAAACCGCCCGTGCGCTGCTGGATGCCGGCGAGGATACGCAGGTGGCCCAGCCAGTGGCGGGGCTGGTCGACGTGACCGTACATCATGGTCGAGGAGGAGCGGATGCCCAGTTCGTGGGCGGTCTCCACGACCTCGATCCAGGTCGCCGTGGGCAGCTTGCCCTTGGTCAGGATCCAGCGGACCTCGTCGTCGAGGATCTCCGCCGCCGTGCCCGGGATCGAGTCCAGGCCCGCTTCCCTCGCCGCGCTCAGCCACTCTCGGACGGACATGCCGGTACGCGTCGCGCCGTTGACGACCTCCATCGGGGAGAAGGCGTGCACGTGCATGCCGGGGACGCGTTCCTTGACCGCCCGCGCGATGTCGAAGTACGCCGTGCCGGGCAGGTCCGGGTGGATGCCGCCCTGCATGCAGACCTCGACCGCGCCCACCTCCCAGGCCTGCTGCGCGCGGTCGGCGACCTGCTCCAGGGAGAGCGTGTACGCGTCGGCGTCCGTGCGGCGCTGGGCGAAGGCGCAGAAGCGGCAGCCGGTGTAGCAGACGTTGGTGAAGTTGATGTTCCGCGTGACGATGTACGTCACGTCGTCGCCCGACACGGACTTGCGCACGTCGTCGGCCACCGCGCACAGGGCGTCCAGCGCCGGGCCGTCGGCGTGCAGCAGGGCGAGGGCCTCGTCGTCCGTCAGCTTCGTGGGGTCGTCGGCCGCCGTCGCCAGCGCGGCGCGTACGTCGGTGTCGATGCGCTCCGGTGCCATGCCGGGGGCGGCGGCCTCGCGCAGGGCGCCCCAGTCGCCGTACACCTCGTCGAAGTCGTCGCGGCGGTCCGACGTACGGCCCTCGGTGTCGATGGTCGTGTGCAGGTCGGTGCGGCCGGACGCGGTGAACGCCTCGTCCGGTTCCTGCCACGGGTGGCCCTCGACCGTCGCGTCCTCGCGGGCCAGGCCGGTGGCCGGGTCGGCGAGGGCCGCCACGTGCGGGCGCAGCCGCGGATCCAGCCAGGGTTCGCCGCGCTGGACGAACTCCGGGTACACGCAGAGGCGTTCGCGCAGCTCGAAGCCGGCCGTGCGGGACTTCTCGGCGAGTTCGTCGATCTGCGGCCAGGGGCGCTCGGGGTTGACGTGGTCGATGGTGAGCGGGGAGACCCCGCCCCAGTCGTCGATGCCCGCGCCGATCAGCCGCTCGTACTCCGCGTCCACCAGGTTCGGCGGGGCCTGGAGACAGGCGGACGGGCCCATGATGTGGCGGGCGACGGCCACCGTGGCGACCAGTTCGTCCAGTTCCGCGTCCGGCATGCCGCGCATCGCCGTGTCCGGCTTGGCGCGGAAGTTCTGGATGATCAGTTCCTGGATGCCGTGGTAGGCGCGGGAGACCTTGCGGAGGGCGAACAGCGACTCGGCGCGCTCCTCGTAGGTCTCGCCGATGCCGATGAGGACACCGGAGGTGAAGGGGACCGAGGAGCGGCCGGCGTCCTCCAGGACGCGCAGGCGGACCGCCGGTTCCTTGTCCGGGGAGCCGTGGTGGGGGCCGCCGGGCTCGGACCACAGGCGGGTCGCGGTGGTCTCCAGCATCATGCCCATGGAGGGGGCGACCGGCTTGAGGCGCTGGAAGTCCGTCCAGGTCATGACGCCGGGGTTGAGGTGCGGGAGGAGGCCCGTCTCCTCCAGGACGCGGATCGAGATGGCGCGGACGTAGGCGATCGTGTCGTCGTAGCCGTGCGCGTCGAGCCACTCGCGCGCCTCGGGCCAGCGGTCCTCGGGCTTGTCGCCGAGGGTGATGAGGGCTTCCTTGCAGCCGAGGGCGGCGCCGCGCCGGGCGATGTCGAGGACCTCGTCGGGGGACATGAACATCCCGTGCCCCTCGCGGCGCAGCTTGCCGGGGACGGTGACGAAGGTGCAGTAGTGGCACTTGTCCCGGCACAGCCGGGTCAGCGGGATGAAGACGCTCTTGGAGTACGTGATGACGCCGGGGCGTCCGGCGGCCTCCAGGCCCGCGTCCCGGACCCGGGCGGCGGACGCGGTGAGCGCTTCGAGGTGCTCGCCGCGGGCCTGGAGCAGCACCGCTGCCTCGGACACGTCGAGGGCGACGCCGTCCCGCGCGCGTTTGAGGGCGCGACGCAGGGAGTTCTCGGTGGGGCCCGTGGGACCCGTGGGGTCGGCGGGCCCGGTTCCGGAGGTCGCGGAAGTCGTCATCCTTCGAGCATACGAGCGGGGTGATCGAGACGCCGGGCCCGTCCCGCCGGCCCACCGCGGCGGGCCCCTGACCCCACCGCCCGGTTTCCCGCTCTCAATCCGCCGAACCCCTTTCCTTGCCCGGGAGTTCACGGCTCAATACGAGGGTTGCACGCACCACCCCCGCACCACCGATGTCATGCCACTGACGACACCTGGGAGCAGCAGCATGTGCGAGGACGACCACGCCGGGATCGGCAGACGCGCGGTGTTCGTGACGGGAGCGGCCGCCGCGCTTACGTTGGGAAGCGTGAGCTTCGCTTCGGCGGCAGGCCAGAACAGCCGGGACCGGCAGACCAGAACCGTGCGCGGCACCCTTCCGCCCGGCTCCCCCGACTTCGTGTACGTCCCGGTCGAAGTCCCCTCAGGGGTCCGGGAGATCAAGGTGGCCTACACCTACGACCGTCCCACCGTCCCGGCCGGCACCCAGGGCAACGCCCTCGACATCGGCCTCTTCGACGAGCGCGGCACCGACCTGGGGGGCCGGGGCTTCCGCGGCTGGTCGGGCGGTGCGCGCACGGAGTTCTTCGTCCGGGCCGATGAGGCGACACCGGGGTACATCCCCGGGCCCGTGCGAGCGGGCGTGTGGCACATCGCGCTCGGCCCGTACACGGTGGCTCCGCAGGGGCTGTCGTACGAGATCACGATCACTCTGACGTACGGCGACGGGGACAAGGCCGTACGGCCGGTGTACCCGCCCGAGCGCGCCAAGGGGCGGGGGCGTGCCTGGTACCGGGGCGACTGCCACCTGCACTCCGTGTACTCCGACGGCCGCTACACCCTCGCCGAGATCGCGGCGCTGGCGCGGGCGGCGGGGCTGGACTTCATCAACTCCTCCGAGCACAACACGCACTCGGCGCACGCGCACTGGGCCGAGGTGGCCGGGGACGACCTGCTGATCCTGCTCGGCGAGGAGGTGACGACCCGCAACGGCCACGTCGTCGCCCTCGGCACCGATCCCGGCACCTTCGTCGACTGGCGCTACCGGGCCCGCGACAACCGCTTCGGCCGTTTCGCCCGGCAGATCCGCCGCGCCGGCGGGCTGGTCGTCCCGGCCCACCCGCACGCCACCTGCATCGGCTGCAACTGGAAGTTCGGATTCGGGGAGGCGGACGCGGTCGAGGTGTGGAACGGGGCCTACACGCCCGACGACGAGGTGGCGCTGGCCGACTGGGACGGCATGCTGGTCGCCGCCGTGCGGGACGGGCGGGACGGGCGCGGCTGGCTCCCGGCGATGGGCAGCAGCGACTCGCACCGCGCCCCGGACGTCATCGGCCGCCCGCAGACCGTCGTCCTCGCCGACGACCTGACGCGGGAGGCGATCCAGGAGGGCATCCGGGCGGGGCGGTCGTACGTCGCCGAGTCGGCGAAGGTGTCGCTGGCCCTCACCGCGTCCGGCGGCCGGGGCGAGCACGCCGGCATCGGCGAGCGGCTGCGCGTGAACGCCGACACCCCGGTCACCGTCCGCCTGGAGGTGACGGGCGCGCCGCGCTGCACGGTGCGCTTCGTGACGGACCAGGGCGTGCTGTTCACCGGGCCTCCACTGCCGGTGTCCGGGGCGGGCGTCGTGGAGTGGCGGACGACCGCCTCGTACGCGGCGTACGTACGGGCGGAACTGCGGCACGAGGCGGCGGCGGGGCCCGTGCCGGGAGCGCTGGCCGCGTTCACGAATCCGATTTTCCTGGGGCGCGGGTAGGCCGACGGCAGGCATATTCGAGTAATCGGGAATCCGGCCGCATTACCGTTCGCCGCCTCGGGCCGGGTAGCACTCATGTAGACTCGTCGTGCGTTATCGCAAGGGGAAGGAAGCCTCAAGGTGATCTGACAGGCGTGGAAACCGAAGGTCCCTCGGACTTCCTTCCCCGATTACCGCTCTTGTTCCTCGGCGGAGAATGCGCAGTCGCGCAATTCCCCGCGCTACTGGCGCACGAGGACGATCACATTCCAGACGAACGCCCCGTGGACGAGAAGACACGTGGCCCATGCCCCGCCCGTGCGGGTCCCGTGGCGCAGCACCGTGCTCCAGCCGACCGCCATCAGGACGGCGGACAGGGCCAGAAGCCCCCAGGAAGCGGCGAGCCACGGCGTGGCGGGCTCCGTGAAGAGCCTGACCAGCGCCAGGGGAGCGAGCGCGAGCAGAGGCAGGGCCCACGTGCCTTCCGTGGCGGCGCGGGGGGACATGGTGTCGGTCATACCGGGTACTCCGTGTCTTCGTGTTCGGCCGAGTGGGCCCGCGTCAGCGAAGGGCGTTGTAGATCTCGAGGAGCGTCAGGCCCGGAGTGATGGCCTTGAGCGGCGCCTTCACCCACCAGGACAGCCCGTCGTACCACTTCTTGAAGTCGCTGTACTTGCCCTTGATGGCCTTCGCGAAGCCGCCGACCTTGCTGAACGCGGCCTTGATGGCACTCCACTTGCCGGCTGCCGCGTACTGGCCGTCGGCGACCGCGCGCATCTCCGAGCGCTCGGCCGCGGAGAGTTCGGCCGCCAGCGGGCTCGCCAGCAGGGTGCGCGCCGCGTGCTGGGCCTCGGCCTGCTGCGTGGCGGTGACGGTGGCCCGCGTCGGGCTCGGGGCGGGCTGGGCCGCCTGGGCCAGACCGGCGGTCCCGCCGAGAGCGATGGCCGTCACGGCCGAAACGGCGGCCATACGCAGTGCATTGCTGTTCATTCGCATCTTCCTTGCGTCGTCGCAAGGGGAAAGAAGCCCGTGCATGGGCGATCTGAACAGGCGTGGAAACCGACGGTCCCCCCCCGGTACTTCTTCCCCCGATTCGGTCTGCCGCCGACCCTCTGGTCAGGAGGGAAAACGACATGTACCGGAACTCCATTGGTCGGTGGAGCGCCAGGCACATGAGCATGCTACCCACGAATCGATCACTTGACCACCGGCAGATACACGCACGGTAATTGAGCATTCATCGAATTCATGCCGGGCGGCCGCGCCCGTTCCCCGGCGTCAATTCCCGGCCAGGTCCACGACGACCGCCGCGTGGTCGGAGGGCCATACACCGTCCACGGGTCCGTCGCCCGCCCGTCGCGCGGCACGTACCCGGCCGAGTCCGCCCGGTCCGGGCGGCCCCACGAGGACGTAGTCGATCCGCGCGCCCGCCACCCGCCCGCCGGGGATGTACGGGTTGGCGCCGTTCCAGGTGGCCGACGGGGCCGACGGGTCGGCGTACTCCCAGACGTCGAGCAGGGCGGCCCGGCCGGGGACGGCGGGCTCCGCGCCGGTGAGGAGCCGGAGCTCGGCGGAGTCGGGAGTGGCGTTGAAGTCCCCGGTGACAACGGGCGGGAAGGCGGTGCCGTGGCGGTGCCCGGCGACGAACTCCGCCAGGGCGGCGGCCTGTTCGCGGCGCACCGCCGAGGCATGGCCGCCCGAGTTCAGGTGGGCGGTGAAGAACGGGACCGGGTGGCCGGGCGCGTCCAGGCGGGCGTAGAGCGCGAGGCGTCCGTCGTCGAGTTCCTCGGGGGCGGGCAGCCGCAGCACGGCCCGCTCCACCACGGGCCAGCGGCTGAGCACCGCGGTGCCGATGCCGACCGTGTCGTCCCCGATCCGCCACTGCCACCGCTCGGGGGCCTCGGAGGCGGCCCAGGCGCAGTGCAGGCCGAGTTCACCGGCCAGCCACTCGGCGAGGTTCGCGCCGTCGTCGGCGGCCCACACCTCCTGGAGCCCGACGACATCGGGCTCCAGCTCCGCCAGCACGGCGAGGATCGCCTTCTGCCGGTCGGCCCACGGCCCGAACCGCCACCACAGATTCCAGGTCACGACCCGCACACCCGCACCGCCCGTCTCTTGCCCCTGCCCACATCTTCCCTCTGAGGTTTTCCGGGGAACATGAAGGCACACGAAACGGGAGCGTGAACGAACGATGTCGAAGCCGTCCAACGCCGGACAGTCGTCCAACGCCCAGAAGCCGCCCTACGCCGAGAGGAAGTACCGGGCCGTCACGGCCGTCCAGCGCCGCCTCAACGCCGTCCTGCGCCGCCTGCCGGCCCAGACCGTGCTGGAGACCACCGGCCGGGTCTCCGGCCTCCCCCGCCGCACACCGGTCGGCGGGCGCCGGGTGGGCGACTCCTTCTGGCTGGTGTCGGAGTTCGGTGAGCGGTCCCAGTACGTCCGCAACATCCGGGCCGACCCGCGGGTACGGGTACGGATCAGGGGCCGCTGGCACCCGGGCACGGCCCACCTCCTCCCCGACGACGACCCGGTCGCGCGCCTGCGGCGCCTGCCCCGCTTCAACAGCCTCGCGGTGCGGGCCATGGGGGTCGGGGCGGGGCTGCTGACGGTGCGGGTGGACCTGGAGGGGTGAGGGAGCAGGTGAGGGACCTGTGATCGGCGTCTCCCACGGCTGACGAGGTCGGCATGAACAAGGCAAACTGACGTAGTTGCTCAGGACGTCTAGGGGGACTGCATGGACGGTGTACCGCGGGTTCCGGAGCAGCGGCGTCCCGGATCCCCGGCGGAACCGGACAGGTCGACGGCGCTGCGCTTCGGTGTGCTCGGCCCCGTACGCGCCTGGCGCGGAGAGGAGCCGCTGGCCACCGGCTCCCCGCAGCAGCGCGCCCTGCTGGCCGCACTGCTGCTCCGCGAGGGCCGTACGGCCACGGCCGCCGAACTGATCGACGCCCTGTGGGGCGAGGAACCTCCGTCGCAGGCGCTGGCGGCGGTACGCACGTACGCGTCCCGGCTGCGGAAGGTGCTGGACCCCGGGGTCCTGGTGAGCGAGTCGGGCGGATACGCCGTGCGAGGCCTGGACGAGGGGGCGTTGGACCTGTCCGCCGCCCAGGACCTGGCCGCCGAGGCGGAGAAGGCACGGGCCGCCGGGAACCTGTGCCACGCCCGTGACGTGCTGCGCCGCGCGCTGGCGCGCTGGGACGGCGAGGTGCTGGCAGGCGTCCCGGGCCCCTACGCGGAGGCGCAGCGCGTCCGCCTGGAGGAGTGGCGGCTCCAACTCCTCGAAACGTGCCTCGACATGGACCTGGAGCAGGGCTGCCACGCCGAGGCGGTCTCGGAACTCACGGCCCTCACGGCCGCGCACCCCCTCCGCGAGCGCCTGCGCGAGCTGCTGATGCTGGCCCTCTACCGCAGCGGACGCCAGGCCGAGGCCCTCGCGGTCTACGCCGACACGCGGCGCCTGCTCGCCGACGAACTGGGCGTCGACCCGCGCCCCGGCCTCCGGGAACTCCAGCAGCGCATCCTCCAGGCCGACCCGGGCCTGGCCGAGCCGTCGGCACCGGCCGCGGAGACGGTGGTGGCCCCGGTCCGCCCGGCCCAGCTGCCCGCCTCGGTCCCGGACTTCACCGGCCGGGCGTCCTTCGTGCGCGAGCTGAGCGACGTACTGGCCGCCGCCTCCGGCGAGAAGCACGTGGGCCGCGTGATGGCGGTCTCCGCGCTGGCCGGCATCGGCGGCGTCGGCAAGACGACCCTCGCGGTGCACGTCGCCCACCGGGCGCGGGCCGCCTTCCCGGACGGGCAGTTGTACGTCGACCTCCAGGGCGCGGGCGCGCGGGCGGCGGAACCGGAGACGGTACTGGGCTCCTTCCTGCGGGCCCTGGGCACGGCCGACTCGGCCGTTCCGGACTCCCTGGAGGAGCGGGCCGCCCTGTACCGCTCCGTCCTGGACGGCCGCCGCGTCCTCGTCCTCCTCGACAACGCCCGGGACGCCGCACAGGTACGCCCGCTGCTGCCCGGTACGGACGGCTGCGCGGCGCTGGTGACGTCGCGGGTGCGGATGGTGGGCCTCGCCGGGGCGCACCTGGTCGACCTGGACGTGATGTCCCCGGAGGAGGCACTGGCCCTGTTCACGAAGATCGTGGGCGAGGAGCGGGTGGCCTCGGAGCGGGAGGCGGCGCTGGACGTGGTCGGGGCGTGCGGCTTCCTGCCCCTGGCGATCCGTATCGCCGCGTCCCGGCTGGCCGCCCGCCGCACGTGGACGGTGTCCGTCCTCGCCGCCAAGCTGGCGGACGAGCGGCGGCGCCTGGACGAACTCCAGGCCGGCGACCTGGCCGTCAAGGCCACCTTCGAACTGGGCTACGGCCAACTGGAACCGGCCCAGGCCCGCGCCTTCCGGCTGCTGGGGCTGGCCGACGGCCCGGACATCTCCCTCGCGGCGGCGGCGGCCGTACTGGACCTCCCGGCGGAGGACACCGAGGACCTCCTGGAGTCCCTGGTGGACACGTCGCTGCTCGAATCGGCGGCACCGGGCCGGTACCGGTTCCACGACCTGGTCCGCCTCTACGCGCGTGCGTGCGCGGAGCGGGACGAGCATCCGCCGAGCGAGCGGGGGGCCGCGCTGTCGCGGCTGCTGGACTTCTACCTGGCCACGGCGGCGGGGGTCTACGCGATCGAGCGGCCCGGGGACCGGCTGGTGGACGGCCTGGAGCCGACGGAGTACCCGGGGCTCACGTTCGACGACGGTTCGGCGGCGCTGGACTGGCTGTACAGCGAGGCGGCTCCGTTGCTCGCGTGCGTGCGGCAGTGCGCCGGAACGGCCAGGTCGCGGCGGGCGGTCGACCTGCTGTGGGCGGCCAAGGACCTGACGGAGTCCGGTGCCAACTCCCACCAGTACGAGGCGACGGCACGCGCGATGTGCGACGCCACCGAGGAGGCCGGGGACGCACGCGCGCAAGGCCGGGCGCGGACCACTCTCACCAACGTCCTCCTGGTCTCCGGCCGCATCCAGCAGGCCGCCGAACAGGCGGAGGCGGCGATGACGCTGGCGGAGGCGGCGCGGGACACGACCGCCGTGAGCTGGGTCGCCAACGACCGGGGGCTCATCTCGCTGCACCAGGGCCGGTTCGCGGACGGACGGGCCTTCCTGGAGCAGGCCATCGACGGGTACCGGGCAGCCGACAACCGCGCCGGCGAGGCGCTCAGCCTGTGCAACCTCTCCCGCGCGCACCTGGGTATGGGCAACACCGAGAAGGCGGTGGCCATCGCGCACCGCGGACTGACCGCGCAACTCGACATCGGCAAAACCATGCGCCTCGCCAACGGGCACTTCACCCTGGGCATCGCGCTGACCGCGGCCGGCCGCCACGGCGAGGCCCTCCAGCAGTTCTCCGACGCCCTGGGCATCTTCGAGGGCCATCGGCAGCGCCTGTGGCAGGGCACGACCAACTTCCGCATCGCCGAGGTGCACTTGGCCGCCCGCCGCCCCGCGCAGGCGGCACAGCACTCGGAACAGGCACTGGCGCTGGGCTGCATCGGTGGCGACCGCATGCGGGGAAACGTCCTGACGCTGCTGGGACGCTCCCTGTCCGCGCTCGGGCAGGCGGACCGGGCGAAGGCGTGCTGGCAGGAGGCGCTCAACCTGCTCCAGCAGTGCGGCGCACCGCAGGCGGACGAGGTGCGGGCCCTCCTCTCGCCCCTGACGGCTGCCTGAACCACCCCGGCGGGCGGGCGGGTGGGGCGTTCAGCATTCGTTTATCGCCCTCGGGCACTGTCGTTCCTGTCACACCGTCGCGTCGGGGGGCAGACGGGGGTGGCCGGGAGCCCGGGAAGTATCGTGCGGCTCCGAACGCCCGTCCGGCGGCCCACGGGGGAGCTACCGGACGGGCGTTGCTCACTCGCCGACATCGCAGCAGAGGACTGATGACATGAGCGACAAGAAGCAGGACGCGGAGATCACCCCGCAGGACAACGCCATGCCCGCGCCGCCGGCGAACGACGAGACCGTCACCACGCTCGACAACGCCATGCCCAGCGGGCCCCTCCAGGACACCATCAGGACGATGGACAACGCCATGCCGGCCCCGCCCGCCCTGGACCTGGACGGCGACGGCAAGTAGACCTTCCTCCCACACGGGGATCGGCCGCGGCGGCGCGGAGGGGAGCCGCCGCGGCCGACGTGTGTCCACCGCGGCCCGCACTCAGGTGGTGCGGGCCGTTCCCGTGCCCTTCTCCGCGTCCAGGGCGTACACGCAGCGGTCCTTGCTGCACGCGTACACGATGCCGTCGCGGACGACCGGTGAGCCGGTGATCTCGCCGCCGGTCGCCAGCTTCCAGCGGAGGCGCCCGTCGTCGGCCTTCAGGGTGTAGAGCAGGTGGTCGGTCGAGCCGAAGTGGATGCGGCCCTCGGCCACCGCCGGGGCGCCCACGATGTCGCCGCCCGCCTGGAAGCGCCACTTGGGAGTGCCGGTGACCGCGTCCAGGGTGTAGAGCCCCTTGCCGCTGCCCACGTGGACGTGGCCGGCGGCCACCAGGACCGGGTCGGTCGAGGAGCGGGCCTCCGTGGCGATGCGCCAGCGGTCGCGGCCGTCGGTGGCGTCGAGGGCGTAGACCGTGCCGAGGTAGTCGGCCAGGTAGACGCCGCCGCCGGTCACCGCGGGGCCCGGCACGAAGGTGGGCGGGGCGAGGAAGACCGCCGGGGCCTCGAAGTGCCAGCGGACGTGGCCGGTGGTGACCTCCAGGGCGAGGGCCCGGGTGCCGGCGGAGACGTAGACGTAGCCGTCGGGGGCGTGCGCGACACGGACCGGCACCCCGCCGCAGGAGGCGGCGTCGCCGATCGGGTACGACCAGCGCTCGTCGCCGGTGCGGGCGTCCAGGGCGCGCAGCCGGGCGTCCTGCCAGACGTACACCGTGCCGTCGTGGAGGGCCGCGCCCGCCTCCGGGGACTCGAAGTCGGTCTGGGCGCCGGTGATCTCCCACAGCTTCTGGCCGCCCGAGGCCTCCCAGCCCTGGACGCCGCCGCCGCGGGTGGCGGTGACCACGGTGCCGCGGGACGCCTGCAGCGAGTACACCCAGGCGTCCGTCTGCAGACGCCACAGGTCGGCGCCCTCGCGGGCGTCCAGGGCGAAGAGGGTCGGGCCGTCGGAGGCGTGGATGCGGCCGTCCGCGACCGCCATCGACCAGGCGACGTCCCGGGTCTTGAAGCGGCGGCGCCCGGTGGCCACGTCCAGGGCGTGCACCTCGAAGGAGGTGACGTAGACGAGGTCCCCGGCGACGGACGGCGTGCCCCAGACGTCGTTGGACATGCGGAAGCGCCAGGGGCGCCAGCCCGCCGGTGACGCCTCGGGAGGCACGGTGGGGGCGGGCGGGGCCACCGCCGGTACGGCGGGGTCGGCGCCGTTGACGCCGGGGCGCGGGCGGGACCAGGACGCGGCGAGGGCGGACTCCGGCGGGGGTGCCGCGACCGCCGCGGAGCGCATGTCGGCGACGCGCGGGCCCGGGCCGATGGGCACCGGGGCGCCGGCCAGCCGGACCGGGCCGGAGTCGGGGGCGCCGGCGGGCGCGGGCACCGCCGGTCCGTGCACGGGCGGCGCCGGTACGACGGGGTCGTGCGAGGGCGGGGGCGGCAGCACGGGCGCGGGTACGGCGGGCCGGGCGCCGGCCGGGCCACCGCCGCGTCCGCCGCCCGTCGCGGCGGGCTTGACCGGGGGACGCCCGTTGCGGCGGCCCTCGATCAGGCCCACCGCCCGCTCGGGCAGCCACGCCGACGCCGTACCGCTGTCGTCGGAGCCGGAGCCGAACAGGTGCGGGGCGAGCTGGGCCTGGAGGTCCGCGGGGTTGGGCCGGCCGGTCGCCTCCATCTGCATGCAGGACTCGATGAGCGGGCGCAGCTCGTCCGGGAGCCCTTCGAGGTCCGGGCCCTCGCGCAGCAGCATGAAGACCGTCTCGACCGGGTTGGCGCCGTGGAAGGGCGGGTGCCCGGTGGCGGCGAAGACCAGCATGGAGCCGAGCGAGAACACGTCGCTCGCGCCGGTGACGCTGCGGGAGTCCTTCGCCTGCTCCGGGGACATGTAGGCGGGGGTACCGACGGCGACGTTCGTCATCGTCAGACGGGTGTTCGATACGCCGGACGCGATGCCGAAGTCGATCACCCGGGGGCCGTCCTCGACGACGAGGACGTTGGAGGGCTTGAGGTCGCGGTGGACGAGTCCGGCGCCGTGGATCGACTGGAGCGCCTCCGCCACACCCGCCGCCAGCCAGCGCACCGCCTGGGCCGGCAGCGGCCCGCACTCGTTCACTATCTCTTCGAGGGAGGGTGCGGGGACGTAGGCCGTGGCCAGCCACGGGACCGCCGCGCGCGGGTCGGCGTCGACCACCGCCGCCGTGTAGAAGCCGGAGACCGCGCGGGCCGCCTCCACCTCACGCGTGAAGCGGACGCGGAACAGCTGGTCCTCCGCCAGCTCCGTCCGGACCGTCTTGATCGCCACGCGCCGGCCGGACGCCGAGCGCGCGAGATAGACCAGCCCCATGCCCCCGGCGCCGAGCCGGCCCAGCACCTCGAACGGCCCGATCCGCCGCGGATCGTGCTGCGTCAGCTGATCCACCACTTGCCTGCCACCTCCCCGTACGGGCCGCGCCACCCACATATGCGCGCGACCGCAGTGCAGCGTCTCACCACCGCACCTCCGTGGCGCCACGCACCCCGATTCTTCCTGTCCGAGGCGCTGGTGGCGAACCTGGGGACAATCGGGGTGTCTCACCCGTTCCCGGGCAAAGGGTTACGGTCCCGCGGTCCCGCTCAGCGTTGCAGCAGCGCGAACGACGCCCCTTGGTCGTCCGAGACCACGGCCACCCCTCCGTACGAGGTCTCGAACGGCGGCACCCGTACCCGCCCGCCGAGCCGGGCCACCGCACCGAGCGCGGCCTCGACGTCCCCGACCAGGAAGTGGACGAGGAAGTGCGGCGGCATCTCGGCGGGGAAGACGGACGAGACCGGGGCGCGGCCGAAGTCGGGGTCGGCGTCCGGGCCGAAGAGGGCGTCGTGGAAGAGGTCGCCGTAGAAGGTGTTGGCGGCCTCGGTGTCCCGGGTGTACAGCTCGGTCCAGGTGAAGGTGCCCGGCTCGTGCCGGCGCCCGAAGCCGGGGTGGCCGTCCGGCTGCCAGAGGGCGAAGACGGCTCCGTCGGGATCGGCGGCGAGCGCGGTGGTGCCCAGTCCGCCGACCGGGTGGGGCGGGGTGACGATCTGGCCGCCGCCCGCCCGGATCCGCTCGGCCAGTGCCGCCGCGTCCGGGGTGTGGAAGTACACGGACCAGACGGTGGGCATCCGGCCGTCCCTCTTGCGGACCAGCGCGGCGACGGGCACGCCGTCCAGCCGCGCCCACACGGACTCGTCGCCCGCCGCATCCGCCGGGCCCTTCGCCGGCCCCGCCGCCGGTTCCCCGAAGGTCCAGCCGAACAGCTCGCCGTAGAACCGCTTGCCCGCCTCCACGTCGGAGAGCTGCGCGTCCACCCAGCAGGGGACGCCCTCCGAGCAGGCGGGCACATCCTCCGGGTCGCCGGATGTCCGCTTCGCTGATGCCCCGTTTTCGGCCATGCCGTCAAAGTAACCGCGTCCCCCGCACCCCGCAGACCAGGCACACCAGCCTCGTACCGCCCGCGCACCCCATTTGCAGTCGGCCGAATCGCGCTCGGATCACCCGTCGGTAAGCTGACGGCATGACAGGACAAGTGCGTACCGTCGACGGCCGCGTGGCCGGTCGACGTGGGCAGGCGACCCGGCAGAAACTGCTCGACTGCCTCAGCGAAATGCTCAGCTCCTCCCCCTATCGCGATGTCAAAGTCATCGATGTCGCCCGCAAGGCCGGCACGTCGCCCGCGACCTTCTACCAGTACTTCCCGGACGTCGAGGGCGCCGTCCTGGAGATCGCCGAGCAAATGGCGGCCGAGAGCACCGTGTTGGCCGACCTGACGGCGGGCCGCTCGTGGGTCGGCAAGGCGGGCTGGCAGACGGCGCAGGAACTCGTCGACGGGTTCCTGGAGTTCTGGCGGAAGAACGACGCGATCCTCCGAGTCATCGACCTGGGTGCGGCGGAGGGAGACAAACGTTTCTCCAAGATCCGGATGAAGATCCTGAACTCGGTGAACTCCTCCCTCGCGGACTCCGTGGCCGAGCTCCAGGCCAAGGGCAAGGTCGACAAGGACGTCAGCCCCGCGGCGATCGCCGGTTCGCTGGTCGTCATGCTCGCGGCCGCCGCGTCGCACCAGAAGGGGTTCACCTCCTGGGGCGTCAAGCAGGCCGAACTCAGGCCGAACCTGGCGCTGTTGATGTACCTGGGCGTCACGGGCAAGAAGCCCACCAAGTAGCAGTACGCCCGGCAGCCTGTCATCCGGGCCGCGCATGCCCCACCCCGCGCTACGCCGACAGCGGCCGGTCCCGCACCACGTGCTTCATCACCAGCGTCGACGTCAGCCGCTGCACCCCGGGCAGGGTGGCGAGCCGCTCGTCGTAGAGCCGCTGGTAGGCCGCCAGGTCGGCGGCGACCACGCGCAGCAGGTAGTCCGGCTCCCCGAACAGCCGCTGCGCCTCCACCACCTCCGCCACCTCGCTGACCGCCCGCTCGAACTCGGCGACCGTGTCCCGGTCCTCCTGCCGCATCGACACGAAGACCAGCGCCTCGAAGTTCAGCCCCACGGCGGCCGGGTCCACCACCGCACGGTAGCCGCCGATGGCGCCCGACCGCTCCAGCTCACGCAGCCGCCGGTGACACGGCGAGACGCTCAGCCGCACCCGCGCGGCCAGCTCGGTCACGGTCAGCCGCCCGTCCTGCTGGAGCTCGGCAAGAATCTTCCGGTCCATGTCGTCCACGGGGAAGATTCTTCCACCACATGCCCTGATCAGCGAAAACTTCGGGAACACCTTCGGGACGTATACGCCTAATCTTCCCGGCATGGACTCGGGACTCCTCATCTCCTTCCTCGCCCTGGACCTCCTGCTGGTGTGCGTGCCGGGCGCGGACTGGGCGTACGCCATCACGGCCGGGCTGCGCGACCGGTCGGTGACGTGGGCGGTGGGCGGCCTGGTGGCCGGGTACGCGCTGCACACCCTGCTGGCGGCGGCCGGGCTGGCGGTACTGGTGGCCGGGTCGCCGGGTCTGCTCACGGTGCTGACGGTGGCGGGGGCGGCGTACCTGGTGTGGCTGGGGTGGTCGGTGCTGCGCCGGCCCGGCACTCCGGGTGCCGCGCAGGCCGGCCCGGCCACCGCGGAGGGCGGCTCCCGCGCCCGGGTCTTCCTGCGCGGCGCCACCATCAGCGGGCTCAACCCCAAGGGCCTGCTGCTCTACCTGTCCGTGCTGCCGCAGTTCCTGGTCACCCGGGGTGCGCACCTGCCGGTGCCCGTGCAGACTGTCGTCCTGGGAGTGCTGCACATGGCGTGCTGTGCCGCCGTCTACCTCACGGTCGGTCTCGCCGCCCGTGCCGTCCTGGGCGCGCGCCCGGCCGCGGCCCGCGCGGTGACCCGTACGTCGGGCGCCGCGATGCTGGGCATCGGCGCGTTCCTGTTGGTGCAGCGCCTGGCGATGTCCTGACGGACGTCCGGCGCGCGAGTCCGCCGCGCGGGGAACAGCCTTGTACCCGGCCGGTGTTGAGCCAAGGCAACGACGTCCGTACCCGCTGGAGGAGACCGGAATGGCCCTGACCCGCGAAGAGCGTGAGAAGTTCCTGGCCGAGCCCCACATCGCGGCGCTCGCGGTCGACGCGGGGGCCGGCCGCGCCCCGCTGACCGTGCCGATCTGGTACCAGTACGAGCCCGGCGGCGACGTATGGATCATGACCGGCCTCGACAGCCGCAAGAACGAGCTGATCAAGGCGGCGGGCCGGTTCTCCCTGATGGTCGACCGGCTGGAGCCCACCATCCGGTACGTGTCGGTGGAGGGGCCGGTCGTCGAGACGGTCACCGCCACCGAGGAGGACCTGCGGGAGATCACCGCCCGCTACCTCCCCGCCGAGAAGGTCGACGGCTACGTCGCCTTCGCCTCCGCGAACCACGGCGAACAGGTCATCGTCCGCATGCGGCCCGAGCGCTGGGTCTCCTCCGACCTCGGCTCGGTGTGAACCGGGGCCCGGCGCCCGTGACAATCGGGGCATGGGAACCGATCTTCACGAGTCGCTGAGGTCGCTGCGGGTGTGGGATCCCGCGGTCACCGAACTGCCGCCCTTCGACCCGGCCACCGCGCCCGGCGATCCCCTGGCCCTGTTCACGGCGTGGTTCGCCGAGGCGGTGGCGGCCGGTCAGACCGAGCCGCACACCGTGTCGCTGGCGACGGCGGACGCGGAGGGCCTGCCGGACGTACGCGTCGTGATGCTGCACGGCGCGGACGCGGACGGCTGGTCCTTCGCCACGCACGCCGGCAGCCGCAAGGGCCGCCATCTCGCCGCCCGCCCGTACGCCGCGCTCGTCTTCTACTGGCCGGTGCTGGGCCGCCAGGTGCGCCTGCGCGGCCCGGTCGCCGTCGCCCCGGCCGAGGAGGCGCGGGCCGACCTGCGCGCGCGGTCGACCGGCGCGCTGGCCGCCGCCCTCACCGGACGGCAGAGCGCGGACCTGGACTCGCCCGACGAACTGGCCCGCGCCTCCGAGGCGGCCTGGGAGCGGGCCGGCCGGGAGCCGGACGCGCCCGTCCCGTCCTGGACGCTGTACCGGCTGCGCCCCGACGAGGTGGAGTTCTTCCAGGGGGACGCCCGCCGCCGCCACGTACGGCTGGCCTACCGGCGGACGGAGGAAGGCGGCTGGGGCACGCGGCTGCTGTGGCCGTGAGCGACGGTCACCGCCCGGCGGGCGCAGAGGGCTCCGCGTCTGTCGCCAGCCGCGCGTGCAGATGCGCGTCGCGGAACGCGTCGTGCCGACCGGCCTCGAACATCGCCCCGCGCAGCGTGCCCTCGTAGGCGTACCCGCAGCGTTCGGCGATCCGGCAGGAGGCGTCGTGGCCCGCCGCGTGCCCCAGTTCCAGGCGGTGCAGGCCGAGTTCCGCGAAGGCCCAGCGCGACGCGAGGAGCAGGGCGCGGGTGGCGACCCCCTGGCCGCGGGCCTCGGGGAGCACCCAGTAGCCGACCCGGGCCAGCTTCAACGGCAGGTTGATCTCGTTGACGCCGATGTGGCCGAGCACCGTACCGCTCTCCTCGTCCGTGATCCGGAAGGACGCGGACCTGCCCTGCCCGGCGTCCCGGGCGCGTGCGCGCAGCGCTTCACGGGCGCCGCCGAGGTCCGTCCACAGCTTGAGCGGCGTGTTCCAGCGCTGGAACTCGGGGTCCAGGCAGCCGCGCAGCCACGTCTCTGCGTCGGCGTCGGATCCGGCGTCCCAGGACCGGAGACGGAGGCCGTGTCCGCGCGGCTCGGTGAGGGAGGGGGCGAGGGTCTGCATGCGTGTGTGGGCCATCGAGCCATTCAATCCGACCACCGGCGGCGGTCGTGACCGATCCGCAACCGATTCCGGTCTTGACCGAGACCCATCAACCGCACGCCTGATTACGCTCGCCGCATGGCCGACTCCACAGCGTCCGCTGAACCGCAGCCCGCCCACCCCGCGGACCGCCCCGTCTACGTCATCGGTGCCGGTCCCGGCGGCCTCGCCGTCGCCCACGCGCTGCGCGCGCGGGGTCTGCGGGCCGTCGTCCTGGAGCGGGCCGACCACGTCGGCGCCTCCTGGCGGCGCCACTACGACCGGCTGCGCCTGCACACCACCCGACGGCTCTCGGCGCTGCCGGGGCTGCCGATGCCGCGCCGCTTCGGGCGGTGGGTGGCCCGGGACGACGTGGTGCGGTACCTGGAGAAGTACGCCGAGCACCACAAGCTGGAGATCGTCACCGGCGTCGAGGTCTTCCGCGTCGAGCGCGCGCCCGACGGCGCCGGCTGGCTGCTGCACGCCTCGGGCGGCCGTGAGCTGACCGGCGCCGCGGTCGTGGTCGCCACCGGCTACAACCACACCCCGCGCCTGCCGGACTGGCCCGGCCGCGACACCTACACCGGCGAGGTCCGGCACGCCGCCGAGTACCGGAACGCGGCCCCGTACGCGGGCCGTGACGTCCTGGTCGTCGGCGTCGGCAACACCGGGGCGGAGATCGCCGTGGACCTGGTGGAGGGCGGGGCCGCCCGGGTCCGGCTGTCCGTGCGCACCGCACCCCACATCGTCCGCCGCTCCGTCGCCGGCTGGCCCGCCCAGTACAGCGGCGTCCTCGTACGGCGGCTGCCGACCCGCCTCGTCGACCGGCTCGCCCGGCCGCTGGCCGGGATCAGCACGCCCGACCTGTCGGCGCACGGGCTGCCCCGCCCGGACACCGGCCTCCTCACCCGGGTCGCCGAGGGCGCCGTCCCCGTGCAGGACGTCGGTCTGATCGACGCGGTGCGTGGTGGCCGGGTGGAGGTCGTGGCCGCCGTGGACGGCTTCGAGGACGGCAAGGTGGTCCTCGCCGACGGCACCCGTGTCGCACCGGACGCCGTGATCGCCGCCACCGGCTATCTCCGGGGCCTGGAAGGGCTGGTCGGCCACCTCGGCGTACTCGACGCACGCGGCAGACCGGCCGTACAGGGCGCCCGCTCCCCCGAGAACGCCCCCGGCCTGTACTTCACCGGCTTCACCAACCCGATCAGCGGCATGCTCCGCGAGCTGGCGATCGACGCGGGACGGATCGCGAGGGCGGTGGCGAAGAGGGACGGGGGCCGGATCTCGCGGCTTCCCGGCTGAGCGGCGGCGAGGCGTCGTCCCTACCGGCGGGGGCGTCGTCCCTACCGGCGGGGGCGTCGTCCCCACCGGCGGGGCGTCGTCCCCACACACCCATGCCCGGCAGCCCGGCAGCCCACGACCCGGTCACGACAGGACGGTCACCGGCACCGGGCGTCGTCGGATCACCAGCGCCATCAGTGCCGCCGCCGCGCACAGGGCGCCGGAGGCGACCCAGACCACGTCGTACGAGCCGAAGTGGTCGCGGGCGACACCGCCGAGGAAGGCGACGAGGGCGGCGCCGACCTGATGGGAGGCGAGGACCCAGCCGAAGACGATCGCGCTGTCGTCGCCGTAGTGCTCGCGGCACAGGGCGAGGGTGGGCGGGACGGTGGCGACCCAGTCGAGGCCGTAGAAGACGATGAAGAAGACCATCGGGGGGTGGACGGTCGGCGCGAGCAGGATGGGGAGGAAGAGGAGGGAGACGCCGCGCAGGGCGTAGTAGACGGCGAGCAGGCGGCGCGGTTCGAAGCGGTCGGTGAACCAGCCGGAGGCGATCGTGCCGACCACGTCGAACACGCCGATCACGGCGAGCAGCGAGGCGGCTGCCGTCAGCGGCATGTGGTGGTCGTGGGCGGCGGGGATGAAGTGGGTCTGGATCAGGCCGTTGGTCGAGGCGCCGCAGATCGCGAAGGTGCCGGCCAGCAGCCAGAACGGGCCGGTGCGGGCGGCGGAGAAGAGCACCGTGAGCGCGCGGCGGGCGGCGCCGGGCACGGGGGCGGGCTTGGGGACGAACTCCTCGGCCCCGTAGGGCTTCTGGCCCACGTCCGCCGGGTGGTCGCGGAGCAGGAGCCAGACGAAGGGGACGACGGCGAGTGCGGCGAGCGCGACCGTGACGGCGGCCGGCCGCCACTCGTACGTCTCCACGATCCAGGACAGCAGCGGCAGGAAGATCAGCTGTCCGGAGGCCGAGGCGGCGGTGAGGACGCCGGTGACCAGGCCGCGCCGCTCGGTGAACCAGCGGTTGGTGACGGTGGCCGCGAAGGCCAGCGCCATCGAACCGGAGCCGAGGCCGACCAGCAGGCCCCAGCAGAGGATGAGCTGCCAGGCGGAGTCCATCCACACCGTCGCGCCCGAGCCCAGCGCGATGACGATCAGGGCGACGGCGACCACGCGACGGATGCCGAAGCGGTCCATCAGCGCCGCCGCGAAGGGGGCGGTCAGCCCGTAGAGCGCGAGGTTGACGGAGACGGCGGCGCCGATCGTGCCGCGCGACCAGCCGAACTCCTGGTGGAGCGGGTCGATCAGGATGCCGGGCAGAGAACGGAAGGCGGCGGCGCCGATGATCGTCACGAACGTGACGGCGGCGACCCACCAGGCACGGTGCACCCGGGCGCGGCGGCGCGGGCGGGCGGGCTCCGGCCGGTGTACGGATGCTGCGGCGGCGTCGGTTGTCTGGGGCACGTCATCGAGCTTCCGATGCGCGGAACGTCCGATCCAGTGGCCCGAAAGACAGCGTTCGCTAGGATCGGGCCATGACGTCCGACCGTACGTACCGCGCTCCCCGGCCGCACCGCGTCGTCGTACTCGCCCTCGACGGCCTGCTCCCCTTCGAACTGGGCATCCCGCAGCGGATCTTCGGGCGCGCCAAGGACGAGCGGAAGCACCCGCTGTACGAGGTCGTCACCTGTTCGGTGCGCCCGCCGGGGCCGGTCGACACCGACGCCGACTTCGCGATCCTGGTCGAACACGGCCCCGAGGCCCTGGCCACCGCCGACACGGTCGTCGTCCCGGCCTCCTACGAGCTGGGCCCCGTGTACGAGGAGGGCGTACTGACCGGGGAACTGGCCGCCGCGCTGGCGCTCGTCCGGCCCGGCACCCGGCTCGTCGCGATCTGCACGGGCGGTTACGTCCTGGCCGCCGCCGGGTATCTCGACGGCCGGCCGGCGACCACGCACTGGGCCTCCGCGGAGCACTTCCAGCGGCTGTTCCCGAAGGTGCGGGTCGACCCGGACGTGCTGTTCGTCGACGACGGCGACGTGCTCACCTCGGCCGGGGTCGCGGCCGGGATCGACCTGTGCGTGCACATCGTGCGCCGGGACCACGGCACCGCCGTCGCCAACGAAGTGGCCCGCCGCACCGTCGTGCCGCCCCACCGCGACGGCGGGCAGGCGCAGTACATCGAGCGGCCGGTGCCCGATCCCCAGCAGTCCTCGACGACCAACGCCCGCGCCTGGGCGCTCGGCCGCCTCCAGGAGCCGATCCAGCTGCGGGACATGGCCGCCCAGGAGTCGATGTCCGTACGCACCTTCACCCGCCGTTTCCGCGAGGAGGTCGGTGTCAGCCCGGGTCAGTGGCTCACCGGACAGCGCGTCGAACGGGCCCGGCACCTGCTGGAGTCCACCGCGCTCTCCGTCGACCAGGTGGCCCGCGACGCCGGCTTCGGCTCGGCCCAGTCGATGCGGCAGCACTTGCAGGCGGCGCTCGGGGTCACCCCGAGCGCGTACCGGCGGACTTTCCGCGCGGAGTTGTCCACAGCCTGTGGACGGTGAGCGGGGGCTGCACCCCGCCCCCGGATTCCCTGACTCCCCGGGCCCCCAGGACTCCCGGGCTCGTCAGACTCGGCAGCTCGTCGGAACGGCGGCGCGGCGCTGTCCGCCCCGAGCATGGCATCGCGCGCCGCCACCCGACTCCGGCGCTCCCGCCCGGCTCCCGTCACCCCCGAGGGAACCGCCGCCGAATCACGACCCACGCTCGTCGAGGGCTCCGTCACCGAGGCCTCGTCGTCCCCTCGCGGCGAATCGTTGCCTACAAGCGTGAGGAAACGGTCACGATCCGTCAACCGGCAAAGGGGGATTCATCACTTACGCCCTGAATGCGCAGGACGCGCACGGAAGCACGCCCCGGCGCACTGCCGCATCTCCCCCGGGAGACGCGAGGGCTCGTGCACCCGGCGCATCCCGCACCGCCGGCCGCTACACCACTTCGTACGCGAACCCCTCGTACGGCATCACGCCGCCACCGCTCCCGCAGACCGGCGCGGTGTCCTCCCGCCCGGCGCAGCGGTCCAGTTCGCACCAGATGCGCTTGCCGGTGCCCTCCCGGCTCCAGCCCCAGCGGTCGGCGAGGCCGTCGACGAGAGCGAGGCCCCGGCCGCCCGTCGCCTCGCCGTCCACGCAACGGGCCACCGGTGCCCGGTCGCTGGCGTCGTCCACTTCGAGGCGGACGGTCGCCTCCTCGGCCCCCTCCGCCACCGCTCCCGGCAGTACCAGCCGCAGCACGGCCGAACTTCCGGTGTGCACCACGGCGTTGGTGACCAGCTCGGAGACGAGCAGGACCAGCGTCTCGGCGAGTGGTTCGTCGGCCTCTATCCCGGCCCCGGCGAGCCGTGAGCGCGCCCACCGCCGCGCACGCCCCACTTCCGAGGGGTCGGGCCGGACCTCCAGCTGCACTTGAAGCACCTGCACCGCTCACACCATCCGAACCGGCGGACACAAAGGCTCGCGCCTCATGAGGGCCACGATCGTAGCCATTTTCTGCATGGCCAGAACAAAGGCCGGGCCAGGGATCACGGAACGTGAATCCCGTGTGGGACAGCATGGTTGACGTACAGTCACCCCAACAAGCGCTTCGGGCATATTCCAGCGCGAAGGAGTACCCGTGCGGCATACTGTGCGACGCTCGTTCCGGGTAGTCGAACAGGCGGCGGCCGACGGCCGTTCCACCCTGCGGGGCAGGGCGCACACCGCCGGTTCCGGAGCCGCCCCAAGGGCAACTCCGGCACGGCTGGCGCTCGGGACCACTCGCATCCCACACAAGGTACCGGAATGTGGCGCCGACTCCGGGCCGTGACGGGTCACACGGCGGACACGACCCGGTATCAACGCTCTGTGATGCCGCCCTGCCACGATCCGCGACATCCGCGCGACATCTGTTCGGGAAGCGGCGGCCGTCGGCGCGGGACGCGCTACTCGGGCACGGTGAAGTACCGGGCGAAGGCCGGGACGATCTCCGCCTCCGCCACCTTGCCGTCGCCGTCCGCGTCGAGTGCTTCGGCGACCGACCGGGCGGCGTCCCCGGGCACCCCGAGGGCGGTGAGCACACGCGCGGCGGCCTCGACCGTGGCGGCTCCGTCGCCCTCGGTGTCGGCGACGTCCAGGGCCGCGTGCAGGAAGGGCCGGGCGATCTCGGCGAACCGGTCCGGGGTGTCCCGCAGCCGCTTGACCGCCCCGGAGACGAACTCCTCGCGGGTGATGCGCTGGTCGCCGTCCCGGTCGGCGATGCCGGCCATGCCCTGCCAGAACGCCTCCGCGCCGCCGTACAGGGCCTGGCCCTTCTCGGAGCGGGCGGCGGTGCCGAACTCGGCGAGCACCGCCTTGGCCGCTCCGCTGAAGTCCGAGCGGTCGATGTACCCGTTGCCGTCCTGGTCGAAGGTGGCGAACCGCGCGGCGATCCTGCGCTCGTACTCGCTGTTGACCATTGTCTTCTCCGGCCGCCTCACGTCGTCGGTTTCGTTGGATGCGTATCACTCCCGCGTGACGCTCGGAGCGTACGACGCCGAGCGCGACCGCGGGCGGGATCTACGCGGAGAGCGGGCGCGGTTCGTCACCGGTCGCCGAGGCGATGTCGGGATGGACGTCGAAGAGCCGGCGCACCCCGAGCGCACCGAGGACGCGGTTGACGTGGGAGCCGTCGACGGCCCCCTGGGCAGGCAGTATCAGGCGCAGCCGGCCCTGACAGGAGCGGATGAGCCGCCGGGAGGCGATGAGCACACCGACCCCGCTGGAGTCGCAGAACAGGACCTCGGAGAGATCCAGGACAAGGCTGTGCCGCCCCTCGGCCACCTCGTCGTGCACGCGCTGCCGCAGCACCGGTGACGTCACCAGGTCGAGTTCGCCCGACACCTGGAGCACGGCCCACCGGCCCCGCTCGCCGCCGGTCACATTGAACGTCACCACCATGCCCTTCATTCGTCGGAACGTCCGGAATCACCCGAAACGGAAGCCATGCTTACGTTTCTTGGCGGCGCGCCTGCCCACCGGCCGTTCCCGCAAACGCCTGCCCGGAAACGGGGTCCGGTCAGAAGAGGCTTGTTCCAGACGGTTTCGATCCTGTTCGATCGAATCCGGTCGCACCCTAGAGGGTAGGTGAGGCGGATCGGGGGCGTGTACCACCTGCGGGCCGCCGGGGCGCGCATTGACACAAAGGGGCGTGCGGTGTCGGACGTGCCGACTACATTCGGAGAGACGGTGGCCGCAGGCTGGAGACCGGCACGGGCGGCGCACGGGCACGGAACGAGCAGAGGACCGCACAGGGGGTGAAGGGGCCGTATGGCGAAGAGGGACGTACCACTGCGCTGGGACCGCAAGATGCAGCAGCGGCTCGCGCGCGGGGAGGCCGCCGCTCTGGGCGAGCTCTACGACCGGTTCGCCTCGCTCGTGCACGGCCTGGCGCACCGCGTGCTCGGTGACGAGCGGGCCGCCGACCACATCACGCGCGACGTCTTCGCGCACGTCTGGGAGCATCCGGACGCCTACGACCCCCGGCAGGGCCCGCTGCGCACCTGGGTCGCCACGCTGACCCACCGCCTGGCCGTGCAGCGGCTGCGCGCCACCGAGACCGCCGCCCTCGCCCGCGGCGGCCCCGGCACCACCGAGGAGCTGGAGAGCAAGGTGCGCCACGCCTCGGTCGCCGCCCGCGCCGACTACATCGTCCAGTCCATGCCGGCCCCGCTCCGGGCCGCCCTGGAACTGGCCTACTTCCAGCGCCGCGACTACCGCCAGACCGCCGCCGACCTCGGCGTCACGGAGGACGAGGCCCGCCGCCGCCTCCGCCTCGGCCTCCAGCTCCTCTCCACCGCCCGCGACGCCGGCGCCCCGCAGACCCCCGGGGCACCGCCGGGATACGGGGGTGCGGCATGAAGGGGGCGTACGACGAGGCCGGGGGCCCCGGGGCCGCCGACAACCCCGGCACGTACGGCGGCCCCGGGCACCGCGGCCGCCCCGGCACCACCGAGGACGTCAACGCCCTGCCGGGTGCCCCCGGGGGGCCGGAACACCATGACGGGGGCGACGGGCCCGGCGGGCCGGTGCCGGACGAAGGGGCTCATGGGCCGGAAGCGCCCGATGCGCCTGAAGGGCCGGACGTGCATGAGCCCGAAGTACCGCCTCATGGACCTGACGGGCCCAGGCCTCACCGCGGGGTCGGCGGCCCCGATGGGCCGGCGTCCCACGACGCAGGCGGCGGATCCGGTCCCGGTCCGCGTGTACCGCTGCCCCGTGTGTCCGCCGAGGACGGCGGGCGGACGTTGCCCGACGCGGTACCGGGCGGGGCGATCGCGCTGGGGCACCACGTGCTGACGTCGCTCCTCGGGGCGTGGGCGCTGGCCGCCTGCTCGGCCGAGGAGGCGGCCGCCGTCGATGAGCATCTCGGCGAGTGCGACGCCTGTGCCGACGAGGCGCTGCGGCTGCGTGAGGCCGTCGGGCTGCTCCAGCGGCCGGAGAGCCTCGACCTGGACCCCGCCCTGCGCACCCGCGTCCTGGAGGGGTGCCTGGAGCGGCGCCCGCCGCGCATCCCGGTGCCCGAGTGGGCCACGCCGTACGACGCCGAGACCGCGCGGCTGGACGCGCTGCTGCAGGACATCGGCGACGCCGAGTGGCACGCGCCGGTCCGGCTGCGCTGGTTCGAGGCCGACGAGGCCGCCAGCCGCCGTACCACCGTCGCCGGTGTCATCGCGCACCTGCTGACGGTGGACGGGCTGGTCGCGGTCACCCTGGGCCTCGACGACCCGCTGGGCGACATCACCGCACCCACCCCGGCGCCGGCCGGCCGCACCGAGGCGTACTGGCGGGCCTCGCACTACCCGCCCACCCGCGCGGTGCGGGCACCCTGGCGCGAGCAGGGCCACGGCATCGTCCGCACCGCGTCGTTCACCGGCGACGCGGGCCGGATGCCGGTGTCGTACGGCGACTTCGAGCTACCGCTGCACGACGCGATGCTGGACCGGGCGTTCGAGTGCTGGGTGCACGCGGAGGACATCGCCGACGCGGTGGACTACCCGTACGAGCCGCCCTCCGCGCGCCATCTGAACCGCATGATCGACCTCGCGGCCCGGATGCTGCCGGGCGCCCTGGCGGCCCGCCGCAGGGCCGGGCTGGCCGCGCCGGGTGCCCGCCCGCACCTGGTCACGGCGGGTGAGCCGGGGCGCAGCCTGCGGCTGGAGATCGAGGGCTCGGGCGGCGGCGAGTGGCTCATCCCGCTCGACTCCCCGGGCGCGGTGGGCTCCGCCGAGCACGAGGTGGCCCATGTCGCCCTGGACGGCGTGGAGTTCTGCCGGCTGGCCGCGGGCCATGTGCCTCCGGCGGAGGCGGCGGCCGGTCAGGTGGGCGACCGGGAGGCGATCAGCGACGTGCTGTTCGCGGCGGCGAGCTTGAGCCGGATGTAGGGGCGGGGGGCGGTTCGTGGGCGGCTGCGGGTGAGTGGGGGCTGGTCGCGCTGTTCCCCGCGTCCCTTCAGGAGGCACGGGGACTACGCGAGCAACCACCGGCCCCCCGCAGCCGCCGCTGAACCAGAACCCCCGCCCCGCTAGGCGAACACCACCGTCCGGCGACCGTTCAAGAGAATCCTCCGCTCCGCGTGCCACTTCACGGCCCGCGCCAGCGCCTGGCACTCCACGTCCCGCCCCACCGCGACCAGCTGGTCCGGCGTGGCGTCGTGGCCGACCCGCTCGACCTCCTGCTCGATGATCGGCCCCTCGTCGAGGTCGGCCGTCACGTAGTGCGCGGTCGCGCCGATCAGCTTCACGCCCCGCGCGTGCGCCTGGTGGTACGGCTTCGCGCCCTTGAAGCTCGGCAGGAAGGAGTGGTGGATGTTGATGATCCGGCCGCTGAGCTGCTTGCACAGGTCGTCCGAGAGGACCTGCATGTAGCGGGCCAGCACGACGAGTTCGACGTCCTCCTCGCGCACGATCTCCAGGACGCGCGCCTCGGCCTCCGCCTTGGTGTCCTTCGTCACGGGGATGTGGTGGAAAGGGATGTCGTAGGACCCCACCAGCTCGGCGAAGTCGGTGTGGTTGGACACCACCGCGGCGATCTCCACCGGCAGCGCGCCGATCCGCGCCCGGAAGAGCAGGTCGTTCAGGCAGTGCCCGAACCTGCTGACCATGAGGACGATGCGCATCTTCTCGTCGGCCCGGTTGATCTGCCAGTCCATGTGGAAGGCGTCACCGATGGCCGTGAAGCTGGCGCGCAGCTTGTCCACGGTCACTGCGGGTACCTCCCGCGCTTCAGGCAGCGGGGGAGCGTCGGCCGAGAAGTGGACGCGCATGAAGAACAGTCCCGTGTCGTGGTCGCCGAACTGCTGGCTGTCCTCGATGTTGCAGCCGGTCATGAACAGGTAGCTCGAAACGGCGTGCACGATGCCCTGCTTGTCGGGGCAGGACAGGGTGAGGACGTACTGGTCGGCCGGGGCGGCGGCCCGGGTGACGGCCGCGGAGGACTGCTCGTTCATGCAGGACAGGGTCCCATATCCGGACCCTTTCCCGGCGGGTGTCCCGTCAGGCGGACCGGGTCAGGATCCGCAGCACCTCCAGCGTGCGCGGCTCCGTCTCCGGGTCCTCGCCGTCACCGGCGGCCAGCCGCACGTGCGCGTCGCGCGCCGCCCGCACCGCCTCCGGCCAGTCCGGGTGGTCGAGGTACGCGTGCACGGGCGCGTCCGGCCCCACCTGGTGCATGATCCGCAGGACGCGCAGCACGGCGGTGTCCACGAGCGCCGCCTCCTGCGAGTCGCGGAAGACCGTGCCCACGTACTTCTCGGCGGACCAGTGGTCCAGCCAGGTGTCCTCCACCAGCCGGTACACCGCATCGGTGACGTCGCCGTAGCCGTCCACACCGGCCAGCCAGACGTCCCGCTGGAAGGCGGGGGCGGAGAGCATGTGCAGCGCCGAGCGCACCTGGCTGCGCCAGCGCCACCACGGCATGTCGTTGAGTGGCATGCCGCCCATGGTGGAGGAGCGACGGCCGCGACGGGAAGAGTTCTCCGAACCTTGCACGGTCATCGATCGTACGTTCCCCTCCGCCCGAGCCTCACCTACCCCCGCAATTCACCCCGGCGTCACCACGCGTTGACCGCAGGTCACTCACAGGTTAGCCGTGTGACGGAATCGTGCGGGTACATGACCGGCAGGCGACCCACCCGCAGCACCTTCCTCCGCGGCCCGCGCGGCCGCTCCCGGGCCACCCGCACCGGCGCGCTGTCCGCGGGCGCCCTGGTGGCGTGTGCGTCGCTCGCCGCCGGCTGCGGGATCGTCCCCGGTGCCACGGGGGGCTCCGGGGACGATCCGATCACCGTCATGACCTGGGCCCCGCAGGACACGGGCGCGACCAACAAGCCGGGCATGCCCGCCTTCGCGCAGGCCTACGCCCGCTGGATCAACGACCGGGGCGGCCTCGACGGCCGCGAACTCAACGTCCTGACCTGCAACGACCACAACAACGGCATCGCCGCCGCGAAGTGCGCCCGGCGCGCCGTCAAGGAGAACGCGGTCGCCGTCGTCGGCTCCTACAGCCAGCACGCCGACTCCTTCTTCCCCGTGCTGGAGAGCGCCGGCATCCCGTACATCGGCGGCTACGGCATCACCAACACGGAGTTCACCAGCCCGCTGTCCTACCCGGTCAACGGCGGCCAGCCGGCGCTGCTGGCGGGCCTCGGCAGCACGCTCGCCGACTCGTGCGGGCCCGTCACGCTCGTCCGGCCGGACACCATCGCGGGCGACCAGCTGCCCGCGCTGCTCGACTCGGGACTGACCGCGGGCGGGCACGAGCGGGCCGAGGACCAGCGGGCGGCGGAGGACGCCACCGAGTATGACGGACAGTCCGAGCAGGCGCTGGAGAGCACGACCACCGGCTCGGCCGAACCGGGGTGCGTGGTACCCGTCCTGGGAGACCGCACCGGCACCTTCATGGACTCCTTCCGGCGCGCCCGCGAGGACTACCCCGAGGTGGGCACCGCGAGCGTGCTCGGCAGCGTCGACCAGGCCACGATCAACGCGAGCGGCGGGGCGGCCGGACCCTACGAGGGGGCGTACGTCACCGGCTGGTACCCGGCGGTGAACGACCCGGCCTGGAACGCGATGAAGAAGGTGATCAAGGAGGAGTCGTTCGGGGACAACGACGTCGACGCGGCGGACGCCGGGGTGCAGACCACCTGGATCGCGTACACCGTCTTCAAGGCGGCCGTCGAGTCGCTCGGCGGCGGCGAGGTCAGCGCCCACACCCTGACCCGCGCCCTCGACGACGGACCGAGGATCGACACGGGCGGGCTCACCCCGCCCCTCCGGTGGAAGTTCCAGGCCGGGCTGGCGTCGGTCGGCTTCCCGCGCCTGGTCAACGCCGAGGTCACCCTCCAGGTCGTACGGCAGGGCCGCCTGGTGTCGGCCCGCGAGGGCGCCGTGGACACCACCCGCACCCTGCGGAACGCCGACGTGGCCTGAACGAGCCGGCGGCACGGGCGGCCGGGCGGGGGCCGCCCGCCCGGCGGGTCACAGCTGGGTCGGCTGGCGTTCCGTCAGGCCGTACTTCTTGGCGATGGTGTTCCAGAGCTTGGCGGCCTCGGCCTTCTCCTTGCTCGCCGTGCCGCTCGCCCGGTTGCCGGCCTGGGTGTGGCTGGTGGTGCGGGCCTTGCCCTTCTTGCAGCCCTTCTTGCCGGCCGTCTGGTCGGCCCAGGCCGCGTAGTGGTTGTCGGCCGACGCCGAGGCCTGCCACGCCTTGGTGAGCGCGGTGGTCAGCTCGGTGTGCCGCGGCAGCTTGTCCACGGACAGCTGGGAGAGGCTGGTGACCAGCCCGGTGCGCTGCTTGGCGGCGTCGCGCAGGTCCTTGGCCGCCTTGGGCAGGTTGTCGCAGGACTTCACGTCGCCGACGGCGTTGATCACCGTGGTCCGGCCGGTGCCGCTCTCGGCCAGCAGCTTGTCCAGCTCGACGGCCTGCTGCCGGACCGGGTCCACGGACGGCGAGGGGGAGGCCGACGCGGACTCGGAGACCGGGGCCGTGGCGGACACGGTCTGGTTGCCGCCCTCGTCCTCCTCGCCACCCCCGCCGGCCATCATGGCGCCGGCGCCGACACCGACGACGGCGATACCGACGCCCACGGCCGCGAGGAGCGGCAGGCGCGAACCGGTCCGCCCGCCGCGGCCGCCCCGGCCGCCCCCGCCGTCGTGCCCGCGTCGCCTGCCGCCACCACCACTACCGCCGCCGCCCGGGCCCTGCGGGGCATACGTGGGCTGGTCGCCGGGGCGCGGATGCTGCGGCTCGTCGAAGGCGGGCAGCTGCTGGGTGGCCGAGGCCGGGCCGTCGGCGCCCGGCGCGCTGCGGAAGAGGTTGTCGAACTCGGCGGGCGGCTGCCGCCCCTCGTCACCGCCGGGCGCCGCACCGTACGGGGCCGGGGCGGGGCCGCCGGGCACGGGCGCGATGAACTGCGTGGCCTCGGCGTCCGGGTGGGGGGCGGGCGCGGCGGGGGCGGGCTGGTAGCCGGACGCGGGCTGCGCGGGGTACTGCGGTGCCCGGCCGAGGAACTGCGTCGACTCGGCGTGCGGCTGGGCCGGTCTCTCCGGCGGCAGCGCCCCCGGCGCCACGGGGGGTATGTACTGCGTGGCGCCCTCGTCCGCGGGTATCCCGACCGGCGGCAGGTACTGCGTGGCGCCCTCGTCGGCGGGCGCCGGAGGCGCGGAGGGGTGCGGCGCGTGCGACTGGTGCGCGTGCGGCACGTGCTGCTGATACGTCTGCGGCTGGGGCGCGGACGCCTGGGACTGGGGCGCGTGCGGCGCGTGCGGCTGATACGCCTGCGGCTGAGGCGCGGGGGCCTGGCCGTGATGTCCGTGCTGCCCGTACGACGGCTGCGCTCCGTAGGTCCGGCCGTCGGCCGGTCCGCCGTACGCGGGGCCCTGCGCGCCCTCCGGGGGGAGCGGGCCCGGGCCCGCCTGGGGCGGCAGGGCGCCGGGGGCCTGCGCCGGGCCGCTCTGCGCGGGCCAGGCATGCGAGGCGGACGGCTGCGGGGACGGCTGGGCGGCCGACGGGTCGTTCTCCGGGTACCCCCAGGGCTGGGCGCCGGGCGGCGTGGGCCAGTCCTGGCCCTGGGCCGGGCTCTGCTGCTGCTCCGGGCCCCACGGCCGGTCCCAGGCCTGGCCGCCCGGCGGCGCCGAGGCGGGCACGGGCCGGCCGGCCTGCGGGTCGGCGGGGCCGCCGGCCGAGCCCGGCAGCAAGGGCTCGCCGCCGTCCGAGGGCAGCACGATGCCTTCGTGCGCTTGCCGCGCCGAGGGCTCCTCGCCCTGTCCACTCTGCGTCACCGGGACTCCTACGAATGGGGGACCTTCGGAATCGTCGGCTCACGCTACCGGGTCCCCGGAGCCCACTGCCACGCCGCATGGGGCGTGGGCTCCTTCCCTGTGACAGCAGTAACAAAACCAGGCCGCGGCACGCTGTCCATGACACTTCCCGCTCACCGTGCCCGAGTTTCCGGCACGTTCACGCGCCGGCGGCCCGTTCGTTCACGCGGCGGCCTGGAGATCGAGCCGCGCCCCGAACTCCCTTACCACCGCCTCCTCCCGGTACGGTTCCAGCCGGGCCTGGAAGTCCTCCAGGTATTCCGCGCCCCGGTTCGAGCGCAGCGTCTCGAGGAGTTCCACGGCCTTCGTCGCGGTGTTGCAGGCCTGTTCCACCTCGCGCTGCTGCACCTGCGCGGTGGCGAGCAGCACATGGCCGATGGCCCGCCTGCGGGCCCGCGACTGCGGATGCCCGTCCAGGGACTGCCGCGCGTACCGCGCCGCCGCGTCGGCCTGCCCCAGGTCCCGATGGCAATGCGCCAACTCGTCGGCGAGATACGCCTCGTCGAAGTGCGCGATCCACACCGGGTCGTCCCCGGAGGCCGCATCGGCCGCCTCCATCGCGCCGACCGCCCGCCCGGCCGCCGTGTGGGCCGCCCGTACGTCGCCCAGCAGCGCGTGGCCGCGGGCCTCGGCCGCGTGGAACATCGCCTCCGCGCGCGGCGTCACCCGCCCGCGCGCCCCCTCCTGCGCCGCGCGCGCCAACTGCGCGATCTCACGCGGGTTTCCGAGCTGCGCGGCCAGGTGGCTCATGGACGCGGCGAGGACGTACCCGCCGTAGCCGCGGTCCCCGGCCGCCTGTGCCAGCCGCAGCGACTGGATGTAGTACCGCTGGGCCAGGCCCGGTTGCCCGGTGTCGACGGCCATGTATCCGGCCAGTTCGGTCAGTCGGGCCACCGTGGCGAACAACTCCCGCCCGACCGCCTCCCGGTAGGAGCCCGCGAGCAGACCGGAGACGACGCTGTTCAGGTAGTGCACGACGACCGGGCGCACGTGCCCGCTGCCGTACTGGTGGTCCAGGTCCACCAGCGCCTGCGTCATCGCCCGCACGGCCGCCACGTCGGACGGGCCCACCCGCGGCCCGGCCGAGCGCGACACCTGCGAGTCGGGGGCGGAGATCAGCCAGTCCCTGCTGGGCTCGACGAGCGCGGACGCGGCGACGGAGGAACCGGACAGGAAGTCCCGGCGCCCCACGTCGCTGCGCCACAACTCGCAGACCTGCTCGATGGCTCCCAGTACCGTCGGCGAGAACTGGAGGCCGACACCCGAGGCGAGGTTCTTGCCGTTGGCCATGCCGATCTCGTCGATCGTGACCGTGCGGCCCAGCTTGCGCCCGAGCGCCTCGGCGATGATCGCCGGTGCCCGGCCGCGCGGTTGCTGTCCGCGCAGCCAGCGGGCCACGGACGTCTTGTCGTACCGCAGGTCGAGGCCGTGCTCGACCCCGCACATGTTGACCCGGCGGGCCAGGCCCGCGTTCGAGCAGCCCGCTTCCTGAATGAGCGCCTGCAGTCGTTCGTTCGGCTGCCGCGCGACGAGAGGCCTTGCGGCCATGGCGTAACCCCCATGCGGTCTCATGCGTCTCGATGCTGTCCCGGCGGATCGCTGGACGAGGAGGATCCGGCCGTGAAGATCAATGCCCCGTCGATGTGCCGACAATGCGAGACTTGCGAAGCTTGCGAGGATTGCCGGGACCGCGGCTGGAGCCGGCCCCACCCCTGGCTACCCAGCTCTCGCGGCGAATCCTCCCGCGCGCCCCCACACATGCACCCATGCGCCCCGGATGCGGAATCGATGCTCCTCCCCCGCGCGCGCACCCCCCCGTAACCCCCGTTGAGCACGGGAGTTGAGTTCCACGTGGAAGAGACCATCCCCGGCACCGAAGCCGCTCAGATCCCCCAGCAGCGCGGCACATCGCTGCTGGAGACCGCCGTACGCTATGCCGAGGAGCGCCACTGGGACGTGTTTCCCGGCACCTGGCTGGTAGCCGCCGACGGGGTGCAGCACTGCTCCTGCGGGGACCCCGTGTGCGCCGCCCCGGGCGCGCACCCGGCGCGCGAGGACTGGGCGACGCAGGCGACGGGCAGCGCGACCGTGGCCCGCCGGATGTGGCAGAAGCAGCCGACGGCGTCGATCCTGCTGCCCACGGGGCGGACCTTCGACGCGATCGACGTCCCCGAGACCGCGGGATTCCTGGCCCTGGCCCGGATGGAGCGGATGGAGCTGACGCTCGGGCCGGTGACCCTGACGCCGGACCGGCGGATGCGGTTCTTCGTTCTTCCGGGCGCCGCGGTGAAGGTACCCGACCTTGTGCGGCGGTTGGGGTGGTCGCCGGCCTCCCTCGACCTGACGGCGCTGGGGGAAGGGACGTACGTGGCCGCGCCGCCCACGCGGTACGGGACGCGGGGGGCCGTGCAGTGGGCCTGCCGGCCGACGCCGGCGAACCGGTGGCTGCCGGATGTGGAGGAGTTGATCTCGCCGTTGGCGTACGCGTGCGGCAGGGATCGGTAGGGGACGCCTTCTCGTCCGCCGGGTTGCTGTCCGGTCGGTGACCGCGGGCCCGTCGTCGTTGACCGGGCTCACGCGGCGAAGCCGCGGATCGGCACAGCCCCGCGCCCCCTTCCAGGCGCTTCCCCCCGTAGGGTGCGAAGCCGACGGAGGGAGACGTGGTGAGCGCGAGCGCCGTACGCGTACAAGGGCTCTGGAAGCGGTTCGGGCAGCAGGTCGCCGTGGGCGGGATCGATCTGGAGTTGCCCGCGGGCAAGTTCATCGGGCTCGTCGGACCGAACGGGGCCGGGAAGACCACCACCCTCTCCATGGTGACCGGGCTGCTGCGGCCGGATCAGGGACTGGTGGAGGTCGTCGGGCACGACGTCTGGCGTGATCCGGTGGAGGTGAAGGCCCGGATCGGGGTGCTGCCCGAGGGGCTGCGGCTGTTCGAGCGGCTGTCCGGGCGGGAACTCCTCGCCTACACCGGGCGGTTGCGCGGACTGCCCGGGGGCGAGGTGGACAAGCGGGCCACGCAGCTGCTCGACGTGCTCGACCTGTCCGGAGCCCAGCACAAGCTGGTCGTCGACTACTCGACCGGCATGCGGAAGAAGATCGGGCTCGCGGCAGCGCTGCTGCACAACCCCGAAGTGCTCTTCCTGGACGAGCCGTTCGAGGGCGTCGACCCGGTCTCCGCCCAGACCATCCGAGGCGTCCTCGAGCGCTACACCGCCTCCGGAGCCACCGTCGTCTTCTCCTCCCACGTCATGGAGCTGGTGGAGTCGCTGTGCGACTGGGTGGCCGTCATGGCAGCCGGCCGCATCCGCGCCACCGGCACACTCGCCGAGGTGCGCGGCGAGGCGGCCTCCCTTCAGCAGGCGTTCCTCGAACTCGTCGGTGCCGGGGTCCGGGACGCCGGGTCCGACCTGGACTGGCTGGGCGGCGGGTCCCGATGAGCGCGGAGGCCGAACCCTTCACCTCCGGCACGCCGGACACGCCGGGCACACCCGCCGCGTCAGCCGCGTCCGTCACGTCCGTCACGTCCGTCACGTCCGTCTTCGTACGGCTGAAACTGTCCCTGCTGCGCAACGGGCTGCGGCAGTCCGGCGGCCGACGGGCCGCCTACATCGCCTCGGCCGTCCTCGTGCTGCTCTTCACCGCGCTCCAGCTGATCGGCCTGATCGCGCTGCGCGGCTACGCGCACGTGGACTCGCTGGTCGTCCTGCTGGCGGCGGTGCTGGGCCTCGGCTGGGCGGTGATGCCGCTGTTCTTCCCCGGCGGCGACGAGACGCTCGACCCGACCCGGCTGGTGATGCTGCCGCTGCGGCCCCGCCCGCTGGTGCGGGCCCTGCTCACGGCGTCGCTGGTGGGCATCGGGCCGCTGTTCACGCTGTGCGTGTTCGCCGGTTCCGTGGTCGCGGTCGCGCACGGCGGGGCGGCGTACGCCGTCGGGGTCGTCGGCGCCGTCCTCGCGCTGCTGGTGTGCGTCACCCTCGCCCGGGCCGTCGCCGCCGCCAACGTGCGGCTGCTGACCAGCCGCAAGGGACGCGACCTCGCGGTGCTGAGCGGCCTGGTCGTCGCGGTCGGGGCGCAGCTGGTCAACTTCGGCGCGCAGCGGCTCGGCTCGTCGGGACTGGAGCAGCTCGACCCGGCGGCCGACGTGCTGCGCTGGGTGCCGCCCGCGTCGGCGATCGGCGCGATGGACGCGGCGAGCGAGGGCTCGTACGGCATCGCGCTCGCCCAGCTGGCGCTGACCGCGGCGGCCCTGGTGCTGCTGCTGCGGGTCTGGTCCCGCCACCTGACACGGCTGATGACCACGCCCGACGGGTCCACCCTGCCGAGCGACACCCGGCCGGTGCGCGAGCGCGGCTCGGCCGGACCGCTCGCCCGGCTGCTTCCCGCGGGCCGCACCGGCACCACCATGGAGCGCGCCCTGCGCTACGTGTGGCGCGACCCCAAGACCAAGGCGGCCTGGGTGACCTCGCTGGCCATCGGTCTGATCGTGCCGGTGTTCAACGCCTGGCAGGGCACCGGCTCGGTCTACTTCGCCTGCTTCGCCGCCGGGATGCTCGGCATCCAGATGTACAACCAGTTCGGTCAGGACACGTCCGCGTTCTGGATGGTCGCGATGACGATCTCCTCGACCCGGGACGCGTACGTCGAGCTGCGCGCCCGCGCGCTGGCCCTGCTGCTGATCACCCTGCCGTACGCCACCCTCGTCACCGTCCTGACCACGGCGATGCTCGACGACTGGCGGACCCTGCCCGAGGCGCTCGGCCTGTCCTTCGCGCTGCTCGGCGCGATGCTGGCGACCGGCGCGTGGACCTCGGCGCGCTTCCCGTACTCCATCCCGCAGGAGGGGTACAAGAACGTCGCCCCCGGCCAGGTCGGACTGGCCTGGATCTCGATCCTCGGCGGCATGGTCGGCGCGGCCCTGCTGTGCGCTCCCGTGATCGCGCTGACGGTCTGGCTGAACGTGCGCGAGGGCGACGGGGGCTGGCTGGTGCTGCCGGTGGGCACGGTGTACGGCGCCGCGCTGACGCTGCTCGGTCTGCGGCTGGCGGCGCCGCGCACGGCGGGGCGGCTGCCGGAGATCCTCACGGCGGTCAGCAAGGGGTGAGGGCCCGCCCCGGGTGCGGTCAGCCTTCCCGGAGGGAGTCCAGGAAGGGCTCGATGGCCGCCCGCCACGCCTCCGGCTGGTCGTAGTGGACGAGGTGGCCCGCGTCGGCGACCTCCGCGTACTGGCCGCGGGGCAGCACGCGGACCATCTCCTGCGCCTCGGCCCGGCCCAGCTCGCCGTCGAGGCCGCGGACGACCAGGGTCGGGCAGCGCACCTGGGCCAGCTCCTCCCAGTGGGCGTCGTAGACCCAGGTCTCGCGGGACCTGAGCATCTGCTCCGGCTCGAAGACGGGCCGCCAGCCGTCCGGGGACTCGGCCATCACCTCGGCGTAGAACGCGCCCCGGGCCGGGTTCGGCCGCTCCACCCAGGGGTCGTCCTCGCCGAACCACTTGCGTACGTCGGCGAGCGTGGCGAAGGGGACCGGCCAGGCGCGGAACCACTCGGTCCAGGTGTGCTGCGAGGCGGCGCCGAGCGCGGAGGCCCGCATGTCGCAGATGATCAGGCCGCGGACCAGGTCGGGGCGTTTGGCGGCGAGCTGCCAGGCGGTCAGCGCGCCCATGGCGTGGCCGATCAGGACGGCCGGGCCGAGGCCGAGCTGCTCCAGGGTGGCCTCCAGGTCCTCGACGTAGGCCTCGCGGGTGTAGGACCCGCGCGGGGGCTTGTCGCTGCGGCCGTGGCCGCGCTGGTCGAGGGCGACGGCGCGGTACCGGCCGGAGAGCCAGCGGGCGGTGGGGGCCCAGTGCGAGGCGCGGCCCATCAGACCGTGCAGTAAGAGCACGCCCGGCAGGTCGCCGGCGCCGTACGCGGGGTCCCCCCGGTCCGGGGCCCCCGGTGCCGTGTCTCCCGGTGCCGTGTCGTGCGTCCGGTCGGTCTTGGGAGGGTCGCCGAACTCCCAGGCCGCGAGGCGTACGCCGCCCGCGCCGGTCACGTCGATGCGCCGCGCCATAGGTCCTGGCACCCCCAAGCTCCGCTCGGACCGCCCGCCCCTGCCGGGCCGGCCGGTCCTGTGAACCGTGAACCGTGTCCTGCCTGCCGTGCCTTGCCGTACCTGCCGTGGTGTCCGCGGCCGATCGACGCCCGCAGAGTATCGAATGTCTATTCGAGAGCGCCGTCTTGCCGAGCAACACCCCTCATTCGAGTGACACCTCTCAGGGATTGATCGCCGTCGCCGAGGGGAGATCTTCAACGGGAGGCGGACCGCTCGGGGAAAACGGTCCGAGGGGATTGACCCTGAGAGCTCGGGGCTCCGGGTCAGCACAGGGGAGGACAGGCCCCGGCGCCACACGGCGCCGGGGCCCTCTCCACCTCTCCGGCACGCCCACCCCTCTCCGACCGGCCCCGCGCCGACCGGCCCTTCTCCGACCGGGCGACATCGCTGTCAGGCCACGGCCGAGCGCCCCGCACGTCATATGCCTCACGCCACAGCCTTGCACGCGAAGCGTCCGGGCGCTGCGATTCGGCGCACTGAATCCCGGAAACGACGGGATCGGCTCGGTGGCGCGATTTCCCCCCATATGGCGGGAAGTTGACGGACCGACGACCACTCAGCGCTTGGCGACGAACACGTGGGAGGCGACGTCCGCCTCCAGCTCGGCCGCCTCACCGCCGCTGCCCACCAGCACACCGCCCGCCGACTCCGTCACGCTCACCACCGAACCGGGCTGCACACCCGCCCGGCGCAGCGTGTACATCAGCTGCGCGTCCGTCTGGATCGGCTCGCCGATCCGGCGCACGACGACCGTCTTGCCGTCCAGCCCCGGGTCCAGGTCGGCGAGCGACACCATGCCCTCGTCCAGGAACGGGTCGGCGATGTCCGTCTCGCCCAGCTCCTCCAGGCCCGGGATCGGGTTCCCGTACGGCGACTCGGTCGGGTGCCGCAGCAGCTCCAGCACGCGGCGCTCGACGGCCTCGCTCATCACGTGCTCCCAGCGGCAGGCCTCGGCGTGCACCTGCTCCCACTCCAGGCCGATCACGTCGACGAGCAGGCACTCCGCGAGCCGGTGCTTGCGCATCACGCGGGTGGCCAGCCGCCGGCCCTCGTCGGTCAGCTCCAGATGCCGGTCGGCCGCCACGGACACCAGACCGTCGCGCTCCATCCGCGCCACCGTCTGGCTGACCGTCGGGCCGCTCTGGTCGAGCCGCTCGGCGATCCGGGCGCGCATCGGGACCACACCTTCCTCCTCCAGCTCGAGGATGGTGCGGAGATACATCTCCGTGGTGTCGATCAGTCCGGACATTCGTGCCCCTTGATGAGATTGCCGGAGGCTACGGCCCACCGGCGCGTGCGCTGGCCCTGGATTCAATTCTGACGCATACCACCGACAAGCGTGCATCGCCGCGGAAAGCCGGGCCCGCACGGTCCACCCTGCCGCATCGACGCCGTATTGACACCGCACTGGTCCAGACCGCACGGTGATCCGCGACGCAGCCACACCGAAGGGGTCCCGCATGAGCGACCGCAAGCCGGCCGGCCAGTTCATCGACGCCGCGATCGACCTCCTGCGACGCGTCCGCGACGAGGAGGCCGAGACCGTCGAGGCGGCCGGCACGCTGCTCGCCGACACCGTGCAGAACGGCGGCCGGCTCTTCGCCTTCGGCGCCGGTCACTCCTCCCTCGCCGCCCAGGACGTCGTCTACCGCGCCGGCGGACTCGCCCTGATGAACCTGCTCGCCGTGCCCGGCGTCGTCGGCGTCGACGTGATGCCGGCGACGCTCGGCTCCGCGCTGGAACGCGTCGACGGCCTCGCGAGCGCCGTACTGGACTCCTCGCCGCTCCGCGAGGGCGACACCCTGGTGATCATCTCCCTCTCCGGGCGCAACGCGCTGCCCGTGGAGATGGCCATGAACGCCCGTGCGCTCGGCGTGCGGGTCATCGGCGTGACCTCGGTGGCGTACGCCACCGAGACCAAGTCACGGCACACCTCCGGGACCTTCCTCAAGGACCACTGCGACATCGTGCTGGACTCCAAGATCGCCGTCGGCGACGCGGAACTCACCCTCGACACCGTCCCGGCGCCCTTCGCACCCGCCTCCACGGTCGTCACCAGCGCCCTCCTCCAGGCCGTGATGGCCACGGCGGCCGCCACCCTCGCCGACCGGGGCATCGAGCCCCCACTGCTGCGCTCGGGCAACGTGGACGGCGGCCACGAATGGAACGGACGCGTACTGGAGCAGTACCGGGACCGGATCTTCTACCGCCGCTGAGCGACTACGGCACGGGAGAAGCGGGGCGCCGGGGCGCACCCCGCGGACCCGCGCGGAGCGCACCGCCCGGACCGGCACAGGGCGCGCGGCGGAGACCGGAACCGGGCGCACCGCCCAGGCCGGCCCACGCCGCACCGCTACCGCTTCTCCACCGCGCCGGCCAGGTCCAGCGCCGCCGCGATGCGGACCGCCACGTCCTCGGCGTACATCGCGTCGGGCCGCTCGAACGCGCTGCGCCCGGCGCCCCGCAGAAACGTGACGACGCCCAGCGTCCGGCCCCGGCTGCGCAGCACCGCGCACAGGCCGTGCACCGTGTCCGCCGGCCACTGCCGGGCCGCGGCCCACTCACGCACCTGCTCGGCCGGCACCGCGCGGACACCGGCGCTGGCCCGCACCGAACCCGCCCGCTCCACGCACTGCACCGCCGGGTGCCCCTCGCCGTAGCGCACCGGCATCCCGGCCGTCCCGGTCGGCACGCTCGGCCCGGGCGCGCCGGACGGCGTGGCCGCGACCCGGACCAGCCGGACCGGCTCCGAGGCGTCGGTGTCGTTCACCGCCCCGCCCACGACCCGGTCGATCAGGGCGTGGTCGGCGAACCCGGCGAGCGCGAAGTCCAGGTGGACGACCGCCGCCTCCGCCGGGTCCTCGCACTCGGCCGCCGCACGCGCCGCGCGGTGCAGCTGGTTGCCGCGGAAGCGCAGCAGGGCCGCGTCCTGCTCGGCCTGCTTGCCCTCGGTGATGTCCTCGAACAGCCAGCCGACGCCCAGCGGCACCGGCTCCTCCGCCAGCGGAGACGCCAGCCGCACGAACCCGCTGCGCCAGCACCGGCGCCGCTCGCCCTCCGGGGTGCGCACGCTCGCCCAGACCTCGGCGGGCGCGGGCGGCGGACCCTCCGCCAGTACGTGGGTCAGCGCGTTCTCCAGCTCCTCCACGCCCTGGGCGAGCAGATCGCCGAGCGGCCGGCCCAGGACGGAGGTGCGCCCGGCGCCCAGCGCACGCGCCGCGTGGGCGTTCACGACGGCGGGGCGCAGGTCCACGTCCACCAGCACGACGCCCCAGCTCGCGTCCTCCAGCAGGGCCTCGCTCAGCGCGATGGACCGCTCCAGGTCGATCTGCGCGTGCACCTCGCTGAACGCGCAGTACACCCCGGCGGGGCGCCCGTCGGGACCGCGCACCGCCGCGGACTGGGTGCGCACCAGCACCCGCCCGCCGTCCTTGGTCAGCAGCGCGAACTCGTTCACCTGCCGCCCCGGGGCCCGCATCGCGGACAGCAGCCGCTCCTCGACCTCCCCGGCGTCCGCCCGGCGCACCGCCCACCCGGCGAAGCCCTGCCGCCCCACGGCCTCGGCCGCGGTCCAGCCCAGGATCCGCTCCGCCTCGCGGTTCCAGTGGGTGACGACGCCGTGCGCGTCGAAGGCGCACAGGGCGGCGTCCATCCCGTCGAGGAGCGCGGCCAACAGGTCCGCGCCGTCCCGCTCGGGCTGTTCCGGCTCGTCCGGCCCCAGCTCGTCGGTGGTCCCACTACGCCGGGAAGCACTCACCTGGACCCCCTGCAGGCTGCGTCCGCCGTACGGTACGTCGGTTCGCTCACTGGCCTTCATTCAACTCGAACGTGATGCAGCACACACCGAGTTCCCGCAAGATTGCAGAAATCGTTGTACTGCGGAAACTCGGCATACGCCCCCGTCATGAGGGGTGCGGAGCGAGCCGCAGACCGACCCGCTCGTCGCTCTCGCCGTCCAGCACGTACCGCTCCCGTTCAACACTCGTAGAGCGGGACCCGCGGCTCCCCCTGTCGCTTCGTCATGGGCGAAACCGTAGGTGACCAGCGAGGACGCGTCCATGGGAGGTCGGTGGGGAAGCGACTCGGAAAATCGATTGAACGGCGGCCGACCGGTTCCTAAGGTGTGCGGTACACAAGAAGGGAGGTGGTTCGGCAGATGTATGAGAACCGGACGCGTGAGGTGGCTGCGGGCTAGCGGCCCGTCACCACACCGAGTGCGGTGCCGGACCAGCGCGTGGAAGACGCGTGCAGCCGGCCCAATCCCGAGCAGTCACCCGACCCGCGAGTCGCCGGTAAGTCCGGCCGGCTCCTCCACTGGAGGAACCAGACTCGCGGGTCGTCTGCGTTTCCGGACTCGTCGGACTCGTCAGTCCGCGATGTCGGCGTAGCCCTCGATGTCGCGCGGATCGCGGGAGCCCGGGCCCACGTAGCGGGCGGAGGGGCGGACCAGGCGGCCGGTGCGCTTCTGTTCGAGGATGTGGGCCGACCAGCCGGCCGTACGGGCGCAGGTGAACATCGAGGTGAACATGTGGGCCGGGACCTCGGCGAAGTCCAGCATGATGGCGGCCCAGAACTCGACGTTGGTGGCCAGGACGCGGTCGGGGCGGCGGGCGTGGAGCTCCGCCAGGGCGGCCTTCTCCAGGGCCTCGGCGACCTCGAAGCGCGGGGCGCCCAGTTCGCGGGCGGTGCGGCGCAGGACGCGGGCGCGGGGGTCCTCGGCGCGGTAGACGCGGTGGCCGAAGCCCATGAGGCGCTCGCCGGCGTCGAGGGTCTTCTTGACGTAGGCCTCGGCGTCGCCGGTGCGCTCGATCTCCTCGATCATGTGCAGGACGCGGGAGGGGGCGCCGCCGTGCAGCGGGCCGGACATGGCTCCCACGGCGCCGGAGAGGGCCGCCGCCACGTCCGCGCCGGTGGAGGCGATGACGCGGGCGGTGAAGGTGGACGCGTTCATGCCGTGCTCGGCGGCGGAGGTCCAGTAGGCGTCGACGGCGGCGACGTGCTTGGGATCGGGTTCGCCGCGCCAGCGGATCATGAAGCGTTCGACGACGGACCGCGCCTTGTCGATCTCCCGTTGCGGGACCATGGGCAGGCCCTGGCCGCGGGCCGACTGGGCGACGTAGGAGAGGGCCATGACGGCGGCGCGGGCGAGGTCGGCGCGGGCCTGCTCGGCGTCGATGTCCAGGAGGGGTTTGAGGCCCCAGACCGGCGCGAGCATGGCGAGCGCCGACTGCACGTCGACGCGGATGTCGCCGGAGTGGACCGGGATCGGGAAGGGCTCCGCGGGCGGCAGGCCGGGGTTGAAGGCGCCGTCGACGAGCAGGCCCCAGACGTTGCCGAAGGAGACGTGTCCGACCAGGTCCTCGATGTCGACGCCGCGGTAGCGGAGGGCGCCGCCCTCCTTGTCGGGTTCGGCGATCTCCGTCTCGAACGCGACGATTCCCTCTAGCCCGGGTACGAAGTCGGACATCAGGCGGCTCCTCGTGATCGTGATGTGTGGCGACCTGTGCGGGGGCGGTGCGGTCGTCCCCATGGGCCCGCCGGTCCATCGGATCCGGCGGGTCCGTCGGATCCACGGTCGTGTCGACGACTCGCGGTCCTGGCGGTCCCCCCTGTGATGCCCCGTACGGTCGGCGGTCATCCAACCGGAGCGGGAGCAAGCACGATATCCCCGAGTGCCACGCTTGGGGAGGGGTTGCGGCACTCAGTGCCACTGGGTGACATAAGACACGGGCGCGGCGGCCCGGATACGGCAGGATGGCCGGTGTGACCGATCGCGAAGCCGACTCCGCCGTTCCCTTCGATCTCGCCTCGATGCGCAAGCAGTACCGGGCCGAGGGGCTCTCGGAAACCGAGCTGGCGGCGACTCCCGTCGAGCAGTTCGCGCGCTGGTTCAAGCAGGCCGCGACGGAGGGCGGGCTGTTCGAGCCGAACGCCATGGTCGTCTCCACGGCGGACGCGGAGGGCCGGCCCACCTCCCGCACGGTGCTGCTCAAGCACTTCGACGAGCAGGGGTTCGTCTTCTACACGAACTACGACTCCCGCAAGGCGCGTGACCTGGCCGAGAATCCGTACGTCTCGCTGCTGTTCCCCTGGCATCCGATGGCCCGGCAGGTGATCGTGTCGGGGGTCGCGCGGCGTACCGGTCGGGACGAGACCGCCGCGTACTTCCGGACCCGGCCGCACGGCTCCCGGCTGGGTGCCTGGGCCAGCGTCCAGTCGGCGGTGGTGGCGGGCCGGGACGCCCTGGACTCCGCGTACGCCGAGCTGGCGGCGCGTTACCCGGAGGGTGAGCAGGTGCCGGTGCCGCCGCACTGGGGCGGGTTCCGGGTGGTGCCGCGGGCGGTGGAGTTCTGGCAGGGGCGGGAGAACCGGCTGCACGACCGGCTGCGGTACGTGGCGGAGGCGGGCGGGGGCTGGCGGGTGGAGCGGCTCGGTCCGTGAAGCCGCCCGCCGTCTAGTACCCGCCCCACACGTACGTCGTGCGGTGGCCGTCCAGAAGCGCGGACACACGGGCACGGAAGTCGTCGGTGAGTTCGGGCCAGTTCCAGAACTCGAAGCCGAGTCGGCCGAAGGCGAGCGGCGCCTCGTCCCAGGTCCAGTCGGGGACGGGGACGGCCGTGGCGCAGGCGGGGCAGTCGACGGACGCGGCGCCCGTGTCGTACCAGGTCCGCATGGCGGTGCTGAAGCGCTGCCAGGCCGCTCCGTCGTCCGTGTCGTCCGGTGGGGTGGGCGCGTGGCAGAGCGGGCAGCGGGCCGCGCCGGGCATGTCCGCGCCGCTGGTGAAGCCGGTGCGCCGGGTGTGGACGGCGAGTCCGTCCTGGGGTGCGAAGTCCCAGTCGTCGGTCACCGCGCGCTCCCAGTGCGGGCCGGGCGGGTGCCCCAGCGGCTGTCCGGGGACGCACCGGGTGCGTTCGGCGAAGACGATGCCCTCCGCGACGAGCCACTCCAGGACACGCCGAGCGAGCCCTTCGGCGTCGGTCTCGTCCGCGTCGAGGTCGACGATCACTTGGAAGCCGTCGCCCATGAGGTCAGCCCGGCGTCCCGTCCAGTGCCCCGTCCAGCAGCCGGGCCCACTGCTCGACCACCCGTTCCCGGCGGGCCGCGTCGTCGGTGAGGAGGTTGGCGAGGCCCAGGCCGCGGGCCATGTCGAGGAGGCCCTGGACGGTTTCGCGGGTGCCGGGGCGGGTCTCGTCGGCGCCGAGGAGGTCGACCGCTATGCGGTGCGTCTCGCGGCCGACGCGGGCCTCCAGCTCGGTCACCCGGCCACGCAGCTGCTCCTCGTCGGAGGCGGCCACCCACAGGTGGAGGGCGGCGCGGAACAGGGGGCCCGTGTAGAGGTCGACCAGGGCGGCGACCACCGCGCGGCGGTCCGCCGCCGCCGCGCCCTCGGGGAACACGGCGCGCAGCGCGACGGAGCGTTCCTCGGCCACGTACTCCACGGCCGCCGTGAAGAGGTCCTCGCGGGTCGGGAAGTGGTGCTGGGCGGCGCCTCGGGAGACGCCGGCGTGTTCGGCGACGACGGAGACCGTGGAGCCCGCCCAGCCGCGTTCGGCGAGGCAGGCCACGGCGGCTTCGAGGAGCCGTCGCCGGGTGGCCCGGCTGCGGTCCTGCTTGGGAACGCGCTCCGCGCGGTCGGCCGTGTTCACGGCGCCGCTCACACCACCCATTCCGGATCCCGTCGTTCGAGGAAGGCCGTCATCCCCTCGCGGGCCTGCGGGGAGGCGAACAGCCGGGCCGAGAGCGCCGTCAGTTCTGCCGCGTCCCGGTCGAAGGCCTCCAGCACCCTAGCCGTGAGCAGCCGTTTCGTCTCGGCCAGAGCCTGTGGTGAGGCGCGACGCACACCGTCGAGTACGGGTGCCAGTACGGCGTCCACGTCGTCCCCCGCCGCCGTGACCAGGCCGATGCGGGCGGCCTCGGCGGCGTCGAAGCGCTCGCCGGTGAGGTAGTGGCGGGCGAGGGCGCGGGGGTCGGTGCGGGGCAGGAGCGGGAGGGAGATGACGGCGGGGGCGACGCCGATGCGGACCTCGGTGAAGGCGAACGTCGACGTGGTGGACGCGCCCGCGATGTCGCAGGCGGCGAGCAGACCGAGGCCGCCCGCGCGGACGTGCCCGGTGACGCGGGCGACGACCGGCTTGGGCAGCTCGACGATCTGCCGCAGCAGGCCGGCCAGGGCGTCCGGGGCGGGCGGGTCGCGCAGGTCGGCGCCGGCGCTGAAGGTGTTGCCGGTGTGGGTGAGGGCGACGGCGCGGACGCCGGTGTCCTCGCCGGCTTCGGTGAGGGCGGTGGCCAGGTCGCCGACGAGGGCCGCCGAGAGGGCGTTGCGGTTGTCCGGGGAGTCGAGGGTGAGCGTCTCGACGCCCCGGTCCCGGGTACGGCGGACGAGGCTCATGAACGGTCCCGCAGTTCCCGGCGGAGGATCTTGCCGCTGGCCGCCCTGGGCACGCCGTCGATGAAGGTGACCCGGCGGACGCGTTTGTAGGGGGCGACGCGTTCGGCGACGTACATCATGATCTCGCCCTCCGAGAGGTCGGGTGCGGCCGGCTGGCGCACCACGTAGGCGTGCGGCACTTCGTTGCCGTCGTCGTTGTAGGCGCCGATGACGGCCGCGTCGGCGATGCCCGGGTGGGTGAGCAGGAGGGCCTCCAGTTCGGCGGGGGCCACCTGGAAGCCCTTGTACTTGATCAGCTCCTTGACGCGGTCCACGACGAACAGCCAGCCGTCGGCGTCGACGTGCCCGACGTCCCCGGTGTGCAGCCAGCCGTCCTCGTCGATCAGGGCGGCGGTGGCGTCGGGGCGGCCCAAGTAGCCCTTCATGACCTGGGGTCCGCGGATGAGGATCTCGCCGGACTCGCCGGCGGGGAGGTCCTTGCCGGGGTCGTCGAGGGAGACGACGCGCATCTCGGTACCGGCGATGAGCTTGCCGACGGTTCCGGGCGGCGCGGCGCTCATGGCGTCCAGGGGGACGACGTGGGTGCCCGGGGACAGTTCCGTCATGCCGTACGCCTGGCCGACGGGCGGCAGGCCGAGCCGCTGGGAGCAGGCGGCGGCGAGCTTCGCGTCCAGGGGGGCGGCGGCGCTGACGATGTACTTCAGGGACGAGAGGTCGTAGTCGGCGACCAAGGGGTGCTTGGCGAGGGCGAGGACGATCGGCGGGGCGACGTACAGGCCGGTGATGCGGTGGTTCTGGATGGCGGCGAGGAACTGCTCCAGGTCGAAGCGGGGCAGGACGACGACGGTGGCGCCGAGCCTCAGCGGGGCGTTCATGAGGGCGGTCAGGCCGTAGATGTGGAAGAAGGGCAGTACCGCCAGGACGCGGTCGCCCGGTGCGGCCGGCATCAGTGGTTCGAGCTGGGCGAGGTTGGTGGCGATCTGCCGGTGGGTGAGCATCACGCCCTTGGGGGTGCCGGTGGTGCCCGAGGAGTACGGCAGGGCGGCGACGTCCTCGGCGGGGTCGACGGCGACGGACGGTTCGGGCGCGGCGGAAGCCAGCATGTCGATGAGCGACCGGTGGCCGGGCGCGCTGTCGCAGACGAGGATCTCCTGGACGCCGCCCGCGAGTTCGGCGGCCCGGCGGGCGGTGTCCAGCAGGGGTGAGACGGTGACGATCCAGCGGGCCCGCGAGTCGCCGAGCTGCTTGGCGAACTCCTCCGCCGTGGCGAGCGGGTGGACGGTGGTGACCGAGGCACCCGCGCGTGTGGCGGCGTAGAAGGCCAGCGGGAAGGCGACGGTGTTGGGGCTGTGCAGGGCGAGGACGTCGCCCTTGCGTACGCCGGTCTCGGCCAGGGCGGCGGCGACGCGCCGGTGGAACCGGTCCACCTGCTCGTACGTGAGGGTGGTGCCGTCGGTGCCGTCGATCAGCGCCGGGGTGTCGCCGTAGGCGGCGGCCCGGCCGAGCACGGCGTCGTGGATGGGCAGGTCCACGGGCGGGACGTCTGCGTACTCGCTGCGGAACATGGTTCCTCCAGTACGGACCGGTGTGGGCTAGTACGACTTGGGCAGGCCGAGGGTCTGGTGGGAGACGTAGTTGAGGATCATCTCCCGGCTCACCGGGGCGATACGAGCCACGCGCGACGCCGCTATCAGCGAGGCGAGCCCGAACTCGCGCGTGAGGCCGTTGCCGCCGAGGGTGTGAACGGCCTGGTCGACGGCCTTCACACAGGCCTCCCCGGCCGCGTACTTGGCCATGTTGGCGGCCTCGCCGGCTCCCATGTCGTCACCGGCGTCGTAGAGGTGCGCCGCCTTCCGCATCATCAGGCGGGCCAGTTCGAGGTCGATGTGCGCCTGGGCGAGGGGGTGGGCGATGGCCTGGTGGGCGCCGATGGGGGTCTTCCAGACGGTGCGCTCGCGGGCGTAGTCGAGGGCGCGGGAGAGGGCGTACCGGCCCATGCCGATCCCGAACGCCGCCGTCATGATCCGCTCGGGGTTGAGCCCGGCGAAGAGCTGGAGGAGGCCCGCGTCCTCGTCGCCGACGAGCGCGTCGGCGGGCAGCCGTACGTCGTCGAGGGTCAGCTCGAACTGCTTCTCGGCGGCGTTCAGCTCCATGTCGATCCGACGGCGCTCGAAGCCGGGTGTGTCACGGGGGACGATGAACAGGCAGGGCTTGAGCTTGCCGGTGCGGGCGTCCTCGGTGCGGCCGACGACGAGGGTGGCGTCGGAGATGTCGACGCCGCTGATGAAGACCTTGCGGCCGGTGAGGATCCAGTCGGTGCCGTCGCGGCGGGCGGTCGTGGTGATGCGGTGGCTGTTGGAGCCGGCGTCGGGTTCGGTGATGCCGAAGGACATCATGCGGGTGCCGTCGGCGAGGGTGGGGAGCCAGTCCTGTTTCTGGGCCTCGGTGCCGAAGCGGGAGATGACGGTGCCGCAGATCGCCGGGGAGACGATCATCATCAGCAGGGGGTTGCCCGCGGCGCCCATCTCTTCGAGGACCAGGGAGAGTTCGGTGATGCCGCCGCCGCCACCGCCGTATGCCTCCGGCAGGTTGACGCCGATGTAGCCGAGTCTGGCGGCTTCCTGCCAGAAGTGTTTGTTGTCGGCTGCGAGGGTGCGGGGGTGGTTCCTGGCGAAGGTGGACACCGCTGCGCGGAGGGACTTGTGCTCGTCGGATTCGATCACGGGGGTCATGCGACTCCTTCGTCGGCGGGTCTCGTCGTGGCTTGTCGCGCTCACGCGGCGGAGCCGCGTGTTCGATGCGGCCCCGCACCCCTAGGTGCCTTGGACCACCGCCAGCAGGGAACCCACCGTGACCTGTTGTCCCGGGGTGGCGTTCAGCGCGGCGAGTGTTCCGGTGGCCGGGGCGGTGATCTTGTGTTCCATCTTCATCGCCTCCAGCCAGAGGAGGGGCTGGCCGGCCTGGACCGCCATCCCCTCCGTGAGGCCCTCCGCGACGCGGACGACCGTGCCCGGCATGGGGGCGAGCAGGGAGCCCGGGGCGTGCTGGGCGGTGGGGTCGGGGAAGCGGGGCAGGGCGGTGAGGCGGGTGGCGTTGACATGGATCTGGTCTCCGTACGTCGCCACCTCGAACGTGCGCCGGACACCGTCCGCTTCCAGCAGGACCAGGTGCGCGTCGGCGTGGACGACGCGCACGCCGTCGGCGGTGTCGGCGGTGAGGCCGGTGCGCGTGTGGTGGTAGCGGACCTCGTGTTCCTCGCCCGCCATGGCGTAGCGCTTGAGCTGGGGCTGCGAGGTCAGGTTGCGCCAGGCACCGCCGAAGCGGGAGCGGCCGTGCGCGTCGGCGAGGGCGGCGGCCAGCGGGGCGAGGGGGTCGGCCGTCCCACCACGGGTGAGGTCGGCGAGGTGGCGGTCGTAGAAGCCCGTGTCCATGCGGGCGGACGTGAACTCCTCGTGGCGCAGGGAGCGGACGAGGAGGTCCCGGTTGGTGACCGGGCCGTGGATCGCGGCCCGGTCCAGGGCACCGGCGAGTCGGCGGACGGCCTCCGCGCGGGTGGGTGCGTGGGCGACGGCCTTGGCGAGCATCGGGTCGTAGTGGACGCCGATGTCGTCGCCGTCGGTGTAGCCGGTGTCGAGGCGGATGCCGTTGGGCACGGTGAGACGGTGCAGGCGGCCGGTCTGCGGGGCCCAGCCGTTCGCCGGGTCCTCGGCGTACAGGCGGGCCTCGACGGCGTGGCCACGCGCGCGCGGGGGATCGTTTTCGAGGGCGTGGCCCTCGGCGACACGGAGTTGGAGGGCGACGAGGTCGATGCCGAAGACCGCCTCCGTGACCGGGTGCTCGACCTGGAGGCGGGTGTTCATCTCCAGGAAGTGCGCCCGGCCGTCCGCGACGAGGAACTCGACGGTCCCGGCGCCGACGTAGTCGACGGCGCGGGCGGCGCGTACGGCGAGGTCGTGGAGTTCACCGGTGAGTCCGGGCGTCAGGCCGGGCGCCGGGGCCTCCTCGATGACCTTCTGGTGGCGGCGCTGGAGGGAGCAGTCGCGGGTGCCGAGGGCCCACACGGTGCCGTGGGTGTCGGCGAGGATCTGCACCTCGACGTGGCGGCCGTTCTCGAGGTAGGGCTCCACGAACACCTCGCCGTCACCGAAGGCGCTCGCCGCCTCCGCGCGGGCGGCGGTCAGTTCGGCGTCGAGGTCGGCGAGGCGCCGTACGACGCGCATGCCGCGTCCGCCGCCGCCCGCCGCCGCCTTCACCAGGACCGGCAGGTCGGCCTCGGTGACCTCGCCCAGCGGGGGGATGCCCATCAGTTCCTTGGCGCGCGTCTTGGAAGCCATCGCCTCGATCGCCTCCGGTGGCGGTCCGATCCAGGTCAGGCCCGCGTCGACGACGGCGCGCGCGAAGTCGGCGTTCTCGGAGAGGAAGCCGTAGCCGGGGTGGACGGCGTCGGCGCCGGCGGCGATCGCGGCCTTCACGATCAGGTCGCCGCGCAGGTAGGTGTCGGCGGAGGCCGCGCCCGGCAGTCGTACCGCGGCGTCGGCCACGCGCGCGTGGAGTGCGTTCTCATCGGCGTCCGAGTGCACCGCGACCGTCCGGATTCCCCCCTCACGGCAGGTGCGGAAGATCCGGCAGGCGATCTCGCCCCGGTTGGCGACGAGGACAGTGCTGATCAAGGTGATCCCCTTACATCCGGAAGACGCCGAAGCCGCCGCGCGCACCCTCGTAGGGCGCGGTGTGGATGGCGGACAGGCACAGGCCGAGCACGGTGCGGGTGTCGCGCGGGTCGACGACGCCGTCGTCGTAGAGCCGCCCGGACAGGAACATGGGCAGCGACTCGGACTCGATCTGCTGCTCCACCATGGCGCGCAGCGCCGCGTCGCCCTCGTCGTCGTACGGCTGTCCCTTGGCGGTGGCGGACTGGCGGGCGACGATGGAGAGCACGCCGGCGAGTTGCTGCGGGCCCATGACGGCGGACTTGGCGCTGGGCCAGGCGAAGAGGAAGCGGGGGTCGTAGGCGCGGCCGCACATGCCGTAGTGGCCGGCGCCGTAGGAGGCGCCGAGGAGGACGGAGAGGTGGGGCACGCGGCTGTTGCTGACCGCGTTGATCATCATCGCGCCGTGCTTGATGATGCCGCCCTGCTCGTACTCCTTGCCGACCATGTAGCCGGTGGTGTTGTGCAGGAAGAGGAGCGGGATGTCACGCTGGTTGGCGAGCTGGATGAACTGGGCCGCTTTCTGCGACTCCTCGCTGAACAGCACCCCTTGGGCGTTGGCCAGGATGCCCACCGGGTAGCCGTGCAGGGCCGCCCAGCCGGTCGTCAGGCTCGTCCCGTACAGCGGCTTGAACTCGTCGAAGTCGGAGGCGTCGACGATCCGGGCTATGACCTCGCGCGGGTCGAAGGGGGTCTTGAGGTCGCCGGGGACGATGCCGAGGAGTTCCTCCGGGTCGTACTTCGGCGGCTCGGCCGGGCCCGGATCGGGGTGTGCCTTGCGGTGGTTGAGGCGGGCGACGACGCGGCGGGCCTGGCGGAGGGCGTCCGGTTCGTCCAGGGCGAAGTAGTCGGCGAGGCCCGAGGTGCGCGCGTGCATCTCGGCGCCGCCCAGCGACTCGTCGTCGCTCTCCTCGCCGGTGGCCATCTTGACCAGCGGCGGCCCGCCGAGGAACACCTTCGCGCGCTCCTTGACCATGATCACGTGGTCGGACATGCCGGGGATGTACGCGCCCCCGGCGGTCGAGTTGCCGAACACGACGGCGAGGGTGGGGATGCCGGCCGCCGACAGCCGGGTGATGTCCCGGAAGATCCCGCCGCCGGGGATGAAGATCTCCTTCTGCGAGGGCAGGTCGGCGCCGCCGGACTCGACCAGGCTGATGCAGGGCAGCCGGTTGGCGAGCGCGATGTCGTGGGCGCGCAGGGCCTTCTTCAGCGACCAGGGGTTGCTGGCGCCGCCGCGCACGGTCGGGTCGTTGGCGGTGATCAGGCACTCGACGCCCTCGACCGTGCCGATGCCGGTGACCAGGGAGGCGCCCACGGTGTACTCGCTGCCCCAGGCCGCCAGCGGCGACAGCTCCAGGAAGGGCGTGTCGGGGTCGAGGAGCAGCTCGATGCGCTCGCGGGCGAGGAGCTTGCCGCGCTTCCGGTGCCGGGTGACGTACTTCTCACCGCCGCCGGCCAGCGCCTTGGCGTGCTCGGTGTCGAGGTCGGCGAGTCTGGCGAGCATGGCCTCGCGGTTGGCCCGGTGGTCGGGGGCGGCGGGGTCGAGGGCGGAGGTCAGGACGGTCACAGCGGGCTCCCCGGGGTGTACGGCGGGACGGTCGCGGCAAGCTCCCCCGGGATGTACGGCGGAACGGTCACAGCAGCGCCTCCGGGATGTCCAGGTGGCGGGCGCGCAGCCACTCGCCGAGCGCTTTGGCCTGCGGGTCGAAACGGGCCTGGGCCGCGACGCCCTCGCCGAGGAGTCCCTCCACGACGAAGTTGAGGGCGCGCAGGTTGGGGAGTGTGTGCCGGGTGACGGGCAGGTCGCGGGCCTCGGGGATCAGCTCGCGGAAGCGGTCGGCGGTCAGTTCGTGGGCGAGCCACCGCCAGGCGTCGTCCGTCCGCGCCCACACGCCGACGTTGGCGTTCCCGCCCTTGTCGCCGCTGCGGGCGCCGACGACGAGTCCGAGGGGGGCGCGGCGCGCGGGCCCCGGCGGGAGCGGCTTCGGCAGCGGTGGTTCCGGTACTTCCGCCAGTACGGCGGTGTCCTGGGCGCCGGGTACGGGAATCCGTTGCCCGTCGTGGAGGACGGCCACATGGTCGACGGCGTCATGGGGGACGTACACATCCTCGAAGACCCCATAGGGCGCGCCCTTTCCGGGTGGCGCCAGCACATGGAAGCCGGGGTAGCTGGCGAGGGCCAGCTCGATGGCGGCCCCGCTCAACGCCCGTCCGACGACCTGCTGGTCGGCGTCCCGGACGACGAGCCGCAGCAGGGCACTGGCCGTCTCCTCGGTCGGGGCGTCGGGCCGGTCGGTGCGGACGAGGTCCCAGCGGACGTCGGCGACCTTGCCGAGGGCGGGCTCCAGCTGGGCCCGCACCAGGGCTGCCTTGTCCTCGACACCGAGGCCGGTGAGCACGAAGGCGACCTCGTTGCGGAAGCCGCCGAGACGGTTGCGGCCGACCTTGAGGGCGGGCGGCGGGGCCTCACCGCGCACGCCCTCGATCCGTACCCGGTCGGGCCCGTCCCGGGTGAGCCGTACGGTGTCCAGCCGGGCGGTGACATCGGGCCCCGCGTACCGGGCGCCGCCCGTCTCGTACAGCAGCTGGGCCGTCACCGTGCCGACGTCGACGAAGCCTCCGGTGCCGTCGTGCTTGGTGATGACGCAGCTGCCGTCGGCGTGCAGTTCGGCGAGCGGGAAGCCGGGGCGCCGGACGTCACCGTCGTGGAAGAACGCGTAGTTGCCGCCGGTCGCCTGCGCCCCGCACTCCAGCACATGTCCGGCGACGACGGCGCCCGCGAGCCGGTCGTACTCCGTCGGCGCCCAGCCGAAGTGCGCGACCGCGGGCCCGGTGACCAGGGCGGCGTCGGTGACCCGGCCGGTGACGACCACGTCGGCGCCCGCGCGCAGGCACTCGGCGATGCCGAAGCCGCCGAGGTAGGCGTGCGCGGCCAGCGCTCCCGGGTGGGCGGCGGTGAGGTCGTCGCCCTCGACGTGCGCGACCCGTACGGGGATGCCGAGCCGTGCGGCGAGGGCGCGTACGGCGTCGGCGAGTCCGGCGGGGTTGAGCCCGCCCGCGTTGGCGACGATCTTGACACCCCGCTCGTGGGCGAGGCCGAGGCACTCCTCCAGCTGCCGCGGGAAGGTGCGGGCGTACCCGGCGTCCGGGTCCTTCCGCCGGTCGCGGCCCAGGATGAGCATGGTCAGCTCGGCGAGGTAGTCGCCGGTGAGGACGTCCAGCGGGCCGCCGGTGAGCATCTCGCGCATGGCGTCGAAGCGGTCGCCGTAGAAGCCGGAGGCGTTGCCTATGCGGAGGACGGTCACCGGGCGTCCCCCTTCGGCGGGCGTCCGGTGACCGGCGGGTGTCCGGCTCCCGGCGGGCGTCCGGCTCCCGGCGGTCCGGCGAAGGCCTGGGCGATGTCCAGCCAGCGGTCGGCGTCCGGGCCCTCCGCGGTGAGGGCGAGGTCGGCGCGGTGGGCGCGCTGGGTGGCGAGGAGGCAGAAGTCGAGGGCGGGGCCGGTGACGCGTTGCCGGGCGTCCTCGGGGCCGTACGCCCACACGTCCCCGCCCGGCCCGGTGAGTTCGACGCGGAACTGCTCGGCGGGCGGGGTGAGCCCGTGGGCCGCGTGGGCGAAGTCCCGGGCGCGGACGCCGATGCGGGCGATGTGCCTGAGGCGGTCGGTGGGCGGGCGCCTCACGCCGAGGGTGTCGGCGATGTCGAGGCCGTGGGCCCAGGTCTCCATCAGGCGGGCGGTGGCCATCGAGGCGGCGGCCATCGGCGGGCCGTACCACGGGAAACGGGCGCCCGGGACGGACTCGCGCAGCGCCTTGTCGAGGGCGGCGCGGCCCTCCCGCCAGGCGGCCAGCAGCTCGGCGGGTGTCTGCCGGGCGCCTTCCTCGGCACCGTCGTCGACGTACCGGTCGGGCGCGGCGAGGGCCTGCTCGACCAGTTCCCGGAAGCCGTCCTCGTCGGTGACGGCGGTCAGGGCGGCGCGGTCGGTCCAGGCCAGGTGCGCGATCTGGTGGGCGATCGTCCAGCCGGGAGCCGGGGTGGTGCGCGTCCACTGCTCTGGACTCAACCGGGCTACCAGCGCGTCGAGTTCCTCGCTCTCCTCGCGCAGGTCGTCGATCACGGACGTCGGGTCGGACACGGGACGCTCCCCTCGGGCACGGCGGTGTGCGGGGCGGTGTGGGGGGAGCATGGCAGGGGCGGCAGTAACAATCAAGCATGCTTGCATGATTTTCGGAGACGTCCCCTCGGCGCGGGCCGGCAGGGGGATGCCTCAGTCCTTCTCGGCGTGCCAGACCGTGACGTCCGAACGGAGGAAGGCGAGGTCCGGCAACGCGGTCGACTTCGTCTGGACGACGAGCAGCGCGATGTCCCCGTTGCGGTGTCTGACGCAGATCTCCATGCCGGCCGACGCGGCGGCGAGCGGGAGGCGGCGGCTCTTCTGACCGGCGGTCATCAGGGCGCACTCCTCGTATCCGGCACCCGGTCCGCCGAACATCATGGTGAAGACGCTGGTGTCGCTCTCCAGAGCACAGCCGACGTCCTCGCAGTCGAAGCGGATGTCCCCTTTGCGGTCCTCCCGCAGTTCCCCGTCGGCGAGGCTGATCGAGGTGTCGGCGTCCACCGACATGGCGTTGTAGGAGTGGGCCCGCGGTGTCTTCGTCCCGGCGGCGGAACCGTCGGCCACCGATCCCGACGTGGCCGAAGGGTCGGCCTCCGACGCACCCGCCGACCCCGCCCCCTCCGTGGCCGCGGAGCCGGACGCGGCATCCCCGGAGGCCGTGTCACCGGGCGCCGAAGACCCGCCCTTCCCCGCACCGGGCGTCCCGGACGCGGACGCCGCCGTGTCCCGGGTGCGGTCCCGGGCGGCGTCCCACGCCGCGTCGAGGACCGTCCACGCCGCCGTGATCACGATCCCTCCCGCGGCCAGGGCGGCGGCCGCGATGAGGGCGACGCGTCTCCTGCGGCGCTTGCGCTCCTCCGGCCCGGCCGGCCGCTGCGGCGCGGTCGGGCCGTAGGGACCGGCGGGCCACTGCGCGGCGCCCGGCCACGGTGCCGCGCCCGGCCACTGCGCGGTGGCGGGCCCCTGCGGGGCGGCCATCGAGTGCGGGGCGGCCATCGGATGCGGGGCGGTCCACGGCCCCGTGTGCACCGCGGTGGGAGCCGGTTGCGGGACCGGCGCGGGCGGCGGCACCGTCACCTCCGGCCCGGCGACCTCCTGCCAGACGGCCGGACCCGCCCCGGCCTCGGCGTCCCGTCCCAGCTCCCGTCGGCACCACTCGAGGACCTCCGCCGCGGTGGCCCGATCCCCGGGGTCGGCGGCCATGCACCGGGCGATCAGCGCGCGGAGCTGTTCGGGCAGCCCGGACAGGTCGGGCTCGGAGTGCACGATGCGGTAGAGGACGCTGACGGCGGGCCCGTCCCCGTAGAGCGGTTCCCCCAGTGCGGCGAACGCGGCCGTCTGGCCGAGCGAGAAGATGTCGGTCGCCGCCGTGACGTCGCCCCCCGCCGCCTGCTCGGGTGCCATGAACTGGGGCGTGCCGATGGCGGCGCCCGTGGCGGTGTGCGCGGTGCTGTCGGCGGCGACCGAGATGCCGAAGTCGATGACGCGGGGCCCGTCGGAGGCGAGCAGCACGTTCGACGGCTTGAGGTCCCGGTGCACGATGCCCGCGCCGTGGATCACCTGCAGCGCCTCGGCGACGCCCGCCATCAGCCACAGCACCGCCGGCGCCGGCAGCGGCCCGCTCCGGGCGACGACGTCGGACAGGGCGGGCCCCGGCACGTACAGCGTGGCCAGCCAGGGTGGGGTACCGTCCGCGTCGGCGTCGATCAGCTCGGCCGTGTAGGCGCCCTTCACCTGTCGGGCCGACTTGATCTCGCGGCCGAAACGCCGCCGGAAGGCCGGGTCGTCGGCCAGTTCGGACCGTACGACCTTGATGGCCACCGGGCGGCCGCCCTGGGTGTGCGACAGGTAGACCCGGCCCATGCCGCCCGCACCGAGCCGGGCGGCGAGCCGGTAGCCGCCCACCGCGCGTGGATCGTCGTCCTGCAAAGGCTGGAAGACCTCGGCCGTGTGGTTCATCGGTTCCCTCCCCATGATCCCGATGAGATGACCAGGTCCGCAGCCTATGCGGTGGGGGTGAACGCCGGTCCGGCCGGGGCGCCGGTGATCAGTGCGCCTGGGACGCGTCCGGGAGCACCTTGGCCCGGCGCCGCCCCACCTGCGTGCGCACCGCCCCCATGCTGGCCGCGATGACCAGGGCGATGGCGGCGGACTGGGTGGCGGACAGGGCCTGGTCGAGGACGAGGAAACCGGCCGCCGCGGCGATGGCGGGTTCCAGGCTCATGAGGATGGCGAAGGTGGGCGCGGGCAGGCGGCGCAGGGCGAGGAGTTCGAGGGTGTAGGGCAGGACGGAGGAGAGCAGGGCGACCCCGGCGCCCAGCGCCAGAGTCATCGGGTCGAGGAGCTTGCCGCCCGACTCGGCGATGCCCAGCGGCAGGAACAGCACCGCCCCGACCGCCATGGCGAGGGCCAGCCCGTCGGCCTGCGGGAAGCGGCGCCCCGTACGTGCGCTGAAGACGATGTACGCCGCCCACATCGCGCCCGCCCCCAGTGCGAAGGCGACGCCGGCCGGGTCGAGGCTGCCGAAGCCGCCGCCACCGAGGAGGAAGACACCGGCCAGGGCGAGCGCGGCCCAGACGAGGTTGACCGCGCGGCGGGAGGCGAAGACGGAGAGGGCGAGCGGGCCGAGCACCTCCAGGGTGACGGCGGGGCCGAGGGGGATGCGGTCGACGGCCTGGTAGAAGAGGCCGTTCATACCGGCCATGGCGATACCGAAGACGACGACCGTGCCCCAGTCGGCCCGGGAGTGGCCGCGCAGCCGGGGCCGGCAGATGAGGAGCAGTACGACGGCGGCCACGGCCAGCCGCAGGGTCACCACGCCGAGCGCGCCGGCCCGGGGCATGAGGCTCACCGCCAGCGCGGCGCCGAACTGCACGGAGAGGCCACCGGCGAGGACCAGGCCGACCGGCCCCAGGGAGCCCCTACCGCGCGGCGCACCCGCCGGCTCGGACGCGGGCCCCGGACCCGCCACGGGTGCGGCGGCGGCCGGGGTGGACGGGGTGGCGGCGCTGGGGGTGTTCACGGGGCCTTCCTGGGGCTTGGCGCGAGGTGTTGGCGCGGGACGGAACTCCTGCCGGGCAGCACGCGTCACACTGCGCCGACCGGTCCAGGGTAATGACCTCCGGACAGGACCGTGCAAGGTTTACACACCTGACGATGAGTCCCTCGCCCCGCCCGGGTCAACTCCGTCCGTCATACGGACCGCCCGCCACGACGGGTACCGTCCCAGGCGAACCCCGTGACCGAATCCCGTGCCCGCCCCACCACATCTCCCGAGGTCCCGTGCGACGACTTCTTGCCCGCCTCTGGCGGCTCCTGCGCCCTGTTCAGAGCCGCGTCATGTGGATCCTGCACACCAAGTTCGTGGTCGGCGTGACCGGCGTCGTGCGCGACGACGAGGGCCGGGTCCTGCTGCTGAAGCACCGGATGTGGCCACCGGGCCGTCAGTGGGGCCTGCCGAGCGGTTTCGCGCGCAAGGGGGAGGACTTCCGGGAGACCGTGGTCCGCGAGGTGCGGGAGGAGACGAACCTCGATGTGGAGGTGGGCCGCCTGGTCATGCTGAACAGCGGCTTCCGCACCCGGCTGGAGGTGGCCTACGAGGCCCGCCTGCTGGGCGGCGAGCTGCGCATCGACCCCTTCGAGATCCTGGAGGCCCGCTGGTGCCGCCCGGACGAGCTGCCCGAGGGCGTCCAGCCGGTGTGCCGTCCGTTGGTGCGGGGCGAGACGGCTCCCTGAACCGCCCCGCGCGGGTGTGTCGAAAGCGCCGGTCTCCGGTCGACGCGGGGGGTCAGGACACACACCCTTCGTGAAGTGACCCGGCCGGACCGGCCGGGCGCCTTCCAGAAGCCGTACGACAGCTGTACGACCGGACGCCGCCGGTCAGCCCATGCTCTTGGCACCGTCCAGGGACTCGCGGATGATGTCGGCGTGGCCGGCGTGCTGAGCGGTCTCGGCGACGATGTGCATCAGCACCCGGCGGGCCGACCACTGCCTGTCGGCCTCGAACCACGGGGCCTTCGGCAACGGCTGCGCGGCCCCCAGGTCGGGCAGCGTGGCAACCAGGTCGTCGGTCCGGCGGGCCGCCTCGGCGTAGTCGGCCAGGACCCCGGCCAGCGTCTCACCGGGCAGCATCCGGAACTCGTCGGCCCGCTGGGCCCAGTCGGCCTCGGTCATGGTCGTGAAGTCGCCCATCGCCGACGGGCCGTCCACGATGAAGTTCGCCCAGCTCCGCTCGACCGAGGACACGTGCTTGATCAAGCCGCCCAGGCAGAGCTCGCTCGCGGTGGTCCGGAGTCCGGCCTGCTCGTCGGTGAGGTCACGGGTGGTGAACCGCAGGAAGCGCCGTTGGTGGGCCAGCATCTCCAGCAGGTCGGCGCGCTCACCGGCGACGGCCGGGGCCTCGGTCGGGTCCCCGGTGGTCGCGTCCCCGGTGGACAGATCGCGGGTGGTCGACGCGTCGAGAGTGGTCATGGTCTCCGCCTTCCGGTGTACTGCTCCGTCGGTCGAGGACCACGCTAGGGGCCGTATAGGTCAGATCGTGTCCTAGATCACCCACGACGCGGCGCGGAGTACCTGGAGCGCGATCCCACCGCCGCCCATCAGCAGGCCCAGCCCCTCGGTGTCGCCGAGGGCGTCCCCGGACAGCCGGGTGACACCCTCGGTGGCAGGCCCCTTCGCCGTGCCGGGCAGCAGCCACGCGACGCCGTCGACCGTGTCGCCGCCCGGCGCGGTCACCACGAGGTCGGCACGGCCGCATAGGAGCGATCACGCGACGGCGAGGACGCGCGGTTCCGATCAGGCACCCGAGGCGGGGGCACCGTCTTCCGTCGCTTGCGGCCGACGGGCAACGAACGAGCCGAGGCCCACTTCGGCACGGATCAGGCCTTCCCTCTTCAGGTGGGCCAGCGCCTTCTGAGCGGTCGACGCCGCAATGGCGAATTCGGCCGACAACTCGACCACCGACGGAACCCGGGCATCAACGGGATAAGTGCCGTCCGCGATGCGCGCCTCAATGGCAGCGGCGACCTGCCGCCACACGGGCCGGGTGCGATCAAGCTCGGGAGTCATGCGGTGGACGCTAAAACCCTGCGGTAGACCGCGCGACCGCAGTACACTGCGGTAGACCGTGGAGACCACTCCCACTGAAGACCCCCGCGACGGGTGGAGCCGTCCGGGGGCGTGGTCACCAGCCGAACCTGATCGGAGCTGTTGACATGACCAACCTTATCGGCCGCCCAGCCACATGGGTGAGCCTCATGCTCAACCCACGGGGCACCCACCGCCGCACCGGAGCTCGCCCCGCCGTCCCCACCGCCCCCCGCCAGCAAGCCACAGCCAGCGTCATCCCCCTCCCCTCCCACCGCAGCCCCTACGGCCTGCCCACCAGCCTCGACGGCACCGAGACCGTGGCCGTACGTCCATACCTCCTCGCGGGCGCGCTGTACGAACTGGAGGCGGCCGCATGACCCAGTCACCCGAGCCGCGTCTGCTCCCCTGGTCCGGCCCCGAGGGCAAGCCCTGTTACCTGATCACCGACCGCGACGGTGGGCCCGTCTCACGGCTGGCCGACACCACCGAGAGCACCCAACTCGGGATGGGCCTGGAACTCCTGGCCCACGCCCGCTCTCTCCTCCCGGACGCTCCGGACGGCGAACTCCGCTACCTCGCCGAGCGACTGACGGAGTGCCTCACCGACGTCCTACGGGTGGCCGAGAGCCGCGGCCGGCGGCTGCGAGCCTTCGACTCGGTGAACTGAGAAGGAGACGCCCCGTGGCGGCCCCGACTCCTCCCGCGGGGCCGTCCTGCCTCGGGCGACCGCGAGCGGAACGGGGCCGGGCCGCTGCCTCTAGGGTGGCCACGCGAAGGTTCGCCGATCGGTCCGGAGATGCCATGCCAGTGCAGATGAAGTTGGCCGCGATAACCCTCGACTGCCCCGACCCACCGGCTCTGGCGGAGTTCTATCGGCAGGCCACCGGCCTCGAGCCCCACCCCGAATCGGGTGCCGACTTCGCGGGTCTCAACCGTGAGGACGGCCTCTTCATCGGATTTCAGCGGGTCGACGACTACCGGGCTCCGGTTTGGCCGGGCCAGAGCGTTCCCCAGCAGCTGCACCTCTGCTTCAACGTCGCGGACCTGGACGAGGCCGAGGCCCTGCTGCTTGAGCTGGGGGCGGGGAAGCCGGATCACCAGCCTCATGAGGCTGCCAGAGCCCGTGTACTCACCGACCCCGTTGGTCATCCCTTCTGCATCTGCCGAGGCTGATCAGGGACCCGGGAGGGACTGCCGCCACCTGCCCGTCACTCTCCCTCCAACGCCTCCGCCAGCACCTCCGCCAGATGCCGCCCCCGTACCCCCGCCAACTGCTCCAGCTGCGTCCGGCACGAGAAGCCGTCCGCCAGGACCACCGCCCCGTCCGGTGCCTCGCGCACCGCCGGGAGCAGCTGGTCCTCCGCGCAGGCGGCCGAGACCTCGTAGTGGCCGTCCTCGAAACCGAAGTTGCCCGCGAGCCCGCAGCAGCCGCCGGTCAGCTCGCCGGTCAGGCCGGCCGCCTCGCGCAGGCGGCGGTCGGCCGCGTCGCCCAGCACCGCGTGCTGGTGGCAGTGGGTCTGGCCGGTGACCGGGCGGTCCAGGGTGGGCGGCGTCCAGTCGGGGGCATGGCGCTCCAGGGCCTCCGCGAAGGTCAGCACGCGGGCGGCGAGCCGAGCCGCCCGTGGGTCGTCGTGCAGCAGCTCGGGCAGATCCGTGCGCAGGGCGGCGGCGCAGCTCGGTTCCAGGACGACGACCGGCGCCGAGGTCTCCAGCACCGGGGCCATCAGGTCCAGCGTGCGGCGCATCACCGCGCGGGCGCGGTCCAGTTGGCCCGTGGAGACGTACGTCAGTCCGCAGCAGACCCGGCCCCGGCGGGCCGTCAGCAGCGCGGTCGGCGACTTCGTCGTGCCGTCTCCGACGCGCCCGCCCCGCGCCCGCAGCGTCGGCGGCAACGCCACCCGCAGCCCCGCCGCCTCCAGCACCCGTACGGCCGCCCGGCCCACGGCCGGTGACAGGTGCTCGGTGAAGGTGTCCGGCCACAGGACCACCAGCTCGCCGGAGCCCTCGGCGGCAGGCCGCCGGCCGCGCCACCACCGGCTGAACGTCTCCCTCGCCAGCCGCGGCACCTCCCGCTCCCCCGCGATGCCGCCCAGCCGTTTCGCCACCGCGGCCAACGGGCGCACGGAGGCCAGCGCGTTGACGACCGGAGCCGTCCGCGTCCGCGCCGCCCAGCGCAGCCACACCGGCAGCCATCCCATCGCGTAATGGGCGGCGGGGCGGCGGCGGCCGGCGTAGTGGTGGTGGAGGAACTCCGCCTTGTACGTGGCCATGTCGACCTCGACCGGGCAGTCGGAGCGGCAGCCCTTGCAGGACAGGCACAGGTCGAGGGCGTCCCGGACCTCCGTGGAGCGCCACCCGTCGGTCACCAGCTCACCGGCGAGCATCTCGTGCAGCAGCCGGGCGCGCCCGCGAGTGGAGTGCGCCTCGTCTCCCGTCGCCCGGAACGACGGGCACATGACCGAGGAGCCCGCCGCCGACGTCGTACGGCACTTGGCGACCCCGACGCAGCGCCGTACCGCCGCCGAGAAGTCACCGCCGTCGGAGGGGTAGCCGAACGTCACGTCCACCGGCTCGCGCGGCAGGACGGAGAAGCGGAGGTTCGAATCGAGGGGCGCCGGGCGGACCAGCATGCCCGGGTTGAGGAGGTCGTCCGGGTCCCAGACGGCCTTCGCGCGCTCGAAGAGGGCGACCGTCTCCTCGCCGTACATCCTCGGCAGCAGCTCCGCCCGCGCCTGCCCGTCCCCGTGCTCCCCGGACAACGAACCCCCGTGCGCCACGACCAGGTCCGCCAGCTCCTCCGAGAAGCGGCGGAAGCGGGCCACCCCGGCGTCCGTCAGCAGGTCGAAGTCGATGCGTACGTGGATGCAGCCGTCCCCGAAGTGCCCGTACGGCGTGCCGCGCAGGTCGTGGGCGGACAGGAGGGCCCGGAAGTCCCGCAGGTAGGCGCCCAGCCGGACCGGCGGCACCGCGCAGTCCTCCCAGCCGGGCCACGCCTCCGAGCCGTCCGGCATCCGCGTCGCCGTACCGCTCGCGTCCTCCCGGATCCGCCACAGCGTCCGCTGCCCGGCCGGATCGGTCATCACCAGCGCGTCGACGACGTCGGCCGCGCGGACCACCGCCTCCGCACGCGCGCGTGCCTCCGCCTCCGTGGCGCCGCCGGTCTCCACGAAGAGCCACGCCCCGCCCCGGGGCAGCCCGGCCGCGGACGTCGGCGGCACCAGGTCCGCCGCCATGCCCTCCACCGTCAGCGGCCCGAGCGGCAGCAACCCGGCCGCCGCCTCCGCCGCCCCGGCCTCGTCGGCGTATCCGAGCACCGCCAGCGCCCGCGCGCGCGGTGCCTCGACCAGCCGGACCACCGCCTCGGTCAGCACGCCCAGCGTGCCCTCCGAACCGCAGAAGGAGCGGGCCACGTCCGCGCCCCGCTCCGGCAGCAGCGCGTCCAGCGCGTAGCCGGAGATGCGGCGGGGGAGGTCGGGGAAGCCGGTGCGCAGGCGTGCCAGGTCGCCGTCGACCAGTTCGCGCAGGCCCTCCGGTGCCCCGGCCCACTCCCGCCCGAGCCGCAGCCGCTTCCCCCGCGCGGTGAGCACCGTCAGTTCGCGCACGCTGTCCGCCGTCGTGCCCCACGCCACCGAGTGGGAGCCGCACGAGTTGTTGCCGATCATTCCGCCGAGCGTGCAGCGGCTGTGGGTGGACGGGTCGGGACCGAAGCGCAGGCCGTGCGGGGCGGCGGCCCGCTGGAGGCGGTCGAGGACCAGGCCCGGCTGGACGACGGCCGTGCGCGTCTCCGCGTCGAGCGAGACCAGCCGGTTCATGTGCCGGGTGAAGTCCAGGACGACGCCCGTGCCGGTCGCCTGCCCCGCGATCGACGTGCCCCCGCCCCGCGCCACGACCGGCACCCCGCGCGCCCGGCACACCTCCAGTACGGCGGCCACGTCGTCGGCGTCTCTCGGTGCCACCACCCCGAGCGGCACCCGACGGTAGTTGGACGCGTCCATGGTGGTCAGGGCCCGGGAGGTGACGTCGAAGCCGACCTCGCCGCGTACGGCCGTGCGCAGTGCTGCCTCCAGATCGGTCATGTCGTCCAGCATGGGCTCTTGTGGTTCGCTACAGGTCCGCAAGGCGGAGATCTCGTCTCATCGGACGGACATGGCTTCGCCCGGTTTGGCCGACGGGATACCCTCCGGCACGTGGCTGAGATCCAGATTCCTGCTGACATCAAGCCCGCGGACGGTCGATTCGGCGCGGGCCCCTCCAAGGTGCGGGTGGAGGCGCTGGACGCCCTGGCCGCCACCGGTACGTCCCTGCTCGGCACCTCCCACCGCCAGGCCCCGGTCAAGAACCTGGTCGGCAAGGTCCGTGAGGGCATCCGCGAGCTGTTCCGGCTCCCCGACGGTTACGAGGTGATCCTCGGCAACGGCGGCTCCACCGCGTTCTGGGACGTCGCGACCCACGGCCTGATCGAGAACCGGTCGCAGCACCTGAGCTTCGGCGAGTTCTCCTCCAAGTTCGCCAAGGCGGCGAAGCTCGCCCCGTGGCTGGCCGAGCCGACGGTCGTCTCCTCCGACCCGGGCACCCACCCCGAGGCGCACGCCGAGGCCGGCGTGGACGTGTACGCGTTCACGCACAACGAGACCTCGACCGGCGTCGCCATGCCCATCAAGCGGGTCGCCGGCGCCGACGAGGGCTCCCTCGTGCTGGTCGACGCGACGTCCGGCGCCGGCGGCCTGCCCGTCGACATCGCCGAGACCGACGTCTACTACTTCGCCCCGCAGAAGTCCTTCGCCTCCGACGGCGGCCTGTGGATCGGCGTGTTCTCCCCGGCCGCGATCGAGCGCGCCGAGCGGATCCACGCGAGCGGCCGGCACGTCCCGGAGTTCTTCTCGCTGCCGACGGCGATCGACAACTCGCGCAAGAACCAGACGTACAACACCCCGGCGCTGGCCACCCTGTTCCTCCTGGGCGAGCAGCTGGACTGGATGAACGGCCAGGGCGGCCTCGACTTCACCACCGGCCGCACCAAGGACTCCTCGTCCCGCCTGTACTCCTGGGCGGAGGAGGCCAAGTACGCCACGCCGTTCGTCTCCGACCCGGCCAAGCGCTCGCAGGTCATCGGCACGATCGACTTCGCCGACGACATCGACGCCGCCGCCGTCGCCAAGGTGCTGCGCGCCAACGGCGTCGTCGACACCGAGCCGTACCGCAAGCTCGGCCGCAACCAGCTGCGCGTCGCGATGTTCCCTGCGATCGACCCGGCGGACGTCGAGGCGCTGACCAAGTGCGTCGACTACGTGATCGAGAAGCTCTGATCACCACTATCGAGAAGCTCTGATCACCACTCCCGCGGTACGACGATGACCCGCGGTACGACGCTGAGGGGCGCCCGGCACTCGCCGGGCGCCCCTCGTCGCTCTCCCGCCCCTCGTCGCCCGCCCGCCCCTACCGGCTGAGCCGCTGGAAGCGCCGCACCGCCAGCGGCAGGAAGATCGCCGTCAGGATCGCCGGCCACACGCCCGCCATCAGCAGCGCGTGCCGCTCGACCCACGAGTCGCCGCCGCCGACCGGCGTGCCGAACAGTTCGCGAGCCGCCGCCGCCGTGGAGGAGATGGGGTTCCAGGCGGCCACCCAGCCCAGCCAGTCGGGCATCAGCTGCGGGGCGACGAAGATGCTGGAGATCATCGTCAGCGGGAACGCCACCGCGAACAGGCCGCCCGCCGCTTCCGGGTTGGGGACCAGCAGCCCGAGCCACACGCCGAGCCAGATCAGCGCGAACCGCAGCCACAGCAGCAGGCCGAAGGCCGCCAGGAAGCCCCAGCCGCCGCCCGGGCGCCAGCCCATGGCCAGCGCCGTCAGCATCAGGATCGTCAACTCGGCGCAGGCGACCACGAGATCGGTCACCCCGCGCCCCGCGACCACCGCGGAGGAGGCCATCGGCATGGAGCGGAACCGGTCGATGACGCCCTTGGTGGAGTCGTAGACGACGACGGTCGCGGTGTTGATGAAACCGAACGCCATGGTCATCACGAACATGCCCGGCATCAGGAAGTCCTTGTAGTCCCCACCGCCCGGCACCTTCATCGCGCTGCCGAAGACATAGCCGTAGAGGAGGACGGACAGGATCGGGAAGCCGAGCTGCCAGGCGATGTTGACGGGCTGACGCTGGTAGTGGGTCAGGCCGCGGCGGACGACGTTGCCGCAGTCGGCGATCAGCCAGTAGAGGCGGCCGTGCTTCTGCGGTGCCGTCGTCAGGTGTGCCGCCGTCAGGTCCGGGTCGAGGTCGAGAGCGCTCATGCCGCCACCCGCTCCTTCTCCTTCGTCTCCGCGCTCGTGCGGTGGCCGGTCAGGCGCAGGAACACGTCGTCGAGGCTCGGCCTGCGCAGTCCGATGTCCTCCACCCGGACACCCTCGTCCTGGAGGGTGCGCGCCACCTCGGTCAGGGCCGGCACCCGGTCGGTGACCGGGGCGTGCACCCGCAGCCCCTCCTCGTCGGCCTCGGGTTCGCCGTCGCAGACCCGGGCGACCACCTTGACCACCCTCGGGATCTCCGACCGGTCCGCCACCACGACCTCGATACGGTCGCCGCCGACCAGGTTCTTCAGCCCGTCCGGGCTGTCGTCGGCGATGGACCTGCCCTGGTCGATGACGGTGATGTGGGAGGCGAGTTTGTCGGCCTCCTCCAGGTACTGCGTGGTCAGCAGTACGGTCGTGCCGCCCGCCACCAGCGCGCGGACGGAGTCCCAGACCTCGCCGCGGCTGCGGGGGTCGAGGCCCGTCGTCGGCTCGTCCAGGAACAGGACGGACGGGGCGAGGATCATCGACGCGGCGAGGTCGAGGCGGCGCCGCATGCCACCGCTGTACTTGCCGACGCCCCGGTCCGCGGCGTCGGTCAGGTCGAACTGCTCCAGGAGCTGGACGGCCCGCGCGCGGGCCCGCCTGCCGCCCAGGTGGAACAGGCGCCCGAACATCTCCAGGTTCTGCCGGCCGGTGAGCACCTCGTCCACGGCCGCGTACTGGCCGGTGAGGCCGATCCGCGACCGCACCTCGCGCGCCTGCCGGGCGACGTCCAGGCCCGCCACCTCGGCCCGCCCCCCGTCCAGCCGGACCAGCGTGGACAGGATGCGCACCGCCGTGGTCTTGCCCGCGCCGTTCGGCCCGAGCAGGCCGTGCACGGCGCCCTCGCGGACGGCCAGATCGAAGCCGTCGAGGGCGCGTTTGTCGCCGTACCGCTTCTCCAGGCCCTCGGCCCGGACCGCGTAACCGTCGCTCATGGGTCCCCCTCTCACTCCCTCACTGAGTACACCGTACCCTATTGCGCGTACACCGTACTCAGTTATTGCTCGCGGACTTAGACTGCCCTCATGGCAAGCGGTACGGAGACCAGCGGCAGCGGTGACATCGGCCGCACCCTCGAACTGTTGTGGGACACCGGCAGGCGGCCCAGCCGGGGGCCCAAACCGGGCCTGACGCTGGAGCGGATCGTGGAGGTCGCCGTCGAGGTCGCGGACCGGGACGGGCTGGGCGCGGTCTCGATGCGCCGGATCGCCACGGAGCTGGGCACCGGCACGATGTCCCTGTACCGCTACGTCCCCGGCAAGGGCGAGCTGCTCGACCTGATGCTGGACCGCGTGCAGCGCCCGTCCGAGAACCCCGGCGACTTGGGCGACGGCGGCTGGCGCTCGGCGCTGGAGGCGCTCGGCCGCGCCGCACTCGCCCTCTACCGCCGCCACACGTGGCTGCTGGAGGTCAACCAGTCCCGCCCGGTCCTCGGCCCGAGCGCCCTGGACGGCATGGAGAGGGTCCTCGCCCGGATCAAGCCGATGGGTCTGACCGACCCCGAGCTGATGTCGGTGATCATCATGATCGACGGGTACGTCGTCGGCGCCGCGCGCACGCAGGTGTACGAGGCGGAGGCCGAGCGCCGGTCCGGGCTGACGGACGCGCAGTTCTGGGGGGCCCAGCAGCCCACGCTGGAGAAGGCCATGCTCAGTGGGCGCTACCCGGTCCTGGCCTCCCTGTCCGAGGACACGTTCGGCCCCGGCTTCGACCACTTCGAGTTCGGGTTGCAGCGCATCCTGGACGGGCTGGAGGTGCTGGTGGCCGCGCGGGGCGCGGCGGGCGGTTCAGCGGCGGCGGAAGAGTCGCCGTAGCCCGAGGAACACGGCGGCGCACGCGACGACCAGGCCGACCGCCCCGACCTTGAGGGTGTCGCCGCCGGACCCGTCGTCCCCTCCGGAGCCCGCTCCCGAGGCGTCGGAGCCGCCCCCCGCCGCATCGCCGCCGCCTCCGGGCGCGTCCTCGGCCTTCACGGGGCTGCCGGCGCCCTCCATGCCGAGCAGCAGCTTCTCGCCGTCCGTGGTGTAGGTGACGGACTCCCCCTGCCCGAGCGGCACGCTGATCCGCCCCTTGCGCTGGATCTTCCCGCCGTTCCAGTCGTACCAGATGCCCCCGAGGTAGCCGCGCACGGCGAGCGTCTCGCCGTCCGGGGAGAAGGCGGCGTCGGTGGCCCAGAGGTCGACGGGGGCGGCGCGCCGGAAGACGTTGGTGCCGGAGGCGGAGAGCGTCGCCGGGCCCTCGTACAGGTGCCCGCCGTCCTCGTTCTTGTCGAGGAGGTAGACCCGCCCGGTCTTCGGGTGGACGGCCATCGACTCCGCGTCGCGGGCGCCGTCCGCGTACTTCACGACGTACTGCGTCGCCTTGACCGTCTGGTCCTTCAGCTCCTTGGGCTCGGGCAGCTCGTAGATCCACACGTGGGGCCAGGTGCCGCCGAGGTTGTCGCCGATGTCGCCGACGAAGAGGCGGTTGCCCGGCCCGACGGAGATCGCCTCGACGTCCCGGGGCGTGCCGACGCCGGAGAGCGCGACGCGGGCGACGGTCTCGCCGGTGGCGCCGTCCACGGCGTACAGGTACGGCCCGTTGTCCTGGTCGTTGTGCGTCCAGTAGACGCCGGGGTGCAGGCGGGAGGCGGCGAGGCCGCTGGACTCGGTGATGCGCGGGTCCTTGATCGTGAACCCGTCGCTCCCGTCGTCCCCGTCCGCGGCGGAGGCGGGCACGGCGAACGCGCCCACGAGAAGGGCCGCGGCGAGGAGGGCGAAAGGTCGGCGCATGCGCCAAGCCTGCCATCCCGCACGGGCGTTCACGGCGGGGGTCACGCACGGAGTCACGCTGGGTGGTCGGGCTCACATCGCGCCGGCGAGGCGGATCGTCCATGATGAGCGGATGCTCAGGTTCATGTTCGTCGGTGACTCCATGACGATCGGGAGCGCAGGCGAACACACGTGGCGCTACCGGCTGTGGCAGCACCTGCGCGACTCCTACGGCCGCCCGTTCACCTTCGTCGGCCCCCGCGAGACGCTGCACGACCAGTCGACGGACGCCCCCACCTCGTACGCCTACGCCGACCCCGACTTCCCCCGCGCCCACCTGGCCGGCTGGGGCGAGGGCTGGCACCACATGGCCCCGCTGATCGGCGAGACGGTGCGGACCTGCCGCGCGGACGTGCTCCTGGTCTCGCTCGGCCTGATCGACCTCGGCTTCTACACGAACGCGGAGCAGACGGCCGACAACGTCCGGGCCTTCGTGGCGGCGGCGCGCTCGGCGAACCCGCGCGTCCGCATGGCCGTGATGCCGGTCGTCCCGAACATCCGGGTGGAGGCCGACGAGACCTTCGCCGACCAGGTCACCCGGTTCAACGACCTTCTCGCCGAGACGATCGCCGACCTCGACGACCCGCGCTCCTCGCTGCTGCTCGTCCCGCCGCCCGCGTCGTACGACTTCCACGTGGACACGTACGACGGCACGCACCCCAACGAGAGCGGCGAGCACAGGATCGCGGCGGCGTTCGCGGCGGCCATGGACGAGGAGTGGGGGCTGGGCGGGTCCTACGCCGCCTCGTAGGCCGCCCTGATCGCCCGGACCATGCGGTCGGCACAGGGCCGCACGCCGTCACCCCACCGCTCCTCCCGCTCGTGCCCGAGGTAGCCGGCACGGGCGTGGGCCATCGGCGGCCGGCACTCGGCGGGCAGCCGCCCGAGGGCCCACTCGGCCGCCGCGTCCTTCGACCGGATGTCGCCGGTCACGAGCGTGCTCCAGATCCGGGCGAGGGTGAGCAGCACGTTGCGGGTGTCCGACTCCAGCTCGGCCATGAGCCCCGGCACCCCGGCGACGATCGCCCGCCGCAGGTCCCCGTGCGGGACGGGGTCGAGCAGGGTGGCGGGCGGCGGTCCGTACAGCGGGGCGTCGGCGCGCAGCACCATCGTCAGGAGCGGGGCGAGGTCGGGGTCGTCCTCGGGCTCGGGGACGTGGCCGCGCTCGTAGGCGTCGCGGAGCCACTCGCCGTAGAGGTAGTCGCAGCGGGGCGGGTAGCGCCAGGGCCTGACGTCGTCCCGTGCGACGACGATCAGCTCGACGGGGCGATGCCCTTCGCCGCCGGACAGCTTCGGCAACTCTTCTGTGAGCGTTGCGCGTTGCGCGTGCGTCGTGGGGTGCCGTACGACGACGAGCAGATCGAGGTCACTGTGCGGGCGCAGGCCGCCGAGGGTGGCGGAGCCGTGCGCGTAGACGCCGAGCACGTTGCCGTCGCCGAGGTGGCGCCGGACGAGGGCGACGAGGTGGTCGGTACTGTCCCGCTCTGGCATATGCGCGTCCTCCCGTGTCCCGGTCGCCGTGCGTATCGTTGTAACGCGCGGCTGCACTCGTCGGTGGGGCAGCCGGGGAGGAGCGCCACGATGACCGTCCTTGAAGACAGGATCGCCATGGCCGACGCCAACACGGAATGCTTGGACGAGTGGTTCGAGCGCCTGGAGCGGATGCCCGTCCCCGAAGGATTCAGGGTTGAGATCGTCGGGGGCAACGTCCACATGACACCGCAGCGCGACACGCATTGGGCAATCATCCGCCGGATCGTACGGCCCATCGAGGACCGGTTCGGAATGGACGTCCTGGTCCTTTCGGACGTCCGCATCGACTTCCCGGGCCACGAGAACGGCTTCTGCCCGGACGTGGCCAAACTTCGCGACGGAGCGGAGCGGGACGACACAGGCCACTGGCGCCACGAGGACGTCGAGTTCGTGGCCGAGGTCATCTCCCAGGGCACCGCCGCCAACGACTACGGCCCCAAGAAGCTCGCCTACGCCGCAGCCGAGGTCCCCCTCTACCTCATCGCCGACCCGTACCAGGGCCGCTGCCACATCTTCACGCACCCCAAGGACGGCGACTACACCACCGAGACAAGGGTCGTCTTCGGGGAGGACCTGGACCTCACCGACACCGTCCTCGGCCTCACCCTAAGGACCGGCGCCTTCCCCCGCGACTGACCGAACGACCCGAACCGCTTGCCTGGAGCGCACTCCAAGTCGTTGGCTTGGGGACCATGAAGTACACGCAGCTCGGACGCACGGGACTCAAGGTCAGCCGGCTCGTCCTCGGGACCATGAACTTCGGCCCGCAGACCGACGAGGCCGACAGCCACGCCATCATGGACGCGGCGCTGGACGCAGGCATCAACTTCTTCGACACCGCCAACGTGTACGGCTGGGGTGAGAACAAGGGCCGTACCGAGGAGATCATCGGCAACTGGTTCGCCAAGGGCGGCGACCGGCGCGACCGGACCGTCATCGCCACCAAGGTCTACGGCAACATGGCCGCCGACGGCGAGGCGTGGCCCAACCACGACAAGCTGTCCGCCGTGAACATCCGGCGGGCCGTCGACGCCAGCCTCAAGCGGCTCCGGACGGACCACATCGACCTGTACCAGTTCCACCACATCGACCGCGCCACCGGGTTCGACGAGATCTGGCAGGCCATCGACACCCTGGTCCAGCAGGGCAAGGTGCTGTACGCCGGGTCCTCGAACTTCCCCGGGTACAAGATCGCCCAGGCCAACGAGACCGCCGCCCGGCGCGGCGGCACCATCGGCCTGGTCAGCGAGCAGTGCCTGTACAACCTGGCCGAGCGCCGCGCCGAGATGGAGGTCATCCCGGCCGCGCAGGACTACGGCCTCGGAGTCATCCCGTGGTCGCCGCTGCACGGCGGGCTGCTCGGCGGGGTCCTGAAGAAGGAGGTACAGGGCGGACGGCGCGCCTCCGGGCGGGCGGCCGACGTCCTGGCCGACCCCGCGGGCCGTGCACAGATCCAGGCCTACGAGGACCTGCTCGGCAAGCACGGCATCGAGCCCGGCGAGGCCGCGCTGGCCTGGCTGCTGACCCGGCCCGGCGTGACCGGCCCGATCGTCGGCCCGCGCACCGCGGAGCAGCTCACGTCGGCACTGCGGGCCGTGGAGCTGGAGCTGTCGGACGAGCTGCTGACCGGGCTGGACGAGATCTTCCCGGGGCCGGGGCCGTCGCCGGAGGCGTTCGCCTGGTAGCGGGGTGAGCGGGGCGGCGGCCGCCCCACGGCCTGCTCAGGGCCGCTTATCCGAGCGCCGCCGCCACCGCCACCACGACGAGCATCAGTACGAGTACACCGGCCATGATCCGGTTACGGGTCTTCGGGTCCACGCCCCGAGCCTAACCGGACGCGCCGAGCGGGCTGCGGGCGACCGTCTCGTAACGGGGCTGCTCGCCCGGCACCCCGGACCTCGGCAGGTTGCTGCGCACCAGCGCCAGGTCGGTCACGGTCCAGGCGCGGCTCCGGAAGCCGTCCAGCGCCTCGACGTACGGCCCCACGTCGAACGCCTCCCGGCCGCGGGCCACGGTCAGGTGGGGCGTGTAGCGCCGGTGCTCGCCCATCTCGACGCCCGCCTTGCGCCCCGCCGCCTCCGCCCGGTCCGCGAGCAGCCGCAGGGTCGCCACGTCACCCTCCGCTCCGGCCCACAGCACCCGTCCGTGCCCGAACTGGCCGCCCCCGCGCAGCGCCAGCTCGAAAGGCGCGGTGCGGTGGGCGGCACGCTCCAGGCGTGCCGACAGATCCGGTACGAGGTCGTCGTCCACCTCGCCGTAGAAGGCGAGCGTGAAGTGCCAGCCGGGGCGGCCGGTCCAGCGCGGCCCGTCCGCGCCGGGCAGCTTCCGCAGCGCGGCCACCTCGGCGGCGAGGGCGGCGGTGACGTCCTCGGGGGGCAGTACGGCGGCGAACAGTCTCATGCCGGTCAGTCTCCCCCGGAGAACACGCGTACGTCCGCGCGTGTCCCGGTCACCGTGCGTATCGTTGTACCGCGCGGCTGCACTCGCGTCGGGGGCAGCCGGGGAGGAGCGCCACGATGACCGTCCTTGACGACAGGATCGAGATGGCCGAAGAGAGCACCGGGCTGACTCTGGACGTCATGTTCGAGTGGCTCGAGAAGATGCCCGTCCCCGAGGGATACAAGACCGAGATCGTCGGGGGTCACATCTTCATGACGCCGCAGCGGGACACCCACTGGGACATCATCGCGGACATCTACGACCAGCTGCGAACCAAGTATCCACGCAAGCGCGTGAAGTCCGACGTCCGTATGGACTACCCGGGGTATCTCAACGGCTTCGCGTCCGACGTCGTGGCCTTGGCCGAAGGGGCCCGGAAGGACGACAAGGGCCATTGGCGCCCCGAGGACGTCGAGTTCGTGGCGGAGGTCGTCTCCCGGAGCACGGCGGGCAACGACCACGGCCCCAAGAAGGACGCCTATGCCGCCGCCGACGTCCCGGTGTATCTGATCGTGGACCCGTATGCCGGGGAGTGGCACCTGCACACCCTGCCGAAGGACGGCACGTACCACGCCGCCGTGAGCTTCGGCTTCGGCGAGGACATCGACCTGACCGGCACCGTCGTCGGCCTCACCCTCCAGACCGACGACTTCCCCCGCGACTGACGCCGGGGCCGCTACGCCGCCGGCGCCAGCTCCTCACGCCGTTCGCGTGGCACGAAGCGCACCTGCGGGTGCCCCCGGTGCCAGCCGACCGTCAGGCGCAGGTTGCCGACGCGGGCCAGGACCAGGCCGATGACGAGCGCGGCGGTGGCGGCGACCGCGCCGCCCGCGGCGAAGCCCACCCGGGCACCGTACGTGTCCGTGACCCAGCCGACGATCGGGGCGCCGACCGGGGAGCCGCCGAGGAAGACCATCATGTACAGGGCCATGACGCGGCCCCGCATGGCCGGGTCGGTGGACATCTGGATGCTGGTGTTGGCGGTGACGTTGACCGTCATGCTGAAGACGCCTATCGGGACCATCAGCAGCGCGAACAGCCACAGCTCGGGTGCCGTCGCCGCGACCATCTCCAGGGCGCCGAAGGCCAGCGCCGCCGCGATCAGCACCCGCAGCCGGGCCGTGCCGCGCCGGGCGGCGAGCAGGGCGCCGGCGACCGAGCCGACGGCCATGAGGGTGTTGAAGAGGCTGTAGGCGCCCGCGCCCGCGTCGAAGACGTCGTCGGCGAAGGCGGACAGGAAGACCGGGAAGTTGAAGCCGAAGGTGCCGATGAAGCCGACCAGCACGATGGTCCAGATCAGCTCGGGGCGCCCGGCGACGTAGTGCAGGCCCTCGCGCAGCTGTCCCTTGCCGCGCGGGGCACGCTGGACGGCGTGCAGTTCGCGGGCGCGCATCAGCAGCAGGCAGCTCAGCGGCGCGACGAAGGACAGGCCGTTGGCGAGGAACGCCCAGCCGGTGCCCACTCCGGTGATCATCAGACCGGCGACGGCGGGGCCGATCAGGCGGGCGGACTGGAAGTTGGCCGAGTTGAGGCTGACCGCGTTCTGGAGCTGGTCGCGGCCGACCAGCTCGGCGACGAAGGACTGGCGGGCCGGGTTGTCGACGACGGTCGCCAGGCCCATCGCGAAGGCGGCGACGTAGACGTGCCAGACCTGGACGTGTCCGGTGAGGGTGAGCACGGCGAGGAAGAGCGCGGTGACGGCCATCGACGACTGGGTGACCAGCAGCGTGGGGCGCTTGCGCAGGCGGTCGACGAGGACGCCGCCGTAGAGGCCGAAGAGCAGCATCGGCAGGAACTGGAGAGCCGTGGTGATGCCGACGGCCGCCGAGGAGCCGGTGAGGCTGAGCACCAGCCAGTCCTGGGCGATGCGCTGCATCCAGGTGCCGATGTTGGAGACGACCTGGCCCAGGAAGAACAGGCGGTAGTTCCGGACCCGGAGGGAGGCGAACATCGAGGTCTTGCGAGCGGCGTCGGGGGTGGGCGGGTCGTCGTGTCCGTCAGGTGCGGGGGCGGAAGCTGCTCCGGGTCCCGTACTCAAAAGGGTTCGCCTCCTCGCGGTTGCTCTCTACCGGTGTGCGAGCTTCTCCAGCACGGGGGCGGCGGCGCGCAGTTTCGCCCACTCGTCCTCGTCGAGTCCCTCGACCAGCGTGGCCAGGAACGCGTTCCGCTTGCGGCGGCTCTCCTCGAGCATCACCACGGCCCGCTCGGTCTGCGTCACGACCTTCTGGCGCCGGTCCTCGGGGTGCGGCTCCAGCCGGACCAGCCCCTTCGCCTCCAGCAGCGCCACGATGCGGGTCATCGAGGGCGGCTGGACGTGTTCCTTGCGGGCGAGTTCGCCCGGGGTCGCGCTGCCGCAGTTGGACAGGGTGCCCAGCACCGACATCTCGGTGGGACTGAGCGACTCGTCGACCCGCTGGTGCTTGAGGCGACGGGACAACCGCATCACGGCTGAGCGCAGGGAGTTCACGGCGGCGGCGTCGTCGCCATGCTTGAGGTCCGGCATGTTCCTTAGCGTAACTCATTAGGCTAGCGAAATACCACTGCTCACCCGCCCGCGTGCCCGTGACACCCGCCACGGAAACCCGGACTTCACCCGTACGAGTGAGCTGTTTCCGGAAATCGGAGCATCACCCGGTCGGTGGGGGTGACCCTCGTGCACATGGGGACCAGCGTGCTCAGCCTGCGGATGGACGGGGAGCTGCTCGACCGGCTCCGGCACCATGCGGCGAAAAGGGGAATGAGCGTCCAGGACTATGTCGTCCGGACGCTCATTCGGGATGACTTCGACGAGCGGTTCCAGTCCGCCGTGGAGGAGACGGAACGGTTCTACGGGGTCACGTGAGACCCACCGGTCGGGCGCTGATCACGCCGCTCACGTGAGCCCCAGGGCCGGCATCAGGTAGTAGAAGGCGAACACCGCCGACACCACGTACATCGTGACCGGGACCTCCCGGCCCCGTCCGGCCGCCAGGCGCAGCACCGAGAAGGTGATGAAGCCCATGCCGATGCCGTTGGTGATCGAATAGGTGAACGGCATCATCAGCATCGTCACGAAGGCCGGGACGGCGATCGTGAAGTCGGACCAGTCGATCTCCCGGATCGAGCCGGCCAGGATCAGGAAGCCGACCGCCACCAGCGCCGGAGTGGCCGCCTGGGACGGGACCATCGTGGCGACCGGCGTGAGGAACAGCGCCATGGCGAACAGCGCGCCGGAGACGATGTTCGCGAAGCCGGTGCGCGCGCCCTCGCCGACGCCCGCCGTGGACTCCACGAAGCAGGTCGTGGCCGAGGCGGAGCTGGCACCGCCCGTGGCGACCGCGACGCCGTCGACGAAGAGGACCTTGTTGATGCCCGGCATCTGGCCCTGGGCGTCGGTGAGCTTCGCCTCGTCGCTGACGGCCATGATCGTGCCCATCGCGTCGAAGAAGCACGACAGCAGCACGGTGAAGACGAACAGCACGCCGGTCAGGAGGCCGACCTTCTCGAAACCGCCGAACAGGCTGACCTCGCCGACCAGACCGAAGTCGGGGGTGGCGACGGGGTTGCCGGGCCACTCCGGGGTGGTCAGACCCCAGGAGGGGATGTCGGCGACCGCGTTGATGATCATCGCGAGCACGGTCATCACGACGATCGAGATCAGGATCGCGCCGGGGGTCCTGCGGACGATCAGCGCCAGGGTGAGCAGCACACCGAGGGCGAAGACCAGCACCGGCCAGCCGAGCAGGTGCCCGCCGGTGCCCAGCTGGAGGGGGACGGTGGTCTGGGCGGCGTCCGGCATCCGGGTGACGAACCCGGAGTCGACCAGGCCGATCAGCATGATGAACAGGCCGATACCGATGGCGATGGCCTTGCGCAGGCCGTAGGGCACGGCGTTCATCACGCGCTCACGCAGGCCGGTGGCGACCAGCAGCATGACGATGAAACCGGCCAGCACCACCATGCCCATGGCGTCCGGCCAGGACATCCGGGGGGCTAGCTGGAGGGCGACGACGGAGTTCACGCCGAGGCCGGCGGCGAGCGCGATCGGGACATTGCCGATGACGCCCATCAGGAGCGTGGTGAACGCCGCCGTCAGGGCGGTCGCGGTGACCAGCTGACCGTTGTCGAGCTGGTTGCCGTACATGTCCTTCGCGCTGCCCAGGATGATCGGGTTCAGCACGATGATGTAGGCCATCGCGAAGAAGGTGGCGAAACCGCCGCGGATCTCACGGGGCAGCGTGCTGCCGCGCTCGGAGATCCGGAAGTAGCGGTCGAGGCCGTTCTGCGGGGGCCGCCTGTCTTCGGGCGACTCGGGGGACGGGGGGACCTTGGCGGAGGCCGAGGTAGGCATGCGAGGACCTCATCACCAACAGGTTCCCCCACGGCCTTATTGGTGTTTCCTACGAATGAAAGCGGTCAGAGACAAACGGGTTCAGTATGAACGTATGAGCCCCGGAGCGCTATCTCCGCGCGTAGACCCCGGTGGTGCGGTCCGGTGAACACGCGGTCGGCCTCCTCGTAAGCTGTACGCATGAAGAAGTGGACACCCACGCACGAGGCGCCGGCGCCCCTGGAGGGCCCCGTGGTTCCGACCATCGTCGGCGGCACCGTCCTCTGGTTCGTCCTCTTCCTCGTGCAGCTGCCCTTCTACGGCTGGTTCGACGACCACGGGCACACCTGGTGGGTGTGGACCTGCCTGGCCGGCGCCGGGCTCGGACTGATCGGCATCTGGTACGTGCGGGGGCGCGACGCCGCGCTCAAGCGGGCCGCGACGGACGACACCGCCTGACACCCCTGCCCAGCCACCAGAGCTGCCCCAGCCGCCCGAGCTGCCCCAGTCGCCCGAGCCGCCCGAGTCGGCTGCCGAGCCGCACCTGCTCCGACCCGATCACGCGCCCGGGTCCGACCTGCCTGCGCGCCCCGTAGTACCAGGGCATCACGGGCCGGATCAGCCGCTCCTACCCGGGTCGGATCTTCCCCGCGTTCGGCGGGTGAAGCCGTAAATCCGCCCTTACCGTCGAACGCATGACGCATCTCGACGCGGACGACCGACTCGACCCGGCGGACCCCGCGCACACCCCTTCGCCGACGACCGGCCTGACCGCCGCCGGGGTCGCCGAACGGGTCGCGCGCGGTCAGGTCAACGACGTACCGGTGCGCAGCAGCCGCTCACTGGCCGACATCGTCCGCGCCAACGTCTTCACCCGGTTCAACGCGATCATCGGCGTGCTGTGGGTGATCATGCTGTTCGTCGCGCCGATCCAGGACAGCCTGTTCGGCTTCGTGATCCTCGCCAACACCGGCATCGGCATCATCCAGGAGTGGCGGGCGAAGAAGACCCTCGACTCCCTGGCGCTGATCGGCGAGGTCCGCCCGACCGTACGCCGGGACGGGACGGCCGCCGAGGTCAGCACCTCGGAGATCGTGCTGGACGACGTCATCGAGATCGGGCCCGGGGACAAGGTCGTCGTCGACGGGGTGTGCGTCGAGGCGGACGGGCTGGAGATCGACGAGTCCCTGCTCACCGGCGAGGCCGACCCGGTGGTCAAGCAGCCGGGGGACCAGGTCATGTCCGGCAGCTTCGTGGTCGCGGGCGGCGGCGCGTTCCGGGCGACCAAGGTGGGGCGCGAGGCATACGCCGCACAGCTCGCCGAGGAGGCCTCCCGCTTCACCCTGGTCCAGTCCGAGCTGCGCTCCGGCATCTCCACGATCCTGAAGTACGTCACCTGGATGATGGTCCCCACCGCGATCGGCCTGATCCTCAGCCAGCTGGTCGCCAAGGACAACGAGCTGGACGACTCCATCGCGCGGACGGTCGGCGGCATCGTCCCCATGGTCCCGGAGGGCCTGGTCCTGCTCACCTCCGTCGCCTTCGCGATCGGCGTCATCCGGCTCGGCCGCAAGCAGTGCCTCGTCCAGGAACTGCCCGCCATCGAGGGCCTGGCCCGCGTCGACACCGTCTGCCTGGACAAGACCGGCACCCTCACCGAGGGCGGCATGGACGTCACCGAGCTGCGCCCGCTCGACGGCGCCGACGAGCGTCACGTCCGCACGGTGCTCGGCGCCCTCGGCGCGTCCGACCCGCGCCCGAACGCCTCCCTCCAGGCGATCATCGACGCCTACCCGGTCGCCGAAACCGAGGGCCGGCGCCGCGCCGCGTCCCTGCCCTTCTCCTCCGCCCGGAAGTACAGCGGCGCCACCCTCGTCGAGGACGACGGCGCCGCCGGCACGTGGCTGCTGGGCGCGCCGGACGTGCTGCTGGCCGAGGAGGACCCCGCGCTCGCCGAGACCGCACGGCTCAACGAGCGGGGGCTGCGCGTGCTGCTGCTCGCCCGCGCCGCCCGCGACCTGGACGACCCCGGCGTGGCCGAGGACGTCACGCCCACCGCACTGGTCGTCCTGGAGCAGCGGCTGCGCCCGGACGCCGCCGACACCCTGCGCTACTTCGCCGACCAGGACGTCCGCGCCAAGGTCATCTCCGGTGACAACGCGGTGTCGGTCGGCGCGGTGGCCGCCAAGCTCGGGCTGTCCGGCGCCACCGTGGACGCGCGCCGGCTGCCCGCCGGGCGGGAGGAGATGGCCGAGGCGCTCGACGGGGGGACCGTGTTCGGGCGGGTCACCCCGCAGCAGAAGCGGGACATGGTGGGCGCCCTCCAGTCGCGCGGCCACACGGTCGCGATGACCGGCGACGGCGTGAACGACGTCCTGGCGCTCAAGGACGCCGACATCGGTGTGGCGATGGGCTCCGGATCGGAGGCCACCCGGGCGGTCGCGCAGATCGTGCTGCTCGACAACAGCTTCGCCACGCTGCCCTCGGTGGTGGCCGAGGGCCGCCGGGTCATCGGCAACATCACCCGGGTCGCGACCCTGTTCCTGGTGAAGACCGTGTACTCGGTGCTGCTGGCGATCCTGGTGGTCTGCTCACAGGTCGAGTACCCGTTCCTGCCCCGCCACCTCACCCTGCTCTCCACGCTCACCATCGGCGTCCCCGCCTTCTTCCTGGCCCTCGCCCCGAACAAGGAACGGGCCCAGCCCCACTTCGTACGGCGCGTGATGCGGTACGCGATCCCGGGCGGGGTACTGGCCGGGGCGGCGACCTTCACGACGTACCTCGTCGCCCGGCAGCACTACTCCGGGCCGGGCGCGCTGGACGCGGAGACCAGCGCGGCGACGCTGACGCTGTTCCTGATCTCGATGTGGGTGCTGGCGATCATCGCGCGGCCCTACACGTGGTGGCGGGTGGCGCTGGTGGCGACGATGGGACTGGGCTTCGTGGTGGTGCTGGCGGTGCCGTGGCTCCAGGACTTCTTCGCGCTGAAGCTGGTGGGGGTGACGATGCCGTGGACTGCCGTCGGCATCGCGGTGGCGGCGGCGGGCCTGCTGGAGCTGACCTGGAGGTGGGTGGACCGGCGCCTTCCGGCGTAGCGGTCCGTGGTTCGCCGCGGGCCCGTTGTGGCCGGCCGCGCCCACGCCGTGGAGCCGCATGCCGTACACCGCCCCGCGCCCCCTTCGGGGCGCGATGCACCCCCGTCAGTCGAACCAGCGGTCCCGCGCCAGCTCCTCCGTGCGCGACTCGTCCTCCAGCAGCGCCGCGACCTCGAAGCGGCGGGGCCACTGACCGGCCGCCCAGGCCAGCCCCGCCGCCACCCCCTCCAGCGTCGCGGCGTGCAACGCCCCGTCGGCCGTCAGCCGCCAGTCGATCTCCACACCGTCGACGACCAGCTCCTCGTGCTCCACGTACGACGCCGGGGTCCGCGCCCCGAGCAGCGTCCGCACCGGCTCCGGTACGTCGTGCTCGGCACCCTCGGAGTCCACCTCGCCGGTGACGGACTCGCTCAGCCGCCGCACCTGGAACAGCTCCGCCAGCTCGGCGGCCCGGGACGGCCGTACGGGCAGCAGCGGTACGCCCGACGTGAAGGGCAGCAGGTCCGGCGAGTCGACGACCACGGCGTCGGCGGCGTCCACCACCTCCACCCGGCCGTCGACCACGGCCCGCACCTCGTCCGGCAGGGTGACCTGATCCGGGTCCAGCTCGGCCAGCGCGCCGTACAGGGCGTGCAGCTGGGCGGCCGTGACCGGGCGGTCGGGGTCGGCGAGGCGGTCCAGCAACTCCGCCGCGCCGCCGGGTTCGTCGAGCAGGGCGGCCACCGACGTCCGTACGCCCAGCGCCCGCAGCACCTGCTCGTCCTCGAAGCCGGTGGCGTCGGCCTCGTCGTACAGGCCCCGCAGCAGCGGGTCGCCGCCCGCCGCGCGCAGACCCGCCGGGCGCCGCCCGCCGAGCACCGGGTGCCCGCGCAGCCACCACGCGGTGTACGGCCGTACGACCTCGTGGGTGCCGTCGGGCAGGAGCACGCGCACGGACTGGACGAGCGCGTCGCGCAGCGGGGGCCGCGACAGCAGGGCGAGGGCCTCGGGCCACCGGTCGTCGTCCACGAGGTCCAGGTCGCGCACGGCGACGATCTCGGTGGCGACCGGCGGGACGGTGCTGTCCGGGAAGCGGTCGAGGATGTCCTCGCTCCACACGTCCACGGCGTCCAGCAGACCCGCGTCGTCCGGTTCGGCGAAGTCGCCCTCGCGGGGCTCCAGTTCGTCCGGGTCGAGCACGACGTCGGTGGCGCGGACGAGGGCGAAGGTGACGAGCACCCCGCAGGCGGCCAGGGGCTCCGGCCCCCACTTCTCGGCCAGCTCCGCGTCCACGGAGGCGAGTTCGTCCTCGCGCATGACCTGGGCGAACGGGCCGCCGGGGAAGACGAGTTCGCCCGCCGGGGAGAGTTCTCCGTCCTCGTCGGGCAGGGCCAGCGCACCGAGCCAGGGCTCGTCCCCCGGGTCGAGTCCGGCGTCGCGGACCAGACCGAGGACGGTGTCGGCCAGTTCGTCGGCGTCGAGGACGTCCTCCTCCCAGTTCGTGCCGCCGTCGTCCTCCAGGGAGGCGGCGACGGCGGCCCGGACCTGCGGGGTGGTGAGCACGGCACGCGGGGTGGCCGGGAGGGCACCGAGCTTCTCCAGCAGCCCGTGGGCGGCGTCCGGGTGGGCGACCTTCAGACCGAGGCGGGTGAGGACCTCCGGGTCGAGGGAGGCGGCCGCCCCGGAGGGCAGCAGCACCTGCCGGGGGCCGATGGTGGTGCGTCCGTCGGCGAGGGGCACGGGCAGCCCGGACAGCCGGTCGGGGTCGACCCCGGCGAGGCTGTCGTAGAGCCGCCGCCACCAGTCGGGGGCCTTCTCCAGACCCGCCAGCCGGTCGATCGCGTCGGTCAGCGGCACCCGGGCCACGCCCAGCGTGCGCAGTTCCGCCCGGCGTTCGAGTCCGGCGGGCAGCAGGGTCGGCAGCACCTCGGCGAGGACCCGCACGGTGTCGGCGCCCGCGCCCTCCACCACTTCGGCGTCGCGGGGCCGCAGGGACTCGGGCAGGTCGGGGTCGTCCTCGCGCGGTCCGGCGGCGGGCGGCAGGAAGGAGGTGCGCGGCAGCCGTTCGAGGATCGCCTGCCGCAGCGCGCCGTCCAGCTCGCCCTTGCCCAGCGGGCCTGGCACCAGGTCGATGAGGCCGGCCGTCACCGGCCGCCAGTCGGCGAGGAGCCCGGCGTAGGCGTCCGCGGCCCGTTCCGTCAGGAAGTCGGTCAGCGGGCCGCGCGCGGCGTGCCGGCGGGTGGAGTCCAGCGGGAAGGACGCGATGAGCAGCGCGGGCACGCCGAGGGGCTCGTCACTGGGCGTCGGCGCGTGGACGAAGGGGCTGGTGCGGGGGCGTTCGGGGCCGCCGTCCGCGTCCACGGGCACCGCCCACGTCACCGACCAGTGGGGGCGCAGCCGCTCCTCCACCGGCCGGTCGGCGAGGAGGTCGGGGGTGAGGGGGCCGTGCGCGGCGACGGTGCGCCAACGGGTGACGCCCTCCCGGGAGTCGTCCACCACGGTCAGGACGCCCTCGGTACGGCGGCCCAGGGTGCGCACGTCGTCCGCCACCTCGACCACGACCTCCTCCAGCCCCGGCAGGGCGAGGAGCAGGGCGTCGTCCACCGCGTGCAGGAGCCGTTCGGCGAGGTCGGCGGCGGCCGTGTCGCGCAGCGGGAGGATAACGGCCGTGTCGTACGGGCCGGGGGCGGTGCCCTCGGCCGGGAACGGCAGCCGCAGCAGCGGGACGTGCCCGTCGCGCCGCCGGATCTCGTCCCCCAGGCCGGGACTGTGCAGGGCGGTGTCGGCGGCCAGGCCCCGGGCCTCGACCAGGGACCAGCGCACACCGCCGTGCCGGCCGACGACGGCGGGCTCGTCGGTGACGGCCAGGACGGCGGCGAAGCCGACCCCGAACCGGCCTACCGCGCTGTCCCCGGCGTCCCGCTTGGCCGAGGCCCGCAGCGTGGACAGCGACTCGACACCGGCCGCGTCCAGCGGGGCGCCGGTGTTGGCGGCGACCAGGACACCGTCCCGCAGAGTGAGACGGAGCCGGCCGGGCACACCGGCCCGTGCGGCGGCGTCGGCGGCGTTCTGCGCCAGCTCGACGACCAGCCGGTCGCGGTAGCCGCCGAGGACGAGGTCCTCCTCCGCGTTGGCGTCCTCACGGAACCGGGCCGGGCTCGTGGCCCAGGCGTCCAGCACACCGCGCCGCAGACGCGCCGTACCGAACGGATCCGCGCCCTCGGCGGCAGGCCGCACGAACATGCTCACGGTGACTCTCCTCTTCGACGGACCATGAAGGTACCGCCCCGGCACTCACCCGTTGGAACGCCGACCGGCACCATCAGCCCGTCCGGCGCCGGAGGACGAGGGCGACAAGGCCGAAGCGGGGTCCGGGGGCGCGGCCCCCGGGAGCCCGGCCGCAAGCCCGCGCGCGCTACGAGTGCCCCAGCTCCGCCGACGCCTCGTCCTCGGCCGCCGGAACGGACCCGGAGTCCGCCGCCGGCCGCAGCGGGAACGGATCGACCCGCGTCTCGTCGATCACCGGCGGAGCCACCCGCGGCGGCTTCGGCATGACCGCGGCCTCGGAGTGCCCGCCGCACCCGTAGGCCAGCGACACCACCCGTCCGTCCGCCGGGGAGAACTCGTTGGCGCACACCCCGAAGGCCTGCCCCAGCGAGCCGCCGATACGGGCCAGGAAGCCGCAGCTCACGCAGGACGCGGGGGCCGCCTGGGCCATCGCGGTCTTGGGACCGAATTCGTCCTCCCAGCGGTCCGCGGCGATATGCAGGCCGTACCGGGACAGGACCCGGGTGCGGCGCAGGCCCAGTTCCTCGGCGACGGCCGAGATCGTGCCGCGGGCCGGGACGGCCGACAGCTCGGCGGGTCCGGCCGTGACCTCGGCGTCCTCCGCCTCCGCCAGTTCGGCCATCTCGTGGGAGACGGCGGAGTTCGGCGGCGGCTCGTCCTCGCCGGTCCAGCCGGGCTCCAGCCGGAGGTCCTCCGCGTCGGTGGGCAGCAGGTCGCCGGGGCCCATGTCGCCGGGGCGCAGCCGTTCGCTCCACGGCACCCACTCGGGGGCGAGGAGCGCGTCCGGGCCGGGCAGCAGTACCGCCTCGTCCACCGTGACGATCTTGGCGCGGGAGGCGCGGGCCACGGTCACGGCCCAGCGCCAGCCGCGGTATCCCAGCTCCTTGCAGGCGAAGTGGTGCGTGACGACCCGGTCGCCCTCCGACACCATGCCCTCGTGCTCGCCGACGACGCCTGGTGCGGCGGCCTCCTCGGCTGCGGCGCGGGCGAGGTCGACGGCCTCGGCGCACAGACGGTCAGGGGTGCGGCTTCGCGTTGTCGCTGCGCTCACAGGTATCGCTTCTCTCCATACGCCGTCTCACGAGTGCGCCGCTGCCTGCGAGGGGCGGACGGAGCGGACCTGTGGACCGCGTCGACGTCCGCGCCCGATCGCGCTCGGGCACACCTACGTCATCCATTCTGCGGGATGGCCGTAAGGCGCGCGGCCGAGAACGTTCGCCACGGCGCGCTAGGCACGCTACCTGCTCATGTGCGCTGGGCCTACACCGACGGGAGTTTCGGCCGGGTAAGGTCCCGCGTTCCCCGGTGCCGCCGGGGCCGGTGTCACCCGACTCGATCACCGCCATCCGTGCCGTATCGACGCTATAGTCCCCGCTCTCGGGGCACTATGACGGGGTGGCAGCCGCGCGGACAGAGTTCAAGGGCGGGAGCCGGAGGCGCGGCCCCGGCTCCCGGTTCCGTGCGGTCGGCCGCGCCCTGCGCCTGCCGGTGACCGGGACCGCGCGCGGCATCCGCAAGGCGACGCACGCGCACGGCGCGGGCGAGTCCGGCCTCGGCAAGCTGATCGAGCTGCACGGGGTGAACGGCGCCGGCGACGTCATGATCACGGTCGCCCTCGCCTCCACCGTCTTCTTCTCCGTCCCCACCGACGAGGCGCGCGGCCGGGTCGCGCTCTACCTGGCCATCACCATGGCGCCCTTCACGCTCCTCGCGCCGGTGATCGGCCCGCTCCTGGACCGGCTGCCGCACGGCCGCCGCGCGGCGATGGCGGCCGCCATGGGCGCCCGGGCGCTGCTCGCGCTGGTGCTGTCCGGGGCGGTGATCAGCGGCAGCATCGAGATGTATCCGGCCGCGCTCGGCGTGCTGGTCGCCTCGAAGGCGTACGGCGTGGTGAGAAGCGCGGTGGTGCCCCGGCTGCTGCCGCCGCGCTTCTCCCTGGTGAGGGCGAACTCGCGGGTCACGCTGTGCGGGCTGCTCGCCACCGGCGTCGCCGCGCCGATCGCGGCGGGGCTCCAGCAGGTCGGGCCGCGCTGGCCGCTGTACGGCGCCTTCGTGATCTTCGTGGCGGGCACCGTCCTGTCGTTCACGCTGCCGCCGAAGGTGGACTCGGCGCGCGGCGAGGACCGGGCGCTGCTCGCGGCGGACGAGCGGCATCTGCACGGCCCGCACCGCAAGCCGGTCAAGCGGCCCGGGCTGCGCACGGTGGGCCCGGCGGTGACGCACGCGCTGGCCGCCAACGCCGGCATCCGCTGCCTGTCCGGCTTCCTGATCTTCTTCCTGGCCTTCCTGCTGCGCGTGCATCCGCTGTCCGGGCAGAGCGCGGCCGTGTCGCTGGGGATCGTGGGCGTCGCCGCCGGTACGGGCAACGCGCTGGGCACGGCGGTCGGGGCGTGGCTGCGGTCCCGGGCGCCGGAGATCATCATCGTGACGGTCGTCGCGATCGTGCTGGGCGCGGCGGTCACGGCCGCGGTGTTCTTCAGCACCGTCCTGGTGGCGTGCCTGGCCGCGGTCGCCGGGTTCGCGCAGGCGCTGGCCAAGCTGTCCCTGGACGCGCTGATCCAGCGGGACGTGCCCGAGCAGGTCCGCACGTCGGCGTTCGCGCGCTCCGAGACGCTGCTCCAGGTCGCCTGGGTGTTCGGCGGCGCGGTGGGCATCGTGCTGCCGCTGAACGGCACCCTGGGCCTGTCGGTGGCCGCCGCGATCATCGCCGCCGGGTGGCTGACGACCGTACGGGGCCTGATCGGCTCGGCCCGGCACGGGGGACCGGCGCGGGCGAGGGTGGCGTGACCACGCCACGCCGTACCCAGGTGGGGGACGGGCCGGAGGCGCCGTATAGCCTTCGCCCATGACCACGTTGCAATCCTCTGTGCGACGCCGCCGCGCCGTCGCCGCCGCAGGCGCCGTATCCGCTGGACTGCTCCTGCTGTCCGCCTGCGACCAGCCGACGCCCATGGCGACGGTCACGGTCGGCAGTGACTCGGTCAGCTCCGAGGCCACCTGTGGCGGTGAGGGCAAGGTCCTGAAGGCCGCCGACATCCAGAAGTGCCTCCAGAAGGACGACGTCGAGTCGATCACGGTCAACCCCGACGACACGGTGCGCTTCGGTGTGGACCCCGAGGTCGCCGACGAGCGGTGGACGATCCTGATGAACGGTCAGCAGCTGACCGACGACACGGACAACACGTACCGCACGGTCCCGGGCAGCGTGTTCTTCAACGCCCAGTACGGCGCGCAGGGCGACTCGACGCTCGTCACCATCAAGGCCGGCGACGGCAAGGACGACAGCGAGGAGGCCACCGGTCTGTGGTCCTTCAAGCTGAAGAAGGACGACTGACCACGTCCTCCGTGCGCGTCCTCGTGGCCACCGCGGTCCCCGTCGAACGGGACGCGGTGGCTCGGGCGTTCCCGGAGCGGGGCACCGAGGTGTCCCGCCCCGGCGTGACCCTCCACCGGCTCCCGGGCGGCTTGGATCTGCTGGCCGCCGGTGTCGGCCCCGCCCTGGCCGCCGCCTCCACCGCCGCCGCCCTGACCGCCGCGGCCCTCGACGGCGCCCCCTACGGGCTGGTCGTCTCGGCCGGCATCGGCGGCGGTTTCGTGCCGGACGCGCCCGTCGGCTCACTCGTGGTCGCCGACGAGATCACCGCGGCCGACCTGGGCGCCGAGACGGCCGACGGCTTCCTGCCGGTCACCGACCTCGGTTTCGGCACCGTCACCCACCGGCCGCCCGCCGGCCTCGTCGCCGCCGTCGCCGCCGCGACCGGGGCCCGCCCGGGCACCGTCCTGACCGGGTCCACCGTCACCGGCACCGCGGAACGCGCCGCGCTGCTGCGCGCCCGCCATCCGCGCGCGCTGGCCGAGGCCATGGAGGGCTTCGGCGTCGCCGAGGCCGCCACCGCGCACGGGGTGCCGGTGCTGGAGCTGCGCGCGGTCTCCAATCCGGTGGGCCCGCGCGACCGCGCCGCCTGGCGCATCGGCGACGCGCTCGGGGCCCTGTCGGACGCCTTCGGGAAGCTCGCACCCGTCCTCACGAGTTGGAACCCACATGACGACTGAGCCCTTGCAGACCGCGTACTCGCCCTGCCCCAACGACACCTTCGTCTTCGACGCCCTGGCCCACGGCCGGGTCCCCGGCGCCCCCGCCCTCGACGTGACGTTCGCGGACATCGACATCACCAACGGCATGGCCGAACGCGGCGAGTTCGACGTCCTGAAGGTGTCGTACGCCGTGCTGCCGTACGTCCTCGGCGAGTACGCCCTGCTGCCCTGCGGTGGCGCGCTGGGCCGGGGCTGCGGGCCGCTGGTGCTGACCCGGGAGGCGGACGCGGACCTGAGGGGCCGTACGGTCGCGGTGCCCAGCGAGACCTCGACGGCGTACCTGCTGTTCCGGCTGTGGGCGGCGGACAGCGTGCCCGGCGGGGTCGGCGAGATCGTCGTCATGCCGTTCCACGAGATCATGCCGGCCGTGCGGGACGGGAAGGTCGACGCGGGTCTCGTGATCCACGAAGCGCGCTTCACGTACCGGGACTACGGCCTGCACAAGCTCGCCGACATGGGCGAGCACTGGGAGCACACCACCGGGCTGCCGATCCCGCTCGGCGCGATCATCGCCAAGCGGTCGCTGGGCGCGGAGACGCTGACCCGCCTCGCCGACTCGGTCGTCGCGTCCGTACGCGCGGCCTGGGACGACCCGGAGGTGTCCCGGCCGTACGTCATGGAGCACGCGCAGGAGATGGACCCGGGCGTCGCCGACCAGCACATCGGGCTGTACGTCAACGAGTTCACGGCCGACCTCGGCGAGGACGGCTACGCGGCGATCCGGGGCCTGCTGACCCGCGCGGCGGCCGAGGGACTGGTACCGGCCCTCGGCCCGGACGCGCTGGCGTTTCCTTGACGTGCTTTCTGGCCTATAGGCCAGGGATTCCGGCCTGGGTCGTCTGACCCTTCCGGGGGCTTCCTGCTTCACCGCGCTGTGCGGGCACGGGTGCCCGTCTTAAGGTGCGGCCGTGCAGAGCCGCCTTGTACTCCAGCATGCCGACGAACGCGGACCATCCCGCGTCGTGCACGGACTTGGCGAGCCGGGTGCGTCCGAGACCGGACACCACGAGGTCTTCCACGTACACCGCTTGGTTGTCGCGAATGATCTGTGTGGATGCCTTGTGGTGGAGGTCCCGGCGCCGGTCTCCAGCTCGGGGAGGATGTCCGGCTCGGTGTCCACGACGAAGCTGAGGAAGTACCGGCCGCAGCTGTCCTTGGTGACGGTCAGGGAAGTCGGGGCTGCCGGAAGCCTGCGAGACCACTTGACCTTGAGGCTGCCGACCTTGGCCACGTACACCGTGCCGTCGCTCTGGAGGCAGAAGGCGTTGGTGTCGAGGCGGATCGACTGCCGGGTGTCCTTCTTCGACTTGTAGCGGGGCGGGCCGACCTTGCGGCCCTGCCGCTTGCCCTTGAGGCTGTCGAAGAAGTTCTTGTAGGCGGTGTCCAGGTCCCGCAGGGACTGTTGCAGGACGGACGACCGCCGACACATCGGCGAGCCAGGCACGTTCCTCTGTGCGTTGGCCTGGGTGATGCGAAGCCGGGACAGCTCGGCCGACTTCACATACGGCAGCCCCGCCGCGTGCGCTTCCTTCCGGTCGCGCAGGCAGTCGTTCCACACCACGCGGGCGCACCCGAACGCACTGGCCAGCGCACGGCGCTGTGCGGCGTCCGGGTAGGCCCGGTAGGTGTAGCGGAGCTGCATAACCAAGATCCTCATACCATTGGTCTCATGGATGGTCAGAACGCCTGTGGTCGCCCTCATACTTCTCCGCATCGTGCGGCGGAGCACCGTTGGCGATCGTCCGCCAGTACATCGAGCAGCAAAAACGTCCGCTCTGACGTGCGCGTCAGAGCGGTCTTGAGATGCATTCATCCCCGGCGTGAACGCCGGGGCTTTCTGCAAGAGTCCCGGTAAGGCGTGACGAGGTAGGACGTGCGGCGCGCGGGTCAGACGTCCAGCTGGTCGGCGACCGCGCGGAGCAGGCCGGCGATCTTCTTGCCGGCGGTCTTCTCGGGGTAGCGGCCCCGCTCCAGCATCGGGGTGATGTTCTCCAGGAGGGTGGTCAGGTCCTGGACGATGGAGGCCAGTTCGTCGGGCTTCTTGCGCTGCGCTGCCGCGACCGACGGGGCCGGGTCCAGCAGGGTGAGGGACAGTGCCTGGTCGCCGCGCTGCCCGGCGACGACGCCGAACTCCACGCGCTGGCCCGGCTTCAGTGCCTCGACTCCGGCGGGGAGGACCGAGGAATGGACGAAGACGTCACCGCCGTCGTCGCGGGAGAGAAAGCCGAAGCCCTTCTCACTGTTGAACCACTTGACCTTGCCAGTCGGCAAAGCACACGCTCCCTCGATCGCTCCCGGACTGGCCGGACACCCTTGTTCTGCCGTTGAGACAGCCTACCGGGGGTCTCTCCACCGGGACACGCCTTAAAACGACACTGAGCCCCTACCAGTGAAGGCAGAGGCTCAAAGTGGTGCAGGAAGCGTGAGGGGCTACCCAATGTGCCGGTAGAGCGTCGCGCGGGAGACTCCAAGAGCCTTGGCAATGGCAGTGATGCTCTCCCCCTTGGCCTTACGAGCCTTGGCCACAGTCAGCACGTCCCAGTGATGACGGTAGGACGGCCACCGGTACGCCCCTGAGCCTTGGCCGCATCCAGACCAGCATGAGTGCGCTCTACGATCATGTCTCGCTCAAGCTCAGCAAAGGCAACCATCATGGTGAAGAAGACAGGGGCTCTCTAGGTCGTGCCGGCTCTTCAGGCTTCCGGCTGGATGTTCCACCCCTCAAGTGCGGCCCTATTGGTGCTGGCGTCTTTGAACTCAAGGGTCCAGGGTCCCGTGTTGACGTCGAACTCCTTGCCGAACCCGAGCCACTTCCCGACCATCCGCCTACCGGTCGGCTCGATGAGCATCTGTACGGCACCGTGATACCGAGCCCCGGCGTAATAGCCATCGGTTGCCGTCTCCTCCACCCACGTACCGGTGACCACGTTCCCGTCAAGGGTCGGATCCATGGTGAGAGGGGAGTTCGGATTCAAGGAGGCATCCGGCAGAGAGCGCACCGTGAGCTTGTTCCCGCGCTGGAGAAGAACGACGTAGTGAAGCCCCGTGAACGTCTCATCCCGTCCGGAAGAGAAGAACTCGTACCGGCTGAGCCAGATGCCCGAGTAGTTCCCGTTCGGGGTCCTGGTGGCCGTCTGAGCCGTTGGTGCGGTGGACGTGGGAGCCGTTGCCGACGACGGCTCCACGTCGTGTCCCCCGTGGCCGTCCTCAGAGACACGGGCAAGAGGTACCGGGGAGGCGAACCCCAGAGCCTCAAGGGGGAGCCCTGTGACCCTCTCAAGGGCTCGGGCATAGACCGGGCGGGGAGCTTGTCGTCGTACCGCCCTCCCATCGCTGTACGAGCCTCTAGGAGGCGTCGTTGGGCTCTCCTGCTGACTGTCCGGCGTCACGGATAGCTCGGGCAAAGTCGCCTTGGCTCATGAGCATCCCCATACGGACCGCCCTGAGCTTGGCGTTAGGTACCGGCCGGACCGGAGTTTCTCATGCCGAGCCGTCCGGTAATTCACTGCCTGCCGGTATCGCGTATACCCAGAAGCTATTAGGGTGTCTTCCGGCTAGTGCCCATCCCCTGGGAAGCCCTAGGCACTCGAAAGACCGGGCCACCCCCAATTGTTATTCAACCGTTAAAGGTAGGGGGTCCGAATTCATAAACAAATAAGGAAGAGAATAAGGCCGGCCCTGCTATTCAGCGGAACCTTACCCCCATACCCCTTCCCTTTACATTGCTCCGAGTTCTTCCAGGAATGAGGGGACGGGCTTCAATTCCAGACCGGGAAATTTCCTTAGTTCGGGATCAGTCCAGTGCGCCGGTACGTTCTGGTTGATCAAGAGCCTGTCCATTCCCTCTTCCTTATTCAGGCGCAGCTCTTGTGCCATGGTCTGGATATCCCCTAGGTCAATTACCATTCCCAGGTCATTCGGCATATCTCCTTTCTTCCAAGCCCAGACCTTTACGTCGTAGGTGCGGAGGAATTCCCTACGGTCTTCCTGATCTTTGACTGCCCAGACTTCCCCGTACTTCTTTCCCATGGGCTTGAGAGCCGGGTTAGCCCTTTCCTCTTCCTGCTTGGCCAGGAGAGCAACCTTTGCCGACAGACTCTTATGCATACGGCGGTAGGACTCTTCCTGTCCCTCTCCGTCGTATTCCCCCGCCAGGAAGTCAGTTTCCAGCTTTTCCAGGCGCACCTTTGCCGACTGGAGTTCCCTTGCCTGAGAGGGCCCCGTACCGGCTCGCTCGTACATGTCCCACGTACCTACGCTGTCACGGATTGCCTGGTCAACCGCAGCATCGAGAGCGTCAGCACGGATGTACAAGCCGTCCGTACACGCTCCGCCCTTGAACTTATTGGAGCAGCGGTAATACCTGTTTCCTGGAATTCGCTCCCCGTCTTTCCTGGTGTGCCCTGAATTCAGAAGAGAAGTAACCGGCGCTCCACAGTTACCGCAGCGCGCAATACTGGAAAGGAGACTCTTTGCGCTGACTCGGGTTCCACCTGTGTAGGCATTGGGAGCCGGTTTAATTCTGTCGACCAGGTCTGTCCATTCTTCCATGGAAGCCAAAGGCTTCTCTGGAAGAATCACCGGCTCTCCCTGGTCATCCAGAACAGCCTCGCCCTTATAGGCGTAGATACCAGGAACCCAAGAGGAGCGGATGAACTTATTGATGATGGTGGACTGCCATTGAGTTCCCTTGGTTTCCTCCCCCTTCAATTTCCGGAGGTGGTCTCCCCATGTGAGTACGCCACGGCCATTGAAGTCTCGGGCAATCCTGTGTGTGGACTGTCCCTCACGGACGCGAGTGAAGATCTCTTCCACGTAGGGGTGGAAGTCCTGGTCAATCTCCAGAACCTTCCTCTTGCCACCCTCTACGGCTTTGATCCGGTAGCCGGTAGGCGGAGCACCAACGAGCCATGAACGGTTCTCCAGGCGGCTCTGTACGCCGTTCAGGATGCGTGCCTGGATCGTGTCCCACTCAGCCTCAGCGAATACGGCTGTCATGCGCGCCATCATCTTGCCTTGGGGAGTCGAGAGGTCGAACCCCTCTTCTACGCAGACGATGAACTTCCCGTTTTCCTGCGCCCACTCCAAGAGTTCGTTGAAGTGCATCGAGCGACGGGTAAGCCTGTCCATCCTGGCCGCAATGATCACGTCGAACTCATCGGCTCGGGACGTCAGCCACTTACCGAGTCTCGGACGCTTGAACGGGGAGATGGAGCCTGAGACGTCCGTGTCCTCTGCCTCCCCCACCAGGACGCCGGACAGGAGCGGAGAGCTGACGTGGTGTCGGATCACGCCACGCTGCCACTCGATGGAGGTGGAGCCGTCCGAGTCGGCAGAGAGACGGAGACAGGCGAGGTAGCGCAGACCAGGTGTCATAGCAGGAGCGTAGCGCTCTCTGTGTGCCTAGGTAACCGGCTTGACCTTGCCGGTAGGCACGTCTGTCCTCGTCCTCGTCCTCGTCCTCGTACTCGTCGGAAAACTGCTCGGAAACGGCTTCTGATAGCACTTGGGCGGGTCGTCCTGACCCGCCGGTACCAAGGCTAATGGTCTATGGGCCGGTGACAAGACGTCCCCCGGTCGTTCCCCAGGCCTGGGAACTACCCTGGTCGGGTGCGTGACAAAACCCAAACGAATTCCGCCGCTCCCGGTGACCGACTGATCCGTGCCGGTGCGATCGTCTTCTTCGTCGGTACCGTGGCCACTCTGGTCACGGTGGCCCCGCTGTTTCTGGGGACGACGCCCTTTCCCACCTACATGTTCGGATTGAGCATGCTGATGGGAGTGGGCTTCCTGATCGCCGGTGCGGGGGTCTTCCGGTCGATCGCGGCGGGCCGGCGTCAGGCGCGTGCCGCGTCGAGCCCTTCGGCGTCGCCCTCGCCCTCGCGGTAGCCCGCGAGCCATTCCGGGAACTCCGTCAGATCGGCGAGGACGACGTCCGCGCCGGCCGCGCGCAGTTCCTCGGCGCTGCACGGCCCGCTGGCCACGGCCACGGAGTGGGCGCCGGCGGTGCGGGCGCCGCGTACGTCGCCGAGGTGGTCGCCGACGTACACGTCCGCGCCGTGCTCGCGCAGCGCCACGGCCTTCTGCTCGGCCCACAGGTCGCCGATCACCGCGTCCGGCTCCATGCCGAGGTGCGCGAGGTGCAGTGCGGCGTTCGGCTCGTACTTGGCGGTGACGACGATCGCCCGTCCGCCCGCCTCGCGTACGGCGGCGATGGCCTCCCGCGCGCCGGGCAGCGCGGGCGTGGCGGCGACGGCGTACGTCGGGTACATCTCCCGGTACAGATCGGCGGTGGCGGCGATCGCCTCGGCCGGGAACCAGTGGGCCAGCTCCTCCTCCAGCGGCGGCCCGAGCCGCGTGACGGCCAGGTCGGCGTCGACGTACGTCCCCGTCCGCTCGGTCAGCGCCAGGTAGCAGGCGCGGATGCCGGGGCGGGAGTCGATCAGCGTCATGTCGAGATCGAAGCCGACGGTGAGCGCGGGACGGGTCGTGGAGGCCATGGGGCCCATTGTGCCGGGCGGGCCGGCGGGTCAGCCCCGGGGGCGGCGGGAGCGCCAGAGGAGGTACAGGGCCGTGGCGACGGCGGCGGTGCGCAGGACCCAGGGCCAGGTCTCGGTGACGGCGTCGTTCATGTGGCCCTCGGCGATCGGATCGCCCCAGCGGCCCTCCGTGCGGCCCCACAGCCAGACGACGCCGGCGGCGGCGACCGTACCGGGCAGGCCCAGTACCGCCCACTTCGACTGGGCCGGGGTGAGGCGGCGGGAGAGGTAGGCGATCAGCCAGCCCAGGCCCAGCGGGACGAGGCTGCCGAGGACGGCGCCGGCGATCAGCAGGGCGGAGGCGAGCAGCAGCAGCGGGTTGTTCCAGCCGCCCTCGGGCCACAGGCGGGGCAGGCGGCGGCGCGGGGCCCCGCCCGGCGCCCCGGCGACCGGCTCCGCGGCCTCCACCACCGCCCCGGCGGCCGGCTTCTCGGCGGCCGCGTCCGCCTTCGCCGCGCCGTCCTTCTTCCCGGCCCCGTCCGTCTCGTCCTTGTCCCGCGGCGGGGGCTTGAGGAGTTCCGGGATCTCCACGCCGCCGACGAACCCCGGCACGCTGTCGACGCCGCCTCCGAACGGGCCGTTGTCCACCCGCCACCAGTCCGGCTGTGCGCCGCCGCCGTCTCCCAGCTCGTGTGCGCTCGCCATGTGCGGCGGCGAGGGAGCGGGTGCGGGTGCGGGCCGGGGCGCGTCCGGGCGGGGGCCCGGTACGGCGCGCCGCAGGCCCTTGAGCCGCTCCGCCTTCCGCGGCCGGCCCTCCCGCTGTTCGGGGACGGCGGTGGGCGGCGGCACCGACGGCTGCGGGGCACCGCTCGTGCCGCCCGCCGCGTCGACGATGTCGGCCGGGCTGCCGAGCCGGTCCAGGATGCGGCGGACGGCGGCGGGACTGTCCACGGTCGTCCTGGCGCGGTGCCGGTCGATCTCGTCGCGCAGCTCGGAGACCAGCCGCATGCGGGTGGCCGACGGCAGCTGCCGTTGCTGGGCCACGTCGCCGACACGGCTCAGGTACTCGTAGACGACCTGGTCGCTCTCGATCCCCACGGAGCCCTCCGGGGCGGTGTGTTGTGGTACGCCGTCGGACGAAGGTACCGAATCCTCCCGGGTGCGGCGGACCCGCACCGCGCGACCGCACGCGCACCCCGCCGTCGCGCCCACCCGCTAACGTGGGCCGGATGAGCACCGAGGAGAAGTCCGCGGCCCCCCGGTCCCTCGCGGAGGCGCTCCGCGTCAGGGACGACGTCTCGCTGGCCGCCCTCCTGCGCAGCCGTCCCGACCTCATCACCCCCGTGCCCACGGACCTGACGCAGCTCGCCACCCGGGCGGGCACCCGCGCCTCGGTCGTACGGGCGCTGGAGCGGCTGGACCGGTTCGCGCTGCAGACGGCGGAGGCGCTGGCGGTGGCGGCGGATCCGGCGCCGTACGACGAGCTGCTCCGGCTCATGGCCGGTGACGAGCGGGACCCCGTCATCACGGCGGCCCTGCCCCGGGCCGTGGCCCTCCTGCGCGAACAGGCCCTGGTCTGGGGTGCCGACGACCGGCTGCGGCTGGTGCGCACCGCCCGTGAGCTGCTCGCGCCCTCCCCCCAGCACCCCTCCCCGACGGGGCTCGGTCCCTCCGTGCGGGAGGCGACGGCGGGGATGTCGCCGGGCCGGATCCAGGAGATCCTGGCCGCTGTCGGCCTGCCCTCGACCCACGACTCCGTCTCCGCCGTGTCCGCGCTCGGTGCGCTGTTCGCCGACCGGCCGCGGATGGCGAGGCTCCTCGCCGGTCTGCCCGAGGAGTCCCGCGAGGTGCTGGCCCGGCTGGTGTGGGGCCCGCCGTACGGCCAGGTCACCCACGATCCGGCGGCTCATCTGCGCCGGCTGCTGGACACCGGCCTGCTGCTGCCGACCGCGCCCGGCACGGTCGTCCTGCCCCGCGAGGTCGCCCTGCACCTGCGCGCGGGCCGGGCGCACCGCACGCCCGAGCCGGTGCCGCCGCCGGTGGAGGCCGCCGCCGCGCACCGTCCACAGGTTGTGGGCGCCACCGCGGCCGGGCAGGCCCTGTCGGCGCTGGCGACCGTCGAGGAGCTGCTGAAGGAGTGGGACGAGGGCGGCCCGACGGTGCTGCGGGCCGGCGGGCTGAGCGTGCGCGACCTGAAGCGGACGGCCGTCGCGCTGGACGTGCCGGAGCCGGTGGCCGCGTTCTGGGTGGAGCTGGCCTACGCGGCGGGGCTGGTCGCCTCCGACGGTGAGGCCGACGAGCGGTACGCGGCGACCCCGGCGTACGACGAGTGGCGGGAGCTGCCCACGGCGGAGCGCTGGGCGCGGCTCGCCGGGACGTGGCTGACGGCCACCCGCACGCCGGGGGTGGTCGGCGGCCGGGACGCGAAGGACCGTACGCTCTCGGCGCTGGGCCCCAACCTGGACCGCTCGGCGGCGCCGGAGGTGCGGCACCGGGTGCTGGCCCTGCTGGCGGGGCTGCCCGAGGGGGCCTCGCCCACCGAGGAGTCGGTGCTGGCCCGGCTGCGCTGGGAGCGGCCGCTGCGCGGGCCCCGGCGGGACGGGCTGGACGGGCGGGACGACGACCTGCGTACCCGGCTGGCGCGCTGGACGCTGTCCGAGGCCGAGCTGCTGGGCGTCACCGGGCGCGGTGCGCTGGCGGCGCCGGGGCGGGCGCTGATCGGGGCGCCCGAGCCGCCGCACCCGGCCGAGGCGCCCGTGGCGGCCGGGGGTCCCGGTGACAAGCTCCCCGTCCACCACCACCGCACCCCGCCCGTGCCCGCGCCCGCGACCCCCGCCGAGCGGGCCGCCGCCACCGCCCGGGCCGCCGTGCTGCTCGCCCCGCTGTTCCCCGAACCGCTGGACCACGTCCTGCTCCAGGCCGACCTGACGGCGGTGGCGCCGGGGCCGCTGGAGCGTGAGCTGGCCGACGTGCTCGGGGTGCTCGCGGACGTGGAGTCCAAGGGCGGCGCGACCGTCTACCGGTTCACGCCGGGGTCGGTGCGCCGCGCGCTGGACGCCGGGCAGACCGCCGCCGACCTGCACGCCTTCCTCGCCCGGCACTCCCGCACGCCGGTGCCGCAGCCGCTCACGTACCTGATCGACGACGTGGCCCGGCGGCACGGGCGGCTGCGGGTGGGCGCGGCCTCGGCGTACGTGCGCTGCGACGACGACGCGACGCTGGACGAGATCCTCGCCGACAAGCGGGCCGCCGGCCTCGGCCTGCGCCGCCTCGCGCCGACCGTGCTGGCCGCGCAGACCGACCCGGCGGCGCTGCTGGAGGGGCTGCGCGCGATGGGGTTCGCGCCGGCCGCGGAGTCCGCCGCGGGCGATGTGCTGATCGCCCGTGCCGACGCCCACCGCACGCCGCCGCGGGCGGCGCCGGAGCCGGTCCCGGACGGTCCGCCGGCGCCCGACGACACGCTCCTGGCGGCGGCGGTCCGCGCCGTCCGGGCCGGCGACCTGGCCGCCACGACCCCGCGCAAGCCGGGCCCCGGGAGCGAGGCGGGCGACGCTTCGGCGGCGGGCGAGCTGCCCCGTACCGCCGCCGCCGAGACCCTCGCCACCATGCAGGCGGCCGTCATGACGGGCGAGGCGCTGTGGATCGGCTACGTGAACGCCGAGGGCTCCGCCAGCCAGCGCGTCATCGCCCCGATCCGGGTCGAGGGCGGCTTCGTGACGGCGTACGACCACACGGCGGACGAGGTGCGCACGTATCCGCTGCACCGCATCACCGGCGTGGCCGAGCTCGCCGAGGACGCGACGTGAGGTGACGGGCCCCTCCCCCACCTTCGACGCGCCCCTCTTTCGGGGGTACGGGCCGGATCATGCACGCCACGCCGGGTGATTAGCACCTGCGAGGGAGCTTTTTTCATAATCCGCATCGATTTTTCGTCGGTCGGGCAGCCACCGGGTGTCCTGCACACCGAACCGGAAGGAATCACCTGATGCGTGCCGTTCGTCGAGTCGCCACTGTCCTGACCTCTACCGCCGCGCTGATCGCGGCGTTCGCCGCCGAGGCCGCCGCGGTCGGCATCGACCTCGGTGGGGGCGTGACCCTCTGACCGGTCAGTGACCGGTCAGCGACCGGTCTCCGGCCGCGCTCCGAGCACCCTCTGAACGCCACGTCGCACGTCCCCTGACGGCGGGCCGGGTCTCAGCCCCCCGGGCCCGGCCCGCCTTCCCCCTCCCCTCCCCTCCCCGTCCTCGGCCCTCGGCCTTTCGAAAGGCACGTCATGCGCTCCAAGCTCACCGATCCGGACGGCGCCGCCCGTTCCGCCGTCGCCGTCTCCGTCGCCGCCCTGATCACCGCCGCCGCGCTCTTCGGCGCGCTCGCCCCCGAGGCCACCGCGCTGCCGCTGCCCCTGCCGGCCACCGGCGTCGAGTCCCTGGTCACGGAGGGGGTCACGGTCGAGGGACCGCTGATCAACAACCTCACTCTCCGGTAGCCCCGCTCCGCGATCAGGCACACTGGACGTTTGGCCGATCCGTCCAGTCGCTGTCGGCCGTACGCGCGCGAAAGGGTGCCGCCCGTGAATGGTCCGCTCATCGTCCAGTCCGACAAGACCCTGCTCCTCGAAGTCGACCACGAGCAGGCCGGCGACTGCCGTCGGGCCATCGCGCCGTTCGCCGAACTGGAGCGGGCACCGGAGCACATCCACACCTACCGGGTGACCCCGCTGGGCCTGTGGAACGCGCGGGCGGCGGGCCACGACGCCGAGCAGGTCGTGGACGCGCTCGTCGAGTACAGCCGCTACCCCGTGCCGCACGCGCTGCTCGTCGACATCGCCGAGACGATGGACCGCTACGGCCGCCTCACCCTCTCCAAGCACCCGGCGCACGGGCTGGTCCTGACGACCACCGACCGGCCGGTGCTGGAGGAGGTCCTGAAGTCGAAGCGCATCGCGCCGCTGGTCGGGGCCCGTATCGACCCCGACACGGTGGCCGTGCACCCCTCCGAGCGCGGGCAGATCAAGCAGACGCTGCTGAAGCTGGGCTGGCCCGCCGAGGACCTCGCCGGGTACGTCGACGGCGAGGCGCACGCCATCGAGCTGGCCGAGGACGGGTGGGCGCTGCGGCCGTACCAGAAGCAGGCGGTGGAGAACTTCTGGCACGGCGGCAGCGGCGTCGTCGTCCTCCCCTGCGGCGCCGGCAAGACGCTGGTCGGGGCGGGTGCGATGGCGCAGGCCAAGTCGACGACGCTGATCCTGGTCACCAACACCGTCTCCGCCCGGCAGTGGAAGCACGAGCTGATCAAGCGGACCAGCCTGACCGAGGACGAGATCGGCGAGTACAGCGGGACGAAGAAGGAGATCCGGCCCGTCACCATCGCCACCTACCAGGTGCTGACGACGAAGCGGAAGGGCGTCTACCCGCACCTGGAGCTGTTCGACTCCCGGGACTGGGGCCTGGTCGTCTACGACGAGGTGCACCTGCTGCCGGCGCCGGTCTTCAAGTTCACCGCCGACCTCCAGGCGCGGCGGCGGCTCGGCCTGACGGCGACGCTCGTCCGGGAGGACGGCCGCGAGTCGGACGTGTTCTCCCTCATCGGCCCGAAGCGTTTCGACGCGCCGTGGAAGGAGATCGAGGCGCAGGGCTACATCGCGCCCGCCGACTGCGTGGAGGTCCGGGTCAACCTCACCGACTCCGAGCGGCTCGCGTACGCCACCGCCGAGACGGAGGAGAAGTACCGCTTCTGCGCGACGACGGCGACCAAGCGGAAGGTGACCGAGGCGATCGTGCGGCGCTTCGCCGGGCAGCAGATCCTCGTCATCGGCCAGTACATCGACCAGCTCGACGAACTGGGCGAGCACCTGGGCGCGCCGGTCATCAAGGGCGAGACGTCCAACGCCCAGCGGGAGAAGCTCTTCGAGTCCTTCCGCCAGGGCGAGATCAGCGTCCTCGTCGTCTCCAAGGTCGCGAACTTCTCCATCGACCTGCCGGAGGCGACCGTCGCCGTCCAGGTGTCGGGCACGTTCGGGTCCCGGCAGGAGGAGGCGCAGCGCCTCGGCCGGGTGCTGCGCCCGAAGGCCGACGGCCACCAGGCGCACTTCTACTCGGTCGTCGCCCGCGACACCCTCGACCAGGACTTCGCCGCCCACCGCCAGCGCTTCCTGGCGGAGCAGGGCTACGCGTACCGGATCATGGACGCGGACGAGCTGCTGGCGGAGAGCTGAGCGGACGGCCGGTTCACGGCGCGGGGAGGGTGAACACCAGCAGCAGCACGAAGACCGGCGGCAGCAGCGAGGCGGCGGCCAGCCAGGCGCGGGTGGCCGACCAGCGGCGGGTCCAGGGGAGCACCCAGGCGGCGAGCCAGGCTCCGAAGGCGAGGAAGCCGCCGAAGAACAGGGTGCCGTAGATCAGGGTGAGCGCGTTCGTCAGCGACTGCGGGCACTCGGTGCCGCAGCCGTCGGTCGCCATGACCGACATCAGGCCGAGAAGTCCCGCCGTCGGCCCCAGCACGCTCAGGAGCACGGTGGCGACGGTCGGCGCGATCCAGGCCAGCGGGTCGCGGTGGTCCCGCGGGGCCGGGTACGGCGGCGGGGACGGCGGGGGCCACGCCGCGAAGTGCTGTGGGCTCATGCGGCCAGTCAAGCCGCGCGGCCGGGCCCCGCGCACCGGCGTAGGTACTCAGACCGGTACGCGTCGGTACTCAGTCGGCGCGGCGGGGGACGCGGGCGTCAGCGGCGCCGGACGCCCGCCTCCTCGCCGTACTCGCCGAGCACGACCACGTCGAAGGCGGCGCCCGCGAACACCCTGACGACACGCAGGGCGTCGCCGAGCCGGTGCCGGTGGCTGCCGGCCACGGGCGTGGCACCGGACGCGCGGCCCGGTGCCGGGGCGGGGGAGATGGTTGCTGCGCTCATGTCTCCATGGTGCGACCGCGGCCCCCGGACCGGCATCGGTCCATGGACCGAACCCCCTCCCCCGCCCCGTACGCCTCCGGGTGGACCCGTCCCCTCAGCCCGGAGGGCGCCGACCCCTAGGGGTCGGAAAACCCGTTGGCCCGCGCCGTGCCCGCTCCCCTAGACTCTCCGCTCTTGCCCGCCTCCCCACGGAGTGCCGCCGTCCGGTCGGAAACCGGTCGGCCCACCGCGCGCAGCCAGCGCCCACCACACCGCAGGTCACCCGGAGGCACCCCCTTGTCCACGCCCGTCCACGACGACCCCCTGTCCAAAGAGCGCTCCCATCTGGCCGCCTCCCGTTCCGCCCTGCGCACCATGCGGGAGGACGTCGAGTCGCTCGACATCACCGACGTCACCGCGAACTGGGTCAACGCCGCCGTCCTGGAGAGCCAGATCGAGCAGCGCGTCAAGGCCCTGGCCGACCTCAGCGAGACGCCGCTGTTCTTCGGCCGCCTCGACTACCTGCACGCTCCGGGCGCGGAGCAGGCGGAGGGCGGGGAGGGGGAGCGCCCGCAGCCGGAGGCTGCTTATCAGACACTGCATGTGGGGCGGCGGCACGTGCACGACGCGGACGGCGATCCGATGGTGATCGACTGGCGGGCACCGGTCTCGCAGCCCTTCTACCGCGCGTCGAAGAAGGACCCGCTGGGCATCTCGCTGCGCCGCCGCTTCGGTTACACCGGCGGGGACCTCACGGCCTACGAGGACGAGCACCTGTCCGACCCGGCCGAGGCGGCGGTCACCAGCAAGCTGCTCCAGCAGGAGATCGAGCGGCCCCGCGTCGGCCCGATGCGCGACATCGTGGCGACCATCCAGCCGGAGCAGGACGAGATCGTGCGCGCCGGGCTGAGCGGTTCGGTCTGTGTGCAGGGCGGCCCCGGCACCGGTAAGACCGCCGTCGGCCTGCACCGGGTCGCCTACCTCCTGTATGCCCACCGCGAGCGCCTCGCCCGCACCGGCACCCTGGTCATCGGGCCGAACAAGTCCTTCCTGCACTACATCGAGCAAGTGCTCCCGGCCCTCGGTGAGCTGACGGTCCGCCAGGCAACCGTCGACGACCTGGTGGCGCACGTCGAGGTGCGCGGCGCGGACGAGGCGGCGACGGCGGTGATCAAGGGCGACGCGCGGATGGCGGAGGTGCTGCGCAGGGCCCTCTACTCGCACGTCACCCTGCCCACCGAGGAGGTCGTCGTCGTGCGCGGCTCGCGCCGGTGGCGGGTGGCCGCGTACGAGGTGGAGGAGATCGTCCGCGAGCTGCTCGCCCGCGACATCCGCTACGGCGCCGCCCGCGAGGCCCTCCCCCAGCGCATCGCGCACGCCGTGCTGGTGCGGATGGAGCGGGCCGGTGAGGCGCCGGACGACCGGGTGCAGAACGCGGTCGCGCGCGACGCCGCCGTGAAGGCGCTGGTGAAGACCGTCTGGCCGCAGGTCGACCCCGCGAAGCTCGTCCTGCGCCTGCTCTCCGACGCGGACTTCCTCGCCGAGCACGCCGAGGGCGTCCTCACCGAGGACGAGCGGAAGGCGCTGCTGTGGGCGAGGCCGGCCCGCTCGGTGAAGTCGGCCAGGTGGTCACCGGCCGACGCCGTGCTGATCGACGAGGCCATGGATCTGATCGAGCGCACCCACTCCCTCGGGCACGTGGTCCTCGACGAGGCACAGGACCTCTCCCCGATGCAGTACCGCGCGGTGGGCCGGCGCTGCACCACCGGCTCGGCGACCGTCCTCGGCGACCTGGCCCAGGGCACCACGCCGTGGGCGACCCGGAGCTGGGAGGAGGCGCTGGGGCACCTGGGCAAGGGCGAGGCGGTGGTCGAGGAGCTGACGGCCGGTTTCCGCGTGCCGACGGACGTCATCGCCTACGCGTCCCGGCTGCTGCCGGACATCGCGCCGGGCCTGACGCCGGTGGCGTCGATCCGTGAGAACCCGGGCTTCTTCGACGTCCGTGAGACGGCCGAGGGGGCGGCGGACGTCGTGGCCGCCTGCCGCGAGCTGCTGGAGCGGGAGGGCTCGGTCGGCCTGATCGCCGCCGACGCGCGGGTGCCGGAGCTGGCCGACGCCCTCGGGGCGGCGGGGATCGGCTTCATCGGCCCGGGCGAGGAGACGACCCACGCCACCCGCCTGACCCTGGTCCCGGCCTCCCTGGCCAAGGGCCTGGAGTACGACTACGTGGTCCTGGACGAACCGCGGGCCGTGGTCGACGGCGAACCGGACGAACGGACGGGACTGCGCCGACTGTACGTGGCACTGACCCGCGCGGTCTCGGGCCTGATCGTGACGCACTGGGGTCCATTGCCCCGCCAGCTTGCTACGCTTGACATGTCGTCCATGTCGGACAAGTAAGCACGTCTTACGGGGGGTTGACGGTGGAGACACTCGCACTGGCGGCGGGCACGGCGCTGATCGCCGCGATGGCGACCGACGGCTGGAACACGGTGCGCTCGGGAGCGGTGGCGCTGTGGCGGAAGGTGCATCCCGAGCGGGTACCGGCGATCGAGGCGGACCTGGCGGCCGCCCGCACCGAGCTGATGGCCGCCCCGCACTCCGAAACCACCGAGGCGGAGCTGGTCGCCGAGTGGCGGCGCAGGCTGGCGCGGCTGCTGAACGAGGAGCCTGGACTCGCCGACGAGCTTCAGAAGCTGCTGGACGAGCGGTGGCGTCCTCTGCTGTCCGAGAACGACCGGGTCCGCGTGCAGCGCATCACGATGACCGCCGACGTCCGCGACGAGGGCCGGGCCTACCAGGCGGCCCGGGACCAGCACTTCCACCGGGACTGACGGTGGCGACCCCGCCGAGCGACCCGGGCTCCCGGCATGTCGTCATGCACGGGAACGCCCACGACGCGGCGACGGTCTACCAGGCCGTCAACATGTACATCTACGAACCGGGGTCGGCTGCTCAGGGGGCCGCCCGCCCCGGCACGGACGCCACCGAGCGGCTCGCGGAACGCGTCATCGCCCTCGCCGAGCAGACGAGGATCCGAGCGTCCTTCTGCATCACGCCCTACCTGCACCGGCCGCTGATCGAGCACTACGTCGCCCAGCACACCATGGAGGACGACGAGAAGATCCTGGTGACCTTCGGGAGCGACCCGAAGACGGGCAAGGTGAGGCCCGATCCGTACCCGGACGCCCTGCGGGGCCCCACGTACCTGCTCGTCACCACGTACGGGATCCGCTGGGTCAGCACCCGGGAGTGCGGCTTCCTGCGCTACTCGGACAGCGACGCGTGGTGTGTCGGCGAATACAGCCGCCGACTCCCCTACCCGGGCAGCAAGGGCGGCTACTGGCCGAAGCACCACGGCGTCCGCTTCACCTTCGACGACGGCAGCGTCTGGCTCACCGGCCGCAGCCACTGGTGGCGCAAGGCCCGGGACGTCGGTCTGCTGGCCCACTTCCTGACCCTGGTACGGGACATCGGCAGTGAAGGGTCCTAGCCGCTCACTCCCCCAGCACCCGCCGCCACTCCCCCACCGCCGCCGCCGAAACCGGCCCGTCCCACCCGGAGGGCCGCGCCGCCCCGCCGATGTGGAAGCCGTCGATCCCCGCGTCCAGCAGCCCGGGTACGTGGTCCAGCCGCAGGCCGCCGCCGACCAGCAGCTGCTGCTCGTACCCGGGCTCGCCCCGCCGTCGCGCCTCGGCGAGCAGCAGCGGCAGCCCGTCGTCCACCCCGTCGGCCGACCCCGCCGTCAGATACGTGTCCAGGCCCGGGAAGTCCGCGAGCTGCTTGCGCAGGGCGTCCCGGTTCGAGGCGCGGTCGATCGCGCGGTGGAACGTCCACCGGCACCCGTCCAGCACCCCGGCGACCCGCTCCACCGCGCCCAGGTCCACGTCACCGTCCGCGTCGAGGAACCCGAGCACGAACTGCGTGGCCCCGGCCTCCCGCATCTCCGCGGCGACCCGCGTCAGCCGCTCGACGTCCCCGGCGGCGAACCCGTCCGCGAGCCGCAGCATCACCCGTACGTCGATGTCGACGGCGGCGCGGATCGCGGCGACGGTCTCGGCCGACGGGGTGAGTCCGTCGGCCGCCATGTCGGTGACCAGTTCGAGGCGATCCGCGCCTCCGGCCTGGGCGGCGACCGCGTCCTCGACGTCGAGGGCGATCACCTCCAGGACTGCACGCTTGCTCATGGGACCCCATTCGTCGGCCTGCTACAGGTCTAGTCCAATCCAAGACTACGCCCCGATGGCAGGCCAGGGGTCCCCCTCGCCCTCGGTCGGGCGCCCTCAGCCGCCGAAGAGGTTCAGCTCCTCCGCCTTCACCCCGGCCAGCTCGTACCCGGCCGCGTCGTCCACGGATCGGCCCGCGTACAGCCGTACGAGGGTGGCGGCGTCCCCGATGAACCGCCCCGGCGGCCGCTCACCGCTCACCTCGCCCAGCTTCAGCGGCTCGTCCACGTCGTCGAGGTCGGCGTGCAGCGGCACGTGACCGCGGTCGCGGGTGAGCGTGCCGAGCAGCGCGAGCGCGTCCGGCAGGCCGGGCCCGGCGTACGCACCCGGCTCGCCGAGGGCCACCCGCACATCACCCGCGTGGACCCATTCGCCCAGCGCGATCGCGTCCAGGGCACCGCCCGCGCGGCCGATCACCGGGCCGGCCTCGGTCATGCCGCGTTCCAGTTCGTCGAGGACTTGGGCGTTGGTCCAGTCGGCGCGGTCGGCGATGTCGCGGTCGTTGGAGGCGGGGGAGAACACCCCGTCCTCGAAGCGGTTCTCCACGACCCGGATCAGCGCGCTGGAGCAGTGCGCCAGCACGTCCCGCACGGTCCAGCCCGGACACGCGGCCACCGGCAGCGCGAAGTCCGCGTCCGCACGGGAGCGCAACAGGGGCACCAGTTCGTCGCGTTCGAGGATCAGCAGCCGGCCGGGCAGCTCGGGGTCACGTACGTCGTACACGTCTGCGGGAGTCGTCATGGCTCCACGTTAGGACCCGAGCAGGTCCTCCAGTTCGGCGGCGAAGAGAAGGGCGGGGTCGAATCCCATGCCGGTGAACTGACCGGCGAGTTCCAAGGAGAGGACGCCGTGCAGCCGGGACCAGAAGGACAGGGCCCGGTGGAGCGCGGCGGAGGGCGCCGGGTGGTCGCCCGCCCACCGCCGGTGGGTCTCCAGATGCGCGTCGAACGCACCGGCGGCGCCGTCCGGCGCCGGTGCGGACGGCAGCGCGGCACAGGCGTCGACGATGACCGCCATGGTCTCGGCGGCGATCTCGGTGATGTCACCGGGCGCCCGGTAGCCGGGGACGGGGGTGCCGAAGACGAGGAAGTAGCGCTGCGGGTCGTCCAGGGCCCAGGCGCGCAGGGCGTGCGCGAGGCCGGCCAGGTCGGCCCCGGCCTCGGCGGCCGCCCGGAAGGTGTCGGCCTGGCTGCGGTAGGCGTCCCGGACGAGTTCCGTGATCAGCTCGTCGCGGCCGTCGAAGTAGCGGTAGAGCGCGGGTCCGCTCATGCCCATCCGCTTGGCGATCGCGTTGAGCGACAGCGCGGACGCGCCCGCCGTGGCGATCTGCTCCCAGGCGTGTTCCTTGATCTCCGCACGCACCTGGGAGCGGTAGCGCTCGCGCGGGGTGCTGGTGCGCGCCTCCGGCATGTCCGCCCGCCGCCTTTCGCCCTTCGCCCAGCCCGCCCGCCGGGAACGCCGACACTTCAGTTAGAAGCTATCACGAACGTTATCTGGAAGAATGTACCCATGGCCGACCCAGACGCCCTGCGCTCTCGCTTCGCCCGCGCCCTGGCGGGAACCACCGCACCCGGTGCCGCGTCCGCCGGGGCCCCCGGTCCCGACCCCGCGCCCTACGCCGACAACCTGCTGGCCCGCTGGCAGGAGCCCCAGCGGCGCTACCACACGCTCACCCACCTGGCGGCGGTCCTGGACCACATCGACGTACTGGAGGCGTACGCCGACGACGCCGACGCCGTACGCCTCGCCGCCTGGTTCCACGACGCCGTCTACCTCCCCGACCGCTCCGAGAACGAGGAGCGCTCGGCCCGCCTCGCCGAGCGCGCCCTGCCCGAGGCCGGTGTTCCGGCGGAGAAGACCGCCGAGGTGGCCCGGCTGGTCCGCCTCACCGTCGGCCACGACCCGGCCGGCGACGACCGGAACGGGCAGGTGCTGTGCGACGCGGACCTGGCGGTCCTCGCCTCGCCGCCGTCGGCGTACGCCGCGTACACGGCGGCCGTCCGCGAGGAGTACCACTTCGTGCCGAACGACGCCTTCCGCGAGGGCAGGGCCGCGGTGCTCCGCCGACTCCTCGACCTGCCCCGGCTGTTCCACACCCCGCACGGGCGCCGCGAGTGGGAGGCGACCGCCCGCTACAACCTCACCGGTGAGCTGGAAATGCTGTCGCTCGGGGACAGCCCGGCCCCGTAGCCTGCCCGGCATGCGGAGCATGGGTGGGGAACAGGTGGAAGAGGCCGTCGCGGGCGCCGTCGCGCTGCTGCGGACGGCGACGGACCGGGACTGGGAGGCGGCACCGGCCGGGCAGCTGGAGTGGAGCTGCCGAAACACGGCGGAGCACATCGCGAGCGACCTCATCGCCTACGCGGGCCAGCTCGCCGGACGCGCCACCGAGGCCTACGTCCCCTTCGAGATCACCCTCGACGACGGCACGGACAACGAGGGCGTCCTGCACGTCATCGAGACGACCGGCGCGCTGCTCGCCGCCACCCTCCGCACCACCCCGCGGGAGATCCGCGCCTTCCACCCGTACCCCTTCCGCAGCGCGAACCGCGAGGGCTTCGCCGCCATGGGCGTCACCGAGGTCCTCGCGCACACGCAGGACATCGCCGAGGGACTCGGGCTGGCCTACGAGCCGCCCGCCGAACTGTGCGCGGACGTCCTCGCCCGGATCTTCCCGCACGTCCGGCCCGGCGCCGACCCCTGGCGCACCCTGCTGTGGGCCACCGGCCGCGGCGAACTGCCCGGGCGCGCCCCGGTGACCGAGTGGCGCTGGCGCAACAACCTGGTGATCGAGGCCGAGCGCCTCACCCTCCAGGGCGTCACGCCCGCCGCCGCCACCGACCTGGCCGCGGGCGGCGACGGGGGCTTCGAGTGGGTCGAGGGCGGCCCGTTCCAGGGCACGCGGGACGCCGCCGGAATGCTGCTGAAGGCGTACGAGGCGGGGGTGCACCGGCCGGAGTGGGGCGTGTTCGCACTCGTGCGCCGCGAGGACGGCCGCGCGGTCGGCGGCATGGGCTTCCACGGAGCGCCGGACGAGGACGGCCGGGTGGAGATCGGCTACGACCTCGCCGAGGCCGCCCGCGGCCACGGCTACGCCACCGAGGGCCTGCGGGCACTGTCCGCGTGGGCGCTGGCCCGCGAGGAGGTGACGTCGGTGTTCGCGACGACCGAGCACGCCAACCTCGCCTCCCAGGCCGTGATCGTCCGCGCCGGTTTCACCCGGGTCGCCGGGGACGAGGAGCAGCTCGCCTACGAGCTGCGGGGCCCGCGCGGCTGAGTCCCGCTCTTTCTGCGTCGCAGCCCCGCCCCGTGCAGCAGCCGCACCACCTCGCGGCTGCTGACCTCCCGCGCGCCGGCGGACACGGCGTCGGCATACCGCTGGGCGGGGACGTCGTAGTGGTCGCGTTCGAAGGCGCGGCGCGGCACGCCCAGCGTCGCGGCGAACGAGTGCAGTTCGGCGTAGGAGACGTCGCTGACGAGGTGCGACCACATGCGGCCGTGGCCCGGCCAGGTCGGCGGGTCGATGTAGACGGTCACCGGGTCGTCCTCATCACGTCCGCGGGCCGCCGATGGCCGAGCCCAGTGAGCCGACCGCCGCGACCTTGACGCCCGCCTTGCCGCACACCCAGTGCGGGTCGGGGCCGAGTTCGGGCTCCACGTCCAGCGCGTGCGGGTCACCGGAGCCGCACACCGGGCACAGCGGCCAGCGGCCGTACCGCTCCAGCAGGGCGTCCTGCACGTCCTGCGCGACCAGCCCGGCCACGAACTCCACGCCCTCGGGCCACTGCTCGACCCACCAGCGCCGCTGCACGACGGACTCCTCGACCAGCGACACGACGTCCGGCTCGGCGACCTGGCCCGCCACCAGGTCGGCGAGCACGAGGGCGCGCGCGGCGTGCAGCGCCTGCTCCAGGGGGCTGATGGGGTCCATGCACCCATTGTGCGCACTCTTGACCCGCGGACCGAAACGAAAATATCTTTCATGAGTGACCGATGAAGTGAAGGAAACTTTCGGCCGCGCGGGCGGCGGCAGTGCGACCGGTAGCACCGGTGGCCGCCGGGGCGCCGGAAGCGGCGGCGCGCCGCCCGCGCCCGCCGCCCTCGCGGCCAAGGTGCGCACGCTGGCGCCGTCGATGACCCGTTCCATGCAGCGGGTCGCCGAGGCCGTCGCGGGCGACCCGGCCGGCTGCGCGGCCCTCACGGTTACCGGCCTCGCCGAGCTGACCGGCACCAGCGAGGCGACCGTCGTGCGCACCGCCCGGCTGCTCGGCTACCCCGGCTACCGCGACCTGCGCCTCGCGCTCGCCGGACTCGCCGCCCAGCAGCAGTCCGGCCGCGCGCCCGCCATCACGACCGACATCGCGGTCGACGACCCGATCGCCGACGTCGTCGCCAAGCTCGCCTACGACGAGCAGCAGACCCTCGCCGACACCGCCGCCGCCCTGGACACCGTCCAGCTCGGTGCGGCCGTCGCCGCACTCGCCGCCGCCCGCCGCACCGACGTGTACGGCATCGGCGCGTCCGGGCTGGTCGCGCAGGACCTCACCCAGAAGCTCCTGCGCATAGGGCTCATAGCCCACGCCCCCAGCGATCCGCACCTCGCCGTCACCAACGCGGTGCAGCTGCGCGCCGGGGACGTCGCCCTCGCCATCACGCACTCCGGTTCGACGGGGGACGTCATCGAACCGCTGCGGGTCGCCTTCGAACGCGGCGCGACGACCGTCGCCGTCACCGGCCGCCCCGACAGCCCCGTCACGCAGTACGCCGACCACGTGCTGACCACGTCCACGTCGCGGGAGAGCGAGCTGCGGCCGGCGGCGATGTCGTCGCGGACCAGTCAGCTGCTGGTGGTGGACTGTCTGTTCGTGGGGGTGGCGCAGCGGACGTACGAGTCGGCGGCGCCGGCTCTGGCGGCGTCTTACGAGGCATTGGCTCATCGGCATGGAGTGCGCGGGAGACCGTAGGGGTTGAGCTTTGTGGGTGGCTGCGGGCCGCGGTGTGGCTGGTCGCGCAGTCCCCGCGCCCCTAGGTATGTACAGCCACCGGAAGTTGAAAAGGGCCGCATCCTCATGACTGCAACCCCCCATCACCCTGACCTCCGTTCTCAGCTGGAGAGCCTCACCACCGAGGCATTCCGCCCTGACCTGGCCGAGATCGACCAGATGCCCACCCTCGACATCGCGCGCGTCATGAACGGCGAGGACACCGCCGTGCCCGTCGCCGTCGCCGAGCGGCTGCCCGAGATCGCCGCCGCCGTCGACGCGATCGCCGCCCGGATGGCGCGCGGCGGACGGCTGGTCTACGCGGGCGCCGGTACGGCCGGCCGCCTAGGCGTGCTGGACGCCTCCGAGTGCCCGCCCACCTTCAACACCGCACCCGGACAGGTCGTCGGCCTCATCGCGGGCGGCCCGGACGCCATGGTCGCCTCCGTCGAGGGCGCCGAGGACTCCGCCGAGCTGGCCCGCGCCGACCTGGACGCCCTCGGCCTGACCGCGGACGACGCGGTGGTCGGCGTCTCCGCCTCCGGCCGCACGCCGTACGCCGTCGGCGCCGTCGAGCACGCCCGCGCGCGGGGGGCCCTGACCGTCGGGCTGGCGTGCAACCGGGGCAGTGCCCTGGCCGCCGCCGCCGAGCACGGCATCGAGGTCGTCACCGGGCCCGAGCTGATCACCGGCTCCACCCGCCTGAAGGCCGGTACGGCCCAGAAGCTGGTCCTGAACATGCTGTCGACGATCACGATGATCCGCCTGGGCAAGACCTACGGGAACCTCATGGTGGACGTCCGCGCCTCCAACGAGAAGCTGCGCGCCCGCTCGCGCCGCATCGTCGCGCTCGCCACCGGTGCCGCCGACGACGAGATCGAGCGCGCCCTGACCGCCACCGACGGCGAGGTCAAGCACGCGATCCTGACCCTGCTGGCCGATGTGGACGGCCCGACGGCCGCCCGCCTTCTGGAGGACTCCGGCGGCCACCTGCGCGCCGCGCTGGCGGCGGCGAAGGGCTGACCGCACGCTCGGGGGGTGCACAAGGACACCCCCCACGCCACGGCCGCCGCGCTGCTCCCCCTGGTCGGCGGCGCCGCGAACGTCATCTCCGTCGCCCACTGCATGACCCGTCTGCGCCTGGGCCTGGCCGACCGCACCCGGGTGGACGACGAGGCGCTGCGGGCGCTGCCCGGCGTGCTCGGGGTGGTGGAGGACGGCGACTCGTACCAGGTGGTGCTGGGCCCCGGGGTGGTCGGCCGGGTGACGGAGGCGTTCGAGGCGCTGCTGACGGCCGGCGGGGGCGGCGCTGCGGACGCTCCCGCCGGCGCTGCGGACGACCCCCTCGGCACGGCGGACGCTCCCGTCGGCACGGCGGACGCCCTCGCCCTGCGCGGCGCGGAACTGAGGGCACGGCAGAAGCAGCGCAACGCGACCCCGCTCAAGTCGTCCCTGCGCCGCGTCGCGAACATCTTCGTCCCGCTCATCCCCGCCCTGATCGGCTGCGGAATCGTCGCGGGCATCGCGGGACTGCTGACGAACCTGCGCTGGCTCCCCGGCATCACGCCCGCCCTGGCCGCCCTCTCCTCCGCCTTCATGGCGCTGATCGCGGTGTTCGTCGGCCACAACACGGCGAAGGAGTTCGGCGGCACGCCCGTGCTGGGCGGCGCGGTCGCCGCCGTCGTCGTCTACCCCGGAGTGGCGAAGGTGACCGCGTTCGGCGCCGCCCTCGCCCCCGGCCAGGGCGGCGTCCTGGGCGCACTGGCCGCCGCGCTGCTCGGCACGTACGTCGAGAAGTGGTGCCGCGCCCGCCTCCCCGGCACCCTGGACGTCCTGCTCACCCCGACCCTGACGGTCCTGGTCTCCGGCCTGGTCACCCTCTACGTCCTCATGTACGCGGCCGGCGAGGTCGCCACCGCCATCGGCACGGCGGCCGACTGGCTCCTGACGACGACGGGCGCCCTGGCCGGCCTGGTCCTCGGCGGCCTCTTCCTCCCCCTGGTGATGCTGGGCCTCCACCAGGCCCTCATCCCCATCCACACCACCCTCATCGAGCAACAGGGCCACACCGTTCTGCTCCCCATCCTGGCCATGGCGGGCGCGGGCCAGGTCGGCGCGGCGGCGGCGGTCTACGTCCGCCTGCGCCACGACACGTCCCTCCGTACGACGATCAGGTCCGCGCTCCCGGCCGGCCTGCTCGGCGTCGGCGAGCCCCTGATCTACGGCGTCTCCCTCCCCCTCGGCCGCCCCTTCCTCACCGCCTGCGTGGGCGGGGCGGCGGGCGGCGCCTTCGTGGGCATGTTCGCGATGCTCGGCACCGGCGTGGGGGCGACGGCCATCGGCCCGTCGGGCTGGGCGCTGTTCCCGCTCCTCGCGGGCGGCGGAGGCTGGGCGGTGACGGCGGGGGTGTACGGCGGCGGGCTGCTCACCGGGTACGTGGTCGGCTTCGCGGCGACCTACTTCTTCGGCTTGGGCGACGGCGCCGAGCGGGCCGTGTGCGACTCTGGGGAGCATGAACCACGCCCAGCTGACCGCCCTGGGCCGCGCCCTGCGTCTCCTCGGTGAGCACGGCGAGGCCCTGACCGCCGACACGCCGGACGCCAAGCTGCACGAGGTCCGCGCGGACCTCAAGCGCGCGATGGACCAGCTGGAGGAGAGCGTCTCGACGACGGCCCCCAGCACCCGCTGCCCCGAGCACCCGAACGGCCCGGTCGACAAGGCCGCCCCCGACCTCTGCCTCCTGTGCGAGACCCGCCGCCGCTCCGCCCGCCGCGCCGAGTACAACGGCGGCCCGCTCCCGGCCCGGCCCGCCACCGAGCCGGTCCAGTCCCGCTACGGCGTCCGGGGCGAGCGGCCGCAGCCCCAGCAGCGCTGGCTGCCCGAGCTGTGGAACGGGCAGGCGTGGCAGCTGTGCGGCACCCCGCGCCGCGACCGCCGCGAGGCGGAGCTGTACATCGCGGCCCAACTGCGCGCGCCCCGCGCCGCCATGGCCTACCGGCTGGTCCAGGAGTTCACCGACTACGAGGTGCTGCGGGTGTGGGGCACCCCGGTCCGGGTGGACATCGAGCCGATGGGCGGGATCTGAGGCCTCCGCACACCGAACTCGTAGTACTCTGCCTGGAGTGGTCTGAGCGTACTACACGTGGAGTGTCACCCCATGGTGAGAAGGAACGACGAGCGTCGCGCCGCCCTCGTCGACGCGGCGATCGAGGTACTGGCCAGGGAGGGCGCCCGGGGCCTGACCTTCCGGGCGGTGGACACGGAGGCCGCCGTCCCGGGCGGCACCGCGTCCAACTACTTCGCCAACCGCGACGACCTGCTCACCCAGGCCGGCGCCCGCGTCTACGAGCGGCTCCACCCCGACGAGGCCACGATCGCCCGCCAGCGCACGGCCGGCCGCGACCGGGACACCTACGTCACCCTGATGCGCGAACTGGTCGACCGCATCGCCTCGTTCCGCACCGGCTACCTCGCCCTGCTGGAACTCCGCCTGGAGGCCACCCGCCGCCCCGGCCTGCGCGCCGTCCTCACCGAGCGTATCCGCGCCGACGTCGCCGCCAACGTCTCCTACCACGAGGCGTCCGGCCTCCCGGGCGACGCCATGGCCGTCAAGCTGCTCTACCTCGCCCTCAACTGGCTGATCGTCGAACAGCTGACCCTGCCGGACGTCTTCACCCCGGAGGAGCGGGACGCGCTGGTGGCGGCGGCGGTCGAACGCATCGTCGCGCCGGACTAGGGCCGCACGCTCTCGTGGTTGGTCCGGCGCAGCCGGGCCCGCATCAGCTGCTCGGGCCGCGCGGCCGCCAGCGAGGCCTGCGGGCAGTCCCACTCCCGGCCACCGGCGACCGGGCGCAGTCGCACGCTGCCGCCGACGTGCCCCATCACCTCCCCCACACGCCCGTCCCGCGCGTCCACGGCATGCGCGCCCACCGGCGGCCGCTCACCCCGCACCACCGACGCCAGGCGCTCGGCGACCCGCACGTTGCAACGCCCCAACTCGACCAACGCGAACGGCTCCTCGCTCGCGCCGGTCACCGGATCGACGCACAGGGACGGCAGCACGATGCCGACGTCCACGAGGGCCTGCCGCAGGGACTCGACGACTTCTTCGGTCGACCGCACGTTCTCCCACCTCCACGCTGAGTTCGTGATTCACGACACAGCGTGTCCGGCGCGGCTCTAACCTGGCCATACAGGGCGCCCCAACAACCCTCGTTGTACGACCGGGAGTTCCGTTGCCATGCCTGGACCGAAAGACCTCGACCCCGCCTCGTCCCCCCGCGCCCTGCTGGGCGCCGAGCTACGGCACGCCCGCGAGAAGGCCGGGCTGAGCCAGGAGGAACTGGGCGGGCGGCTGTTCGTCAGCGGCTCGTTCATCGGCCAGCTGGAGTCCGGTACGCGCAGGATGCAGCCGGAGTACGCACGCCTGCTGGACGAGGCCCTCGGGACGGAGGACTTCTTCCAGCGCAACTGCGCGGCTTCGGCGAAGTCGAAGTATCCCGAGCACTTCGCCGAGGCGGCGGAGGCGGAGGCGACCGCCACGGAGATCAGGGAGTACGCACCCCTGCTGATCCCCGGCCTGCTGCAAACGCCCGCGTACACCAGGGCGGTTTGCCGTGCCTACCAACCCACGGCGCCGAGCGAGGTGATCGAGGAGCTGGTGACGGCCCGGATGGAACGGACCCGCCTCCTCGACGATCCAACAGAGCCTCTGTTGTGGGTCGTACTGGACGAGGCCGCGCTGCGTCGGATGACCGGGGGCCGTGAGGTGATGGCCGAGGCACTCGGCCACATCGTCGGCCTGATCAGCAGGAACCGGATCATCATGCAGGTGCTGCCGTTCGAGGCGGGAGCGCATGCCTCACTGGAAGGCGCCATCAAACTGATGGACTTCGAGGACGCGCCACCGCTGGTGTACTTCGAGGGTGTCGGCACCGGGCGGCTGGAGGACGAGCCCGCTGTCGTGCGCTACCAGCGGCACACGTACGACCTCCTCTCAGCCTGTTCCCTGTCCCCGAAGAACTCCCTGGCCATGGTCGAGGCGATGGCGCAGGATTACGGCCATGAGGACCATCCCTGAGCACCACCTGGACTGGCGCAAGTCCAGCTACAGCGGGGGCAGCGGCGGCAACTGCCTGGAGGTAGCCGTCGGCCGCACGGTTGTCGTCCCCGTCCGCGACAGCAAGAACCCCCACGGCCCGAACCTCCTCTTCCGGGCTGACGCCTGGGCGGCCTTCGTCAGCGACCTCAAGGCAGCCCCGGCCAGCAAGTGACCGTTGCTACGGAGGCCCCCACCCCCCTCTCCAAAACCGAGGACACTTCGGGCCCAAGTGTCCTCGATCTCGGAGACCACCCGCCGAAGGCCGCCGAGACGGCCCGGCGTGCATGTGAGGCGCGAGCGCGCTCCCGCACGCCGGGGCACTGGGCAGCCCACGTACGGGACCGACGTACCCGGGCCACCACTTTCCCCGGGCCGCCCGCTCGCTTCTCACCCGTGCTGGAGCGACCCGAGTCAAGGGTCGGCCGCAGGCCGATCGGCGCAGCCGACGCGCAGCGCCCTTTACTCGGGTCGCGGAAGCACGACACTGGCAAAGAAGCGGGCGGCCCCTACGGCCTCACCCCAGCAGAGGCAGCGCAGCGAACTCGTACCCCTCCCACAACCGCCGCGACGCCTCCTCCGGGTACGGCGTCACGACCGGCTCCGCGTCCAGGACCTGGACCAGGCGCCGTTCCGTGTCGTACGCGGGCCAGCCGGGGTCGCCGGTGCGGGCGAAGGACGTCCAGGACGAGCGGAAGCGGGACGACAGGGCCAGCGCCTCCGCCGAGGGCGCCGCGCCCTCGAACAGGAGCAGGCCGAGGTCGGCCTGGAAGGTGCCGAAGAGAAGGGGCACGTCCAGGGCGTGGCACGCGCCGAGGGCGCCGCCGCTGCCCGGCGCGGACCAGGTCAGCTCGTAGACGTGGGACCGGCCGCCGCCCGAGAGGTGCGCCTCGGCCAGGTGCAGGGACGGCATGGCGAACAGCCAGTCGGTCTGGACGCGTTCGTACAGGTCGTTCGCGGAAGCATCGGGGTACGCGGCGCGGTAGGCCGCCTCGCCGCCCGGCGCGTACAGCCGCAGCGCCTTGCTCGCGCGCTCGTCGCCGATCTGGCCGAGCTTGCCCGCCATGGCGGTGAACAGGCGGTTCTCGTCCCGGTTGTGGCCGACTATCAGGTCGACGTCCCGGGACGCGCCGGACGCCAGCGCCTGCCACGGCGTGACCGGCAGGACGTCGCCGTCGACGACCGGCGAGTACGGGGTGACCGTGGGCGCGGCCTGTCCCCAGCGGTCCACGTACTGGGGCATCCGGGGCGCGAGGGTCTGGCCCGCCTTGACCAGTTCGGCCGGGTCCACGGCCGCCAGGTCGGCGACGGTGGGGCGCAGGCCCAGCTCGGCGGCGAGGACGGTGCCGACGTCCCGGGCGAGAGCGTCGGAGAAGAAGGTGCCCGGCACGCTCTGGGCGATGGCCCGGTGGAAGAGTCCGGCCGCGCGGGGCATGGCGAGCAGGGAGGCGACGGAACCGGCGCCCGCCGACTCGCCGAAGACCGTGACCAGGTCCGGGTCGCCGCCGAACGCCGCGATGTTGTCCCGCACCCACTCCAGCGCTGCCACCTGGTCGAGCAGGCCCCGGTTGGCGGGGGCGCCCTCGATGTGGGCGAAGCCCTCCATGCCGACGCGGTAGTTGAGGGTGACGACGACGAGGTCGCCGTCCTCGGCGATGCGGCGGGCGTCGTAACCGGGACTGCCGGAGTGGCCAAGCTTGTAGGCGCCGCCGTAGATCCACACCATCACCGGGCGGCGGGCCGCTGGGTCGGGCACGGGGGTCCAGATGTTGACCGTCAGCCAGTCGTCGCCCTCGGGGAGGGCGCCGGGCGGGCCCGCGACCCCCATGTCCTGCGGGGGCGGCGGGCCGAAGGCGTACGCCTCACGTATACCGGCCCAGGGGCGGACGGGACGGGGGGCGGCGAACCGGGCCTCGCCCACGGGCGGTTCGGCGAACGGGATGCCGCGGAAGACGGTCAGGCCGTCCTCCGCCCGCCCGCGCACCGAACCGGCGGCGGTGCGCACCACGGGGTCCGGGACCTCGGGATTCGTCATGGATCACTCCCTCACTGGACGCCGCGGAACGTACGTACGGCAGTAGTTGGTGATCCCACGGACTTTACGCCGCGGTGCGCGTGGGGACCGGGCCGGGTCAGCTCAGGGTCTTCAGCGAGGCCGCGTCGTACGGGGCGAGCGCGTCGAAGTTCCCGGCGAGGACCTTCTCGGCCCACCGCGGGTCCTGGAGCAGCGCGCGGCCGACGGCGACGAGGTCGAACTCGTCGCGCTCCATGCGGTCGAGGAGGTTGTCGAGGCTGCCGATCGGGGCGCCCTGGCCCTGGAAGGCCTTGGTGAAGTCGCCGTCGAGGCCGACCGAGCCGACGGTGATGGCGGTCTTGCCGGTGAGCTTCTTGGTCCAGCCGGCGAGGTTGAGGTCGGAGCCGTCGAACTCGGGGCGCCAGTAGCGGCGGGTGGAGGCGTGGAAGGCGTCGACGCCGGCCGAGGCGAGCGGGGCGAGGATCGCCTCCAGCTCCTCGGGGGTCTCGGCGAGACGGGCGCCGTAGACGTCCTGCTTCCACTGGGAGTAGCGGAAGATGACCGGGAATTCGGGCGACACCCTCTCCCGTACGGCGACCACGATCTCGGCGGCGAAGCGGGTGCGGGAGACGGGGTCGCCGCCGTAGGCGTCGGTGCGGCGGTTGGTGCCCGCCCACAGGAACTGGTCGAGGAGGTAGCCGTGGGCGCCGTGCAGCTCCACGCCGTCGAAGCCGATGCGCTCGGCGTCGGCGGCGGCCTCGGCGAAGGCGCCGATGACGTCGTCCAGGTCGCGCTGGGTCATCGCCTTGCCGGTGACCTGGTCCTCGCCGATGCGCAGGCCGGAGGGGCCGACTGCGGGGGCGTCCGCGAAGGGGGGCTCGCCCTGCTTGCGGACCATGCCGATGTGCCACAGCTGCGGCACGATCGTGCCGCCCGCCGCGTGCACCGCCTCGGCCACCTTCGCCCAGCCGGCCAGCTGCTCCTCGCCGTGGAAGCGCGGGACGCTGTCGCTCTGCCCGGCCGAGTCGTGGCCGACGTACGTGCCCTCGGTGACGATCAGGCCGACACCGGCGGCGGCGCGGCGGGAGTAGTACGAGACCACGTCCTCGCCGGGGACGCCGCCCGGCGAGAACATCCGGGTCATCGGCGCCATCGCGATGCGGTTCGGCACGGTCAGGCCGTTGAGGGTGGCCGGGCGGGCGAGGATCCGGGCGGCGCGCGAGGCGGCGTCGGGGGCGGTGACGGTCACGTGTGGGCTCCTGGGGGGGGTACCGGTTGGTATGTGCGTATGCATGAAACGTGCCTCCACGACAACGGACGCACCCCTCGTGGCCATTCCGCCCGCGGCCCCCGACCCGGCGTGATCCACGGCACACCGCGGGTGCGCCGGTGGGCCGGACGCGGGAAACGCCCGAGGGCGGCACCCCCTGCCGTAACAGGGGGTGCCGCCCTCGGTGTGAAGGACGGTGATCGACCGGGGTCGATCAGAAGTCCATGTCACCGCCCGGCATGCCGCCCGGAGCGCCGCCCGCGGCGGCCTTCTCCGGCTTGTCGGCGATGACGGCCTCGGTGGTGAGGAACAGCGCGGCGATGGAGGCGGCGTTCTGCAGGGCAGAGCGGGTCACCTTCGCCGGGTCGATGATGCCTTCGGCGATCATGTCGACGTACTCACCGGTCGCGGCGTTCAGGCCGTGGCCGACGGTCAGGTTGCGGACCTTCTCCACGACGACGCCGCCCTCGAGACCACCGTTGACGGCGATCTGCTTCAGCGGGGCCTCCAGGGCGAGCTTCACGGCGTTGGCGCCGGTCGCCTCGTCACCCGACAGCTCCAGCTTCTCGAAGACCTGGGAGGCCTGGAGCAGGGCCACGCCACCACCGGCGACGATGCCCTCCTCGACGGCCGCCTTCGCGTTGCGAACGGCGTCCTCGATGCGGTGCTTGCGCTCCTTGAGCTCGACCTCGGTGGCGGCACCGGCCTTGATGACGGCCACGCCGCCGGCCAGCTTCGCCAGGCGCTCCTGGAGCTTCTCGCGGTCGTAGTCCGAGTCGCTGTTCTCGATCTCGGCGCGGATCTGGTTGACCCGGCCCTGGACCTGGTCGGCCGAGCCGGCGCCGTCCACGATCGTGGTCTCGTCCTTGGTGATGACGACCTTGCGCGCGCTGCCCAGGAGGTCGAGCGTGGCGTTCTCCAGCTTGAGGCCGACCTCCTCGGAGATGACCTCACCACCCGTGAGGATGCCGATGTCCTGGAGCATCGCCTTGCGGCGGTCGCCGAAGCCCGGGGCCTTGACGGCGACGGACTTGAAGGTGCCGCGGATCTTGTTGACGACCAGGGTCGACAGGGCCTCGCCCTCGACGTCCTCGGCGATGATCAGCAGCGGCTTGCCCGACTGCATGACCTTCTCCAGGAGCGGCAGCAGGTCCTTGACGTTGCCGATCTTGGAGTTGGCGATCAGGATGTACGGGTCGTCGAGCGACGCCTCCATACGCTCCATGTCGGTGGCGAAGTACGCCGAGATGTAGCCCTTGTCGAAGCGCATACCCTCGGTGAGCTCCAGCTCCAGACCGAAGGTCTGGGACTCCTCGACGGTGATGACGCCTTCCTTGCCGACCTTGTCCATGGCCTCGGCGATGAGCTCGCCGATCTGGGTGTCGGCGGCGGAGATGGAGGCCGTGGAGGCGATCTGCTCCTTGGTCTCGACGTCCTTCGCCTGCTCCAGCAGGGCGGCGGAGACGGCCTCGACGGCCTTCTCGATACCGCGCTTCAGGGCCATCGGGTTGGCACCGGCGGCGACGTTGCGCAGGCCTTCCTTGACCAGGGCCTGGGCGAGAACGGTCGCGGTGGTCGTACCGTCACCGGCGACGTCGTCCGTCTTCTTGGCGACTTCCTTGACCAGCTCGGCGCCGATCTTCTCGTACGGGTCCTCGAGCTCGATCTCCTTGGCGATGGAGACACCATCGTTGGTGATCGTGGGGGCGCCCCACTTCTTCTCGAGGACGACGTTGCGGCCCTTGGGGCCGAGCGTCACCTTGACGGCGTCCGCGAGCTGGTTCATGCCGCGCTCGAGGCCGCGCCGCGCCTCCTCGTCGAACGCGATGATCTTGGCCATGTGAAGTGGTCCCTCCAGGACTGGGGGTGATTCCTTCGGACCGCGCCCGCGCCCGCGACGGACGGCTCGCCGGCCTGGCGGTTCCTTCCCCACCCGGCCTGCGGGCCTCACCGACCCGGTCCTTCGTTGTCACTCTCACCTTCAGAGTGCTAACGCAATGATTAGCACTCGCCCCTGCCGAGTGCAAGCGCCTCTCGGGGATCGGCACGGGTTCCGGGCAGACCGAAGGGCCCGCACCCCATGGGGTGCGGGCCCTTCGGAGAAGACCGCTGACTTGCCGTGGTCGCGCGTCTCAGGCGCTGAGGCGAACCATGTCGGCCTGCGGGCCCTTCTGACCCTGCGAGATCTCGAACTCGACCCGCTGGCCTTCTTCGAGGGTGCGGTAGCCGTCCATCTGAATCGCGCTGTAGTGGACGAAAACATCCGCACCACCGTCGACCGCGATGAAGCCGTACCCCTTCTCCGCGTTGAACCACTTGACGGTGCCCTGAGCCATGCCTAACTCCCCTATTACTGGCCCTTGCACAGATCCGCACTTCGCGGACCCGGGTCAGACCTCACCCCCCACGACTGGGGGCGTGCGCCGGAACGCGTCGACCGCGGCTGAATGTATCTGCCCAACTGCCGTCTGCAACAGGTCAATCGGACGAGAAATCTGGACGAACCCGGTCCGGAATGTGGCGCGAATTCGCCTGAATTCGGGTCAAGTCGGGGCACACAAAGGGCACAAAAGCCGCGAAACACACCCACACTTTGGCTACATCTCGTCGGGCGGGCGGCAGGAATTCAGGGTTTCCGATCTTTCGATCGGGAGCGCGTTCCCCAACTCTACCGCGCTCAATCACATGGAATTGCCCCCTCCGCTTCTCTTACGGAGGGGGCAATTCGATGAACTGAGCGTTACCGTGATTACCAGAGGTAATCGAGGGCCGGGTCAGCCGCCGGCGACCGCCGGGATGATGGAGACGCCGACGCCGTCCGGGGTCGCGGTCTCCAGGCCCTGCTCGAAGCGGACGTCGTCGTCGTTGACGTAGACGTTGACGAAGCGACGCAGCTTGCCCTGGTCGTCCAGGACACGGGCGGCGATCCCGGTGTGGTTCTTCTCCAGGTCGGCGATGACCTCACCGAGGTTCGCGCCGTCGGCGGCGACCTCGGCCTTGCCGCCGGTGTAGGTGCGCAGGATGGTCGGGATGCGAACGGTCACGCTCATGCGAGGCCAGCCTCTCGGAAGGAGTCCAGGTTCGGGCGGATGGTGGCGGTGAGGCCGGTGCCGGCCACCGCGTCGAGGGTCTTCAGACCGTCGCCGGTGTTGAGGACGACGGTGGTGAGGGACGGGTCCAGGAGGCCGGCCTCGATCAGCTTCTTCGTGACGCCGACCGTCACGCCGCCCGCCGTCTCCGCGAAGATGCCCTCCGTGCGGGCCAGCAGCTTGATCGCGTCCACGACCTGCTCGTCGTTCACGTCCTCCACGGCGCCACCGGTGCGGCGCGCGATGTCGAGGACGTAGGGGCCGTCGGCCGGGTTGCCGATCGCCAGGGACTTGGCGATGGTGTCCGGCTTCTGGGGGCGTACGACGTCGTGGCCGGCCTTGTACGCGGTGGACACCGGCGAGCAGCCCTCGGCCTGGGCGCCGAAGATCTTGTACGGCTTGTCCTCGACCAGACCGAGCTTGATCAGCTCCTGCAGACCCTTGTCGATCTTCGTGAGCTGGGAGCCGGAGGCGATCGGGACGACGAGCTGGTCGGGCAGCCGCCAGCCGAGCTGCTCGCAGATCTCGTACGCGAGGGTCTTGGAGCCCTCCGCGTAGTACGGCCGCAGGTTGACGTTGACGAAGCCCCAGCCCTCGCCGGCCGGGTCGCCGATCAGCTCGGAGCAGAAGCGGTTCACGTCGTCGTAGTTGCCCTGGATGCCGACCAGCTCACCGCCGTAGACGGCGGCCATGACGACCTTGCCCTGCTCCAGGTCGTGCGGGATGAACACGCAGGAGCGGAAGCCGGCGCGGGCGGCGGCGGCGCCGACGGCACCCGCGAGGTTGCCGGTGGAGGAGCAGGACAGGGTGGTGAAGCCGAAGGCGCGGGCGGCCTCGATGGCCTGCGCGACGACACGGTCCTTGAAGGAGTGCGTCGGGTTGCCGGAGTCGTCCTTGACGTACAGACCGCCGGTGACGCCCAGCTCGCGGGCCAGGTTGTCGGCCTTGACCAGCTTGGTCCAGCCCGGGTTGATGTTCGGCTTGTCCGCCACGTCGGCGGGGACGGGCAGCAGCGGGGCGTAACGCCAGATGTTCGCGGGGCCCGCTTCGATCCGCTCGCGGAGTTCCTCGGTGTCGTACGCCGAGAAGTCGTAGGCGATCTCCAGCGGGCCGAAACACTCCTCGCAGGCGAAGACCGGGCCGAGGGGCACGCGGTGGCCGCACTCGCGGCAGGTGAGCGCCGAGGCGGGACCGAGGTCGACCGGGGAGGCGGCGGAGGGGGTGGAAGCGGTGGTGTCGGTGGTGCTTTCGACAGTCTGCACAGCCATGTGAGGCGAGGCCCTTTCTCCTCATCTTCCTCACGACGCATCTCGCCGTGAGACGGATTTGGCACCTTCCCTAGCCGGGAGCCTCGCCACGTCCGCGTGACAAGAACCGACTGGAGGGTTGCCGGGGCTTCAACGGGCCGTATCCCTCTGCCCCTCTGGATGAGCGGTCTTCAGTTGTCGTTCGCGCGGCGACCCCGGCATGCGATGGTCACCCGCGTTGTTCAAGACTGTAACCGACGTCCATCACTGTTGAGATAGTCGTCCGAACCGCGAGATGGATCACAGAGGGAGCCGGAGACCGTGCTGGAAGAAGTCGAGCGCTGGCTGAGCGCACGCTCCTGGTCCGTGGCGGACCGGCCGATCCAGCAGCTCATGGCCGCCAAGCACGCGGGCGGGCAGTCGGTCAGCGTGGTGCTCCCCGCCCTCGACGAGGAGGCGACCGTCGGCGGCATCGTCTCGGTGATCCGGCGGGAACTGATGGAGCGGGTGCCGCTCGTGGACGAGCTGGTGGTCGTGGACTCCGGGTCCAGGGACCGGACGTCGGCGGTGGCCGCGGCGGCGGGCGCCCGGGTCGTGCACCGCGACGCGATCCTGCCCCGCGTCCCGGCCGTGCCGGGCAAGGGCGAGGTGCTGTGGCGCTCACTGCTGGTCACCGGCGGCGACATCGTCTGCTTCGTCGACGCGGACCTGCGCGAGTTCTCGGCCGACTTCGTGTCCGGGATCGTCGGCCCGCTGCTCACCGAGCCGGACGTGCACCTCGTGAAGGCCATGTACGACCGGCCCCTCGGCACCGCCCCCGGCCAGGGCGGCCGGGTCACGGAACTCATGGCCCGTCCGCTGCTCAACATGCACTGGCCGCGGCTGGCCGGTTTCGTCCAGCCGCTCGGCGGCGAGTACGCGGCCCGCCGCTCCCTCCTCGAACAGCTCCCCTTCCCCGTCGGCTACGGAGTCGAGCTGGGCATGCTGGTCGACGCCCTGCACCTGGTGGGCCTGGACGCCCTCGCCCAGGTCGACGTCGGCGTCCGCAGGCACCGGCACCAGGACGGCCAGGCGCTGGGCCGCATGTCCGCCGCGATCTACCGCACCGCCCAGCTCCGGCTGGCCCGCGGCCACCTGGTCCGGCCGTCCCTCATCCAGTTCGAGCGGGGCGCCGACGGTTTCGAGCCGCGCACGTACTCCGTGGACACCGAGGAACGGCCCCCGATGACGGAGATCCCGGAGTACGCGACCCGAAAGGCGGCGTGAGAGTCAGCCGGCCACACCGTCCGAGCACGTTTGAGGGTTTCGGGGCCGGGCTAGGTTGAGGCGTATGGCTTCAAGCTTCGGTGCTGCTCAGGTGGTGGTCGCCTCCAACAGGGGGCCGGTCTCGTACGAGGTGCGCAAGGACGGTTCGCTGCACGCCAAACGCGGCGGTGGCGGGCTGGTCTCCGGACTGTCGGCCATCGGGCCGGACGCGGGGGCGCTGTGGGTGTGCTCCGCGTTGAGCGACGGCGACCGCGAGGCGGTACGGCGCGGGGTCGGCGAGGACGGCGTACGGATGCTGGACGTACCGGCCGACGTGCACGCGGACGCGTACAACGGCATCGCCAACTCCGTGCTGTGGTTCGTGCACCACATGCTCTACCAGACGCCGCTGGAGCCGGTCTTCGACGCGGAGTTCCGGCGGCAGTGGGCCTCCTACGAGGCCTACAACCGGGCCTTCGCCGAGGCGCTGGCCGAGGAGGCGGCCGAGGGCGCGGTCGCGATCGTGCAGGACTACCACCTGACGCTGGTGCCCGGGATGCTGCGCGAGCTGCGGCCGGACCTCAGGATCGGGCACTTCTCGCACACGCCGTGGGCCCCGGTCGACTACTTCCGGCTGCTGCCGGACGACATCGCCGAGCAGGTGCTGCGCGGCATGCTCGGCGCCGACCGGCTCGGGTTCCTCACCCGTCGGTGGGCGGACGCGTTCACCGCGTGCTGCGACGCCGTGGTGGGTGGGGTCGGCGGCACGGAGATCGGCGTGCACGGGCTCGGGGCGGACGCGGACTTCCTGCGACAGCGGTCGCACGAGGCCGACGTGGACGAGCGGATGGCGGCGCTGCGGGCGGAGATCGGGGCGGCCCCTGACGGGAGCGCGCGCCGGACGATCGTGCGGGTGGACCGGACCGAGCTGTCGAAGAACATCGTGCGAGGGCTGCTGGCCTACCGGGAGCTGCTGGCCGGGCGGCCCGAGTGGCGCGAGCGGGTCGTGCACGTCGCCTTCGCCTACCCCTCCCGGCAGGACCTCGCCGTGTACCGGGACTACACGGCCGAGGTGCAGCGGGTGGCCGAGTCGATCAACGACGAGTTCGGGACGGCCGGGTGGACGCCGGTCGTGCTGCATGTGAAGGACGACTTCGCGCGGTCGCTGGCGGCGTACCGGCTGGCGGACGTGGCGCTGGTCAACCCCGTCCGGGACGGGATGAACCTCGTCGCCAAGGAGGTGCCGGTCGTCTCCGACGAGGGGTGCGTGCTGGTGCTGTCCCGGGAGGCGGGGGCGTACGAGGAGCTGGGCGAGGACGCGGTGGTGGTGAATCCGTACGACGTGTCGGGGACGGCGGAGGCGTTGCACGAGGCGTTGTCGGTCGGTGCCGGGGAGCGGGCGGAGCGGTCGAAGAGGTTGGCGGCGGCGGGGACGGCGCTGCCTCCGGCGCGGTGGTTCCTCGATCAGTTGAGGGCGTTGCGGGGCTGAAGGGGCTGAGGGGGCGTCGCGGGGCCGAGGGGGCGTCGCGCTGCCCGGCGTGGCGGGGCGCCTCCCCCAGAGGGGGTGCCCCCAGAGGGGGTGCCCCCAGAGGGGGTGCCCCCAGAGGGGGTGCCCCCAGAGGGGGTGCCCCCAGAGGGGGTGCCCCCAGAGGGGGTGCCCCCAC